>CAZZHN010000017.1:0-38170 GCA_964654065.1 uncultured Solibacteraceae bacterium
AGCGCGTCAGCCAGCCCGCGCCGTTGACGCCGCCATCCACAATCGTGCGGTCGAACTCCGCCATGGCGCTGCCGCCGCCCTTGCCCAGGCCGTTGACGAAAAGGAAATCGTACAGCTCATCCACGTACCATTTGTTGTAGAGCACGGTGTACAACGGCCGGGCGCGCACCAGGATGCGATCCGGAATGTCCGGCCGCTTCGAGTAAAGATAATAGGCTAGCGAAATTCCGCCGGCGGCCACCGCCACCGAAAGAATCATCAGCGACCATTCGATGGATTCGGGATGCTTGCCTTCGGGGCCGCTGAGCGCAAAGACAGGCTCCAGCCAGCGCGGAAACCAGCGGAAGACGTCGCCGAAGATCGACCACAGCTTGGGCACGCCCAGCCAGCCGGCCAGCACGCTGCCCGCGGCCAGCGCGATCAGCGGCCAAGTCATCACCGCCGGGGATTCGTGTACGTGCGCGGCCACTTCCGGCTTCACGCGCGACTGGCCGTAGAACGTCATGTTCATCAGCCGCCACATGTAGAACGCCGTCATTGCCGCGGTGACGATGCCCACCAGCCACAGCACGACGGAGCCTTTCGGGTGGCTGAACGCCTGCCACAGAATTTCGTCCTTGGAAAAGAACCCGGCCAGTCCCGGAATGCCGGCGATCGCCACCGAGCCCACCCACATGGTCCAGTGCGTCACCGGAATCTTCTTCTTCAGCGCGCCCATGTAGCGCATATCCTGCTCACCGCTCATCGCGTGAATCACCGAGCCCGAACCAAGGAAGAGCAGGGCCTTGAAGAAGGCGTGCGTGAACAGGTGGAAGATGGCCACCCAATACGCGCCCACGCCGAGCGCCAGGAACATGTAGCCAAGCTGGCTGACCGTCGAATATGCGAGCACGCGTTTAATATCGTTCTGCACCAGCGCGATGGTAGCGGCAAAGATCGCCGTGAAAGCGCCGATCCCCGCAACCCACGCGCACGCCACCGGCGCCAACTGGAATAGCGCCGAAGACCGCGCCACCATGTACACGCCCGCCGTCACCATGGTGGCCGCGTGGATCAAAGCCGAGACCGGCGTGGGGCCCTCCATCGCGTCCGGCAGCCAGACATAGAGCGGAACCTGCGCCGATTTGCCGGTGGCGCCGAAAAGCATCAGCAGCGCCATCGCGGTCAGCACGCCGTAACCGGCTTCCACCGGAAATTGCCCGCTGCGCAGCGCGGCGTTGACGTCGGTGAACCGCACCGTGCCCAGCACCGAGAGCATCAGCAGCATGCCGAGCACGAAACCGGCGTCGCCCACGCGGTTGACGATGAACGCCTTCTTGCCCGCGTCACCCGCCGATTTCTTGTGGAAGTAAAAGCCGATCAGCAGGTAGCTGCACAACCCCACACCCTCCCAACCCACAAACAGCAGCGTGTAGTTGTTGGCCAGCACCAGCATCAGCATGAAAAATATGAACAGGTTGAAATATCCGAAAAAGCGATAAAACCCGTTATCGTGCGCCATGTAGCCGGTGGCGTACACGTGAATCAGGAAGCCGACGCCGGTCACCACCAGAATCATCACCGAGCTCAGCGGGTCGAGCAGAAATCCCCAATCCACCTGGAAGGTGGCGAGGTGACCGTTGGCCATGTGGAACGGCATGGCGGCGATCCAGGTGAACTGAATCACCTGGTGCACGCGGTTGGGGAGATGGGCAAGCTGCCAGACCGCGCCGGCGGAGAAGATAAAAGAGACCAGCACCATGCCAGGGCAGATGATGCGAATGAGATTCTGCAAGGGGCCGGGATGATGATGGGCGTGGTTGGCATGCGGAGCGCCTGCCCCACTTTGCTCGACGCCCGGCGCCACCGCGACGTCGGAGGGCGGCTGCGGATCGAGCAGCTTGCCCACCAGCAGCATCAGCACCGCGCCGGTCAGCGGGAACAGCGGAATCAGCCAGATGAGGTCGAGAAAATTCACGGCTTGCCTACCACGTAAAATCTCCTACCACTTCAACAAATCGATTTCGTCGGCCTGCACGGTTTCCTTGTTGCGGAACAGCGCGATCAGGATGCCCAGCCCGACCGCCGCTTCGGCGACCGCGTCGGTGATGACGAAAATGGCGAAAACCTGGCCGCCGAGGTTGTGCCAGGCGTGCGAAAACGCGATCAGGTTGATGTTCACCGCGTTCAGGATCAGTTCGATGGACATCAGGATAATGACGATGTTGCGGCGCGTAAGCACGCCGATGGTCCCGATGAGCAGCAGGGCCGCGCTCAACGCCAGGTAATGGACCGTCGTCACCGGATGCATCTTTCAGATCCTCTTCTTCGCCATGATCACCGAGCCGACCACCGCCACCAGCAGCAGTACCGATGCGATTTCAAATGGGAGCAGGTATTCGGAGAACAGCGAATCGGCCAGCGCCTCGGTGTTGCCGGTGCCGGGCGGCAGGGCCGCCGCTGTTTCCGCGATGTGGAAGGCGCCCGCGCCGCGATGGAAGAAGTAGCCGAGCTCCGCCCCCACCGCCGCCACCGCGGCCAGCGCCACCAGCCACTGCCGGTTGAACTGGCGGGCGCGCGCGGCGTCGTCCAGATTGACCAGCATGATGACGAACAGGAACAGCACCATGATGCCGCCCACGTAAAGTACAATCTGCACCGCGAACAGGAACTCAGCCTGCTGCAGCAGGTACAGCCCGGCCACACCCAGCAGCGAAACAATCAGTGAGATGGCACTATGCACCGCGCTGCGCCTGGTGATGGTGAGGATGGCGCCCCCCAACACCAGCACCGCAAAACTGTAAAACAGGACCGTATCTAACATTTGTATTGCGTCGGCCGCGGCCCTTCCTCGAGCATCTGGCGGTCCCAGATCTGGCCATCGCGGGTGTAGGTGGCCAGCTCGAAATCCTGCGTCAGCTCCAGTGCATCCACCGGGCAAGCATCTTCGCAGAGGCCGCAGAACATGCAGCGGGAAAGGTCATAGGTAAACTCGGTGAGGTCCTTGCGCTTGGTCTGCTCGTTGCGCTCGCTGGTCACCACGATCAGGTTCTCGGGGCATGCCAGGGCGCACAGGTTGCAGGAAATGCACAGCGTTTCGCCGTTTTCCGGGTTGATGTTGAGGCGCGGCGCGCCGCGATACCGCTCGGCCACTTTGGGCCGCTGCGCCGGGTACTGTTCGGTGTAGATGTATTTGGGATTCTGGTTCCGGAACGTGACCCACAGTCCCTGAAGCAGGTCCACCAGGAAGACTCTCTTGAGCAGCCCGATCATACGCGACACCCCTTCGCTCCCTGACGGTCGCGGCTCCGAAGGTTCATCGGTCCACCTCGCCCAGCACGATATCCAAGGTTCCAATCACAGCAACCACGTCCGCCACCAGCGCGCCGCGCACCATCTTATCCAGGGCCTGCAGGTTGATGTAGGACGGCGGCCGGACGCGAACCCGGTAGGGCTGGGTCGAACCGTCGCTCACCACGTAGTATCCCAGCTCCCCTTTGGGCGCCTCGATGGAAACGTACGCCTCGCCCACCGGCGGCTTGATCACTTTGCCCACTTTGCCCAGGATCGGCCCCTCAGGAATCGCTTCAACCGCCTGCTCCATGATGCGGACCGATTGCCGCATCTCCTGCATGCGCACGATGTACCGGTCGTAGGTGTCGCCGTTCTCGCGGGTCGGGATTTCGAAGTCGTACTGCTCGTAACCGGAGTACGGCTGCGCCTTGCGCAGGTCCCATTTCACACCCGCCGCGCGTAGCAGCGGCCCAGTGACGCCGTATTCCTTGCACTCGTCTCCGGTGAGGATGCCGACACCCTTGAGCCGTCCCGCCCAGATACGGTTGTTGGTGAGCAGTTCTTCGTACTCGTCCACCTTAGCCGGGAACATCTTGCAGAATTCCTTCACGTCCCGCTCGAAGCCGTCGTAGGTTTCGTATTGCAGGCCGCCGATGCGGAACGCATGCGTGGTGAGCCGCGCGCCGCAGTACTGTTCGAAGATCTTGAGCGCCTCTTCCCGCTCTCGGAAGCAGTAAAACACCGGCGTGATGGCGCCGATATCGAGCGCGTGCGTGCCTAGCCACAGCAGGTGGCTGGCGATGCGGTTCAATTCGGTCAGGATCACCCGCACCGCTTTGGCTCGCGGCGGCGCTTCCACGTTGAGCAGCTTTTCCACCGCCAGGCAATAGCCCAGGCCGTTGGATACCGCCGCCACGTAATCCATGCGGTCTACGTACGGGTTGAACTGGGCATAGGTACGGTTTTCGGCGATCTTCTCCACCCCGCGGTGCAGGTAGCCGATCACGCAGTCCGTACCTAGCACCTTCTCGCCGTCCAGCTTGAGGATGACCCGCAGCACGCCGTGCGTCGACGGGTGCTGCGGCCCCATGTTGAGGACGAGTTCGGTGGAATCCAGGAAGGTGTCCGGCATGGTCCTACTGGCCGCTTTCGATGCCCAGGTTTTCCTGCACCCAACGGGCGTCCTGCTGCAGGATGCCGTAATCCTTTCGCAAAGGATAACCCTGCCAGTCTTCGGGCAGCAGGATGCGCCGCAGGTCCGGGTGGCCGGCGAAGCGGATGCCGAACATGTCGAATACCTCGCGCTCCAGCCAGTTGGCGGTCAGGTGCACGCTGATCGCGGTGCGTGGCTCAAAGCCGTCCGCGATCTGGATCTTGATGCGAAGGCGCTCGTTGTGCGGAAAACTATAGACGATATACACCAGGTCGAAGCGTTCGGCGCGCTTGGGCCAGTCCACCGCCGTAATATCCACCAGGTAGTCGAAGTCCGCTTCCAGCTTCAGGTATTCGAGCACCGGGATGGCGGAATCCGGCCTGGTCGCGACGAAGTTCTGCCCAAGATAGGTCGACGTTGCCAGGATGCCATCGCCGAATCGCTCTTTCAACTCGCGGGCCAGTTCGCTGTCCCAGGCGACGGCAGCCATGGTGGCGGGCGGCTTGGGCGGCGCGTTGGCCTCGGGCTTAGGAGACGCCGGCTTGGCGGCGTCGCCGGCTGCGTTCGCCGGCGGCTTCTGGCCTTCTCCCGTGGGCGGAGAAGGCGCTTCCGAGCCCCCAGGGTTCTGCTCGTCAGCCATTGGATCTCCTGTGAAGCTTCAACACTTATCATCCCACTCGGACAAGTGTCAAATTACGTAACAGTTTCGTGGCGCGGGCCGTTCCGCCTGCCGAGTCGAGAGTCATCTCGACTCCTCTTTTGAAGGAAGCGAAAAGCCGAGACGACTCTCGGCTCAGCAGCCTTGACAGGCTGCGCCACGACGGCCGGACAGCAGCCAAGTGTCGAATTACCAGGCCGGCCAGCTAAAAGCCCGGCCTTCCTTTCGGGAGGGCCGGGCTTGAGCGTTTGTGGAGTGTTTATGGCGCCCCGGGGCAACAGTGCGGAAAATTCGCCCAATTTGGGCGGCCGCGAAAGTCACGATCCCAATTCCAACCGCACGATTCCCGAGGCCTTTGCTACAATACTTACCAAACCCTGGTGCACGGGGGGAAATTGATAATTTCTATCCCGCCCATCCAGAATTTGAGTGGAGACCGTTGCGCCGCGCAGTAATCGGGTGACCCTGCCAGGCACGTTTATGGATTTCGATCAGCTCCATACTTTTTTGGAAATCGTCAGGCTGAAGAGCTTCTCCAAAGCCGCACAGACGTGCTACCGCACGCAGCCGGCGATCAGCGCGCAAGTACGGCAACTGGAGCAGGAGCTGCGGGCGGACCTGTTCGAGCGGTTTGGCAGCCGCATTTCGCTCACCACGGCGGGCCGCATCTTTGCCGAGCACGCCGAACAGATGCTGGAGCTGCGGCGGCGCGCGCAGGACGCTATTGCGGAGCTCGAGACCAACCCGCGCGGTGAACTGGTGATCGCGGCGAATGAGGCGACTTGCATCTACATTCTGCCCAAGGTCTTTTCGGTGTACCGGCAGCTGTTCCCCGCGGTGCAGCTGCAAGTGGACCGGTCCTACGCCTCACGCGTGGTGGAAGCGGTGGCGGAAAACTCGGCCGATTTCGGCTTGACGCAGCTTCCGGTGGATGAGAAGCGGCTGCAGGTCGTCGATATTCACCACGATGAAATCTGCGCGATTGTCCCGGCCGGACACCCGCTGGCGGACAGCAAGACGGTGGAGGCGCGCGACGTTGCCGAGTTTTACTTGCTCCTCCCGAAGCAGGGTAAAACGCGCACACGGCTCAATCATTGGCTGGAGCTGGTGGAAGATCAGGTCCGGATTTCGATGGAGCTGGATTCCACAGAAATGATGAAGCGCTTCGTGCTCGCCGGCCTGGGCGTCAGCTTCCTGGCGATTTCGAATTGCCGGGAGGAGGTGGCGGACGGAAGGCTGCACGCCATCACGCTCGCTCCCGAGCCCATGGTGCGCCGGCTGGGGCTGATCTACCGGCGCGACAAGGCGCTCTCGAAGGCCGCGCTGGGGTTCATCCAGGTGGTCATGGAGAACGTGGGCGAAGTGCCGGCCAAGTCCCGCGCGCCGAAGGTCGTCGCATGACGAAATGCCCGCGCTGCCGGAAGCCTCTGGCGGAGGAAGATGCTAAATGCCCGCATTGCGGCTGGGCGAATCCGGCGGTGAAGGGAATGTATCAGAGCTCCACGGTTTTGATATCGGCGGGCGGCGCGGATCTGGTGTACCGCTCGGTGGAAGAAGTCCCCGCCTCGCTGCGAACCAGGCTGATCGAGTCGACGAATGGCGGCAATTCGGCGACGATTCTGATTGCCGACCAGCGCGGGCGCCGCGAAATCACCAAAGCCATGCGCGCGCTGCCGGGGCCGTCGCAGCGGCGGCTGCTGGATGCGGTGCTCGGCCGCGGAGAACAGGCAGTGGCTACCTGGCTGACGCCGCTGCGCAAGCGCATCATCGTGGGTCTGGTGGCGCTGATGGCCCTGACTACGGTGGCTCTGGTCTACGCACACCGCTGGTAGTTAAGGTGGCAGGGCCGGCAAGAGGGCAGCGGTATCCTGAGATTCTATGACCCGACAAGCGGTGGTTTTTGGCGCGGCTGGCCAATTGGGAGTCGAACTGGTGCGCGAGTTGCAATCGCGCGGCTACGTGGCGGCCGGCTTTGACCGGGGGCAGGTGGACATCACTGATGGCGCCGCCGTGGAGAGCGCGGTAGCCGGGCATGAGGCGGATGTCGTGTTCAACTGCGCTGCCTACAATCAGGTTGACGTCGCCGAACGCGAGCCCGAGGCGGCGTTTCATGTAAACGCGCTGGCGGTGAGGCATCTGGCACTGGCCTGCCGCCAGACTGGCGCGCGGCTGGTGCAGTTTTCCACCGACTACGTGTTTGACGGTTTTGCGCACCACCCCTATGCCGAAGACGATCATCCGCACCCGCTGAGCGCCTATGGTGTTTCCAAGCTTGCCGGCGAGCTGTACGCACGGGCCTACCTGGAGAACACTTTGATTGTCCGCACCTCGGGAGTCTTCGGGCCTGGCGGCCGGAACACGGCACGGGGCAACTTTGTGGAATTGATGATGCGCCTGGCGTCTTCCCAACAGCCGATCCGGGTGGTTGCAGACCACGTGGCATCACCCACCTTCGCCCCCCTGCTGGCGGCGCGCACTGCCGACCTCGTCGAGGGCGGCCACACGGGAGTCTTCCATATCGGGGGCGGGGCTCCGATCAGCTGGTTCCAGTTCGCGCGGCTCATCTTCCAGGCGGCGGGCGTGGATCCGCAGGTGCTGGCTACCAACTCGCGGGAATACCGGACAGCGGCGCGGCGGCCGCAGTATTCGGCACTCTCCAACGCCAAGATGGAGCGGCTGGGCCTGGAGCCCATGCCACCCATGACGAAGGCTCTGGAAGCTTACTTTGCCGAGCGGACCCAATCCACCGGCGCGACCCAGTAGGACAGACGATCGGTTTGTGTCGTCTGTCAGGGGTCGACCTGCCTGTAGGGGGCCGGGTATGCCCGGCCCGCGGGGCGGTGCGCCGCAGCGGGTGGAGATATGCGTCGAGAAACGTCGCGTGTTTGGTTCGCCGAAACCCGACAGACCACGAACGGCGATGGTCTGTCCTACCACTCCTCAGTGGGAGTCTGGCTTGACCGCGTAATAGCCCTTGCGCACCTGGGCCTTCATGTCCTTGTTCGCCATGCGAACTTCCAGCTTCCGGTAGCCGCCATCCCGCTTGTCGTTGGTTGACGTGAAGCCGAGCGAGTACTGGCTGCGCATTTCTTCCTGCAACTCCTTGAATACGTCGTCCAGCGAGTGGTTGCGGCCCACTTTGTAAACATGGCCGCCGGTCGCGTCGGACATTCTGCGCAGGTAGCCCTCGCCGGCGCCTCCGCCGAATCCGAACGGGCTGCTGCCATAGGCGCGCGGGTCGGAATAATCGATGCTGTAAATCACGGCGTCGGCCTTCTGGGCAGCCTCGGTGGCGGCGTCGATGGTTTTGCGGCTGCCTTCATCCACGCCGTCGGTGATGAGCACGATGACCTTGCGGCCCACCTCCGTGCGCAGCTTTTCGTCCGCAGCGAGAAAAACCGCGTCATAGAGCACAGTGCCGCGCGGATCGCCGGCCGTGGGCACAGGTCCGGGGCCGAAACCTCCTACGCCGGAGCTCACTCGCAGACCGTTCATCCCCTGGCTCAGCAGGCGGGCCGAATTGGTGTAGTCCTGGAGCAGTTCGACCTCCTCGCCGAAGCTGATCAGGAAAGCTTCATCCTTCTTGCGCATCACCTGGCTAAAGAACTGCGATGCGGCGCTGCGCTCGATATCGATCAAGTTGCGCTGGCTGCCGCTCACGTCGATCAACAGGCCGATCGTCAGAGGAAGATCGGTCTCACGCGCGAAATACTTGATCTCCTGTTGTTTGCCGTCCTCAAAAATGGTGAAGTCGTTCTTTTCCAGGTTGGCCACCAGCCCTCCGCGCTTGTCGCGGACGCTTGCCAGGACGTTGACCAGCGATACATCCACCGTGATCGACGGCAGTTCATCGGTGGAAGGCGGATTCTGCGGCGGGTTCTGCGCATAGAGCGCGCCAGCCAGGGCCAAAGGTAGGAGGATTCGCATGCCGGTACAATAGGGGTGACGTTTCCCCCGGTCTGAGTGTTTCATTATGCAGAAAGCCATTCGCCACCTCAAGAGGGCAGACCCGGTGCTCGCCGGCATTATTGGCCGGGTTGGAGACTATCGTATCCAATTCCGCGAGCCCGGTTTCGAAACGCTCGTTAAATCCATCGTTTACCAGCAGTTGAGCGGCAGAGTGGCGAACGTGATCTTCGGCCGGCTGGCGAGCGCCTGCGCCGGCAAAATAACCCCGGAAAACATCCTCAAACTACGCCCGGCGCGCATGCGGGCAGCCGGGCTTTCCGGCCAGAAAACCAAATACATCCGCGATCTGGCGCGCCATACGCGCGATGGCAAGGTTCGGTTCGAAGAATTGCCGGAGCTTCCCGACGAAGAAGTGATCGCGCGGCTGACCGCCGTCAAGGGGATCGGCGTCTGGACCGTGCACATGTTCCTGATCTTTGCCCTGCGCCGGCACGATGTGCTGCCGACGGGCGATTTGGGCATTCGCAACGCCATCCGAAAAGCGTATAGCCTTGAAGAACCGCCGCTGCCGGCCGACATCGAACGATTGGCTGCGTCGTGGAAGCCCTTCTGCACGGTGGCGAGCTGGTATCTTTGGCGCAGCCTGGAACCGAACGCCAATCTCTAAGTTGAGCGATTTCCCCCAGCACGCGGTTTTTAATCTGAGATACCGCTGTTTTTAACCACAATCAGGTTATATTATGTGAGGATATTCGGACCTTGGGCTTCTGTTTCTCTCGGTCCGGAGTCGAGAGAGTTTCAAAGGAGAGATACCATGCGCGTATTGAAACTGGCGGTTCCGGCCGCGATCGTGCTGGCGGGTCTGGCCATGAGCACCGTGGCCAGCTACGGCACTCCAGCTTACATGAAGGCGACGGGGCAGAAAGCCTGCACCTCCTGCCACGTCAAGGTTGGGGCAATGGCCGACATGCATAAGGACCCGAACCTGAACGCAACCGGCAAGTGTTTCAAGGCACAGACAGACAAAGCGACCCTGTCTGACACCTGCAAGAACGCGAAGTAAATTCGGTCGTCCCGGGTGTGCGGGGCCGTTGCGCCCGGCGCGCCGCCGTCCAGATTCGACGCGCCCGGGTCTGACGCCAGGCTCACAGATGTCGCGCAAAGTGCGGCGGCCCGCAGAAAGCTAGCCGCACTTGCCCGGCACTTTGGTTGCGGCAACACCGACCTTGAGCGATAGATAGCTCACGCCGGGAACGGCGCCGCCCATGGCTTCGTAAACCTCCATCTCGGTGGTTTCCTTCGGCACCAGAAAACCCTGCAGAACCTTCAGCTTACCCATGTCCGGCTCGAGCTGCGCGGCGTGTTCCATGGGAACCGCGATATAGTAGCCGCTGCGCAGGCGCACGGCGTCATCGGTGATGCCTTGCGCCACGGCGAAAACGTCCGAGGGCGGGCTTTGCAGAATGGGTTGTTGATCGCCGCCGTGGGACTGCAGATTGCCCACCAGGCCGCGAATCGCGGTCAGCGCGGGTCCTCCGACGCCGGGCAGGGACAACATGGGAAGGTAGCTCATCATCGGCGAATTGGTGACCATCGACAGCGCGGAGACAAACTGGCCAAACGCGCTCTTCTTGTGGTCTTTGGCGAAACAACTGAAGGCGGCCTTTCCGCAGCCGCCGGGCAGAGCGATGGATTGGGACTGTTTCGCCTGCTGCAACGGCACTGTGGAGGTCCCTTGGCTGGCAGCCGGCTTACTGGGCGCCGATTGCGGCAAGAATGAGTTGCCCTTACCTGACTTCTTGCCTCCCCCGCCACCCTTGCTCCCGCCGCCTTTGCCCCCCTGCCCGCTTCCCGAGGAGGGGAACATGGCGCTGATCATGACTGATGCCTGGGACCAGAAATCGGGCTGCGCCGCCGGAGTTGCCCCGGCCGTCCCCTGCTGCATGTCCCAATAGATCCCGCCCGACGCATAGTTTTCGAAGGCCTTGGTGTCGTCCGCGTTCAAACGCATGCGCACCAGCTGGAAATCCACCTTGGCGTCGCCCGATGCCAACATTTTGGCGGGTGGAATCTGGCTGGCGGGCATCAGGGTGTTCTCATCGGGATCGTAGTGCAGAAACAAGGGCTCGCGCGCGAAGTTCGTCCCCTGCGGTCCGGCTGGCCGCCGGCCGCGGCTGGCTTCGCCGCCCACCACCAGGTGTGCCGGGACGCCCATCCCGCGCACCCAGAAGTCCGCCGCGTCGGCGGAGGATTGGCTGATATCCGCCGGCGCCGCCGATGCCAACTCGCTGAGATTCTCCAGGCCGAAGAGCGCGATCGGCATACCGAAAAGAAACCCTCTACGATTTGCGTCCATGGAAATGGCCCTCCCGTGATCCCTGCGGTGTGCTCCCGAGGTTCGGACCCTGTGCCGTCGTCCCCTGGAGACCCGGCAGGTAGGGGTCTATGTTATCACAGACGTATTTCGCGTACCGTGACGTTACCGAGCTTCTAATGTGGGCGCTCTTCGCGCGAGGGAGCCGCAGCGGGGTACCTGGGCAGCAACAGAAGAAGCGCGGCTGAAACCAGCGTCGCCCCGGACAGGAAGGTCAATAGGGAAACATAAGAACCGGTCGCGTCAAATACTCTCCCCATCCACACCGGACCGATGGCGCCGGCGATGGCGTAAGCCGTCCAGGTGAATCCATAGAGCGTCGAGAAAGAGCGCAGGCCGAAGTAACGCGTAAGCAGATACGGCGTGATGTCCGCTTCAGCGCCAAGGCCGAGGCCAATCAGGACAGCCGCGGCCAGGCCGGGCACGACCGAGCGCGCCGTGGCCAGCACCAGGATGCCCCCGGCGGCAGCCGCATAGAGGCAGAAGCCCACCCGCGGCCCGAAGAAGCGATCCAGCAGAAAGCCGGTGGTGAGCCTTCCCACGAAGCTGGCCAGGCCGAGGGTTGAGGCGGCCAGCGCGGCGGCGGCAGGAGAAATACCGCGGTCGGTGATCAGCGGCGAGAGATGGGTGATGGCGCCATTGACGCTAATCGAGCCCAGAAACAGCGTCCCGACCAGAATCCAGAAAACGCGCGAGCGGATGCCGCCCGCAACCGAAACGCCGTCCAGCGCTTCGGCGGAAGGGCCCGTATCGCGCGGCCGCTCACGGACGAACAACGCCGTTAACGGCAGCCCCAGTAGCAGCACCAGCGCGCCCAGCGCGAAGTAGGCGTCGCGCCATCCCCAGGCGGCGATCAGCCACTGCGCCAGGGGAGGCAGGATGATTCCACCGGTGCCGACACCGGCCATTACCAGCGCCAGCGCCAGCCCGCGCCGCCGGTCGAACCAGGTCGAGACAGCGCGCGAGTATCCCATCTGCGTAGTGCCGTTGCCGAACATCCCCAGCACGACGAAGACGGCGTATAGATGCGCCAGGCTTGGAGTGAGGAACCCGAGCGACCCGAACGCCAGCCCGAAAATCGCCATGCAGGGCAAAATCACGCGGCGCGGCCCAAGGCGGTCAAGCAGGTGTCCGAGCGGAGGCGAGCAGACCGCCACCGTGAGCGCGGCAAAACCGAACGACGCTGAAATCGATTCGCGGCTCCAGCCGAATTGAGCCGCCAGTGGCTTCACAAAGATGCTGAAGGTGAAGACCAGCAGCGAGCCGAAGCCCACCATGGCGCCGCAATAGCCCGCCAGCACCACCAGCCACCCGGGATTGATGCGGCCCGTGGCAGGCGCCGCTTGAGATGCTGCTCCAGCCGCGGGCATCGGCTCACCAGTATATAACAGCGTCGCCAGACCGCATTGCGGACCGGGCCGGGCAGACGCCAGGCGCGGCCAAGAAGAGTCGAGACGACTCTCAACTCAGCAGGCAGGACTGCCTGCGCCACGGAGGGGCGGACTGAATTGTGCAACAGGCCGCCGCTAGAATTGAAGCATGCGCTGGTGGGCGTCGTGCGCCGTGATTCCCGGGGTTCTGGTTGCTCAAGCCGGGCCGGATGCGCGTGAGATTGTGCGCCGCTCACTGGAGATGGACCAGAAGAACCAGGCCATTGCACGCAATTACACGTTCCTCGAACGGCAGGATACGCGGATGCTGGACCGCTCGGGGAAGCCGAAGAAACCGCCCGAAATCCGCACCTTCGACGTCACCCTGCTGGAAGGCTCGCCCTACCGCCGGCTGGTGGCGCGCAACGACCGGCCGCTGCCGCCCGACGAGGAGCGGAAAGAAGCGGAGAAGCTCCGCAAGAGCATCGACGAACGGCGCAAGGAGACACCCGCGCAGCGCCAGCTCCGCATCGCCGAGTGGGAGCGGAAGCAGCAGCATCAGCGCGCGCCGTTCCAGGAAATACCGGACGCGTTTGATTTGCGGGTGGCGGGCGAAGAAACATTGAACGGCCGCGAGGCCTACGTGATCGCCGTCACTCCGAAGCCGGGATACAAGCCAAAGCTCGCCGCGGCCGCCTATTTCCCCAAGATCAAGGGCAAGCTGTGGATCGACAAGCGGGACAACCAGTGGATCAAGGGCGAGATCGAGACGCTGGACACGATTTCCTTCGGCGGGATTCTGGTGCGGCTGGACAAAGGCAGCCACGTCACGTTCGAACAGGCGCGCGTCAACGACGAAGTCTGGTTGCCGAAGCGGGTGGTGGTGAGCGTATACGCGCGGCTGCTACTGGTGGCCGCGGAGCGGGCCGAAGTGGAAATCGCGTTCAGCAACTATCGCAAGTTCCAGGCGGATTCGAAGCTAGTCACCGAGCGCCCGTAGGGCGCCGGGCCGAACCACCGCAGGAAATGTCGACATGACTCTCGACACACCACGCAAGACAGCGCGCGCCACGGTCGCACGCTGCTCAGAGCCGCGACCGTAAGGGAGCGGTTGCCGGCGATACAACTGATGGTTGGCCGGGCGCGCCTTAGCCGCGCCGCGCCACAATGAGCAAAAGGCTGAGCACGAGCACCGGGACCAGGGCCAGCATCACGTAGGAGAGCAGGTTGCGCGCCCGGGGCGACCGGCGAGTGCGCCAGTCGCGGAGTTCCGGCCTTTCCCGCACCGTCACTTCGTCCGGATGAGCCAGGTCGCGGGCGAACTCTTGCGCATTACCATACCGGTTGGCCGGCTCGCGCTCCAGGGCGCGGTAAATGATTTCCTGGACCTGCGGCGGGATTTCGGGGTTGATCTCGCGCGGCGGGACCGGGTGGTTGACGACGCGGTCATTGATCACCTGAAACGGGTTGGATCCGGTAAACGGCGCCCGGCCGGTGACCATCTCGTAGAGCATCACCCCCAACGCATAGACATCGCTACGAGCGTCGCCCCGCTTGCCTTTGACCTGCTCCGGGGAGATGTAGTCGGGGCTGCCCATCAGTTGGGAAAGCTTCCCGAAGGTGAGCCGGCGCGCCGCAGCGGTGTAGGCGATTCCGAAGTCGATGATTTTGATTCCGTCGCCGGCGTCAAGCAGGATATTCTCGGGCTTCAGATCGCGGTGCACCACCCCTTTGTTGTGAATATGGTCCAGCGCCTGGCAGATGCCGAGCGCGATTCGCAAGCTCCGCTCCACCGGGAATCGTCCCTCAACGGCCATCACTTGGCGAAGCAAACGCCCGTCCACCCACTCCATCACCATGTAGAGCCGGCTGCCGTCGCCGTTGTTCAGGGTCTTGACGGCGCCGGGGTGGTCGAGTTTCCGGCCAATCGCGATCTCACGCTGGAAGCGGTCGAAGAAAACCGGGTCACACTCGGCCTCGGGATGCGGCACCTTGATGGCGACGGTGCGGCCGTCCCGCATATCGACGGCGCGGAAGATGGATGCCATGCCGCCGTGGGCGACCAGGCTTTCAATCCGGTAGCAATCGATCTCGTCGCCAGCGCTGACTGGGGTCATGGAGGCTCCAGCAGCGATGATAGGGGGAAGGTGCTAAATAAGGCATAGAAGAACCATCAAGGTTTCGTAAAGACGGGGATTTGGGCGATTCGCCCAAAAAACGGGGGCTAAGTCATTTGTTTTAGGCAGAATTTTGGGCGGTTTTGCCGGTTTTCGACGGGCGGTAGGACAGACCATCGGTTTGCGTGGTCTGTCATTCTTCGATGGAGCATGAAAACCTGACAGACGACAAAGACCGATCGTCCGTCCTACCTTCAGGCGACCGGCCTGGAATGCGCTCGAAGACGAGGCTCACAGTTTGAACAGCTCGCGCAGCCGGCGGGTTTGCACGCGGCTCACCGGGATTTCGGTGTGCTGCTTATCGTCCATGCGGAGTTGGTAGCTCGATTTGAACCACGGTACGACTTCCTTGATGCGGTTGATGTTCACCAGGTAGGAACGGTGGACGCGCCAGAAAGTCTCGCGGTCGAGGCTGGCCTGCAGGTCCTCGATGGTGCGGTAGTTGGATTGGCCCTCAAAGGACGTCGTGACCAGCGTGATCAGGCCACTATCGATGGTGGCGTAGATGATGTCGTTGGCATCCACGATGAAATTCCGGTTACCGGCCTTCACCATTAGTTTGGTGCGAGGCCCAGAAGCCGGGGCGGCGGGGCGGGAAGCTGCGGGCTCACTCGGCTTCTTCTCGAGCACGGCCCGGCGCGCGCGGTCGATGGTTTCGGCCAGGCGCCCGCGGTCGAGCGGCTTGAGCAGGTAATCCATGGCCTCCAGACGGAAGGCCTCCACGGCATACTGGTCGTAGGCGGTCACAAAGATGAAATGCGGCGGAGTGATGCCTTTCTCCCGCAGGCGCCGCGCCACGCCGAGGCCGTCCAGGCCGGGCATCTGGACGTCCATAAAGGCCACTTCCGGCTCCAGCCTTTCGATCAGGCCCAGGGCTTCTAACCCGTTGGATCCAGTGCCGATAACTTCGATTTCCGGGAAATCCTTGAGAAGGTAGGTGAGTTCGTCGCGGGCCAACTGCTCGTCATCGACGACGATGGTCGCCAAAGTGGCCGTCGCACGTTCACGCATCGAGTTGGTATTATAGCATTTCGCCTTTTTAAGGAGACATCTTGCCGAATCAAGACAACGTCCGCATCGCGCCCGCCGACGGTAAACTCGGTGTGCTGATTCCCGGCATGGGCGCCGTGACGACGACGTTCATCGCCGGTCTGGAAGCCATCAAGCGGGGGGTGGGGAAGCCAATCGGGTCCCTCACGCAACTCGGCACCGTCCGGCTGGGAAAGCGGACCGAGGGGCGCAGCCCCGCCATCAAGGATTTCGTGCCTCTTGCCAAGCTGGAAGACCTGGAAATCGCCACCTGGGACATTTTCGAAGACAACGCGTACGAAGCCGCGGTCAAAGCAGGCGTGCTGGAGATGCCGCTACTGGAATCGCTAAAGGCGCCGCTCGAGGCGATTGAGCCGATGCAGGCGGTGTTCGACCAGAAATTCGTCAAGCGGCTGAACGGCCCCAACGTCAAAGTGGGCGGCAGCAAGATGGATTACGCCGAGGCGGTGATGGAAGACATCCGCCAGTTCCAGCAGCGGACCAAAGTCGCTCGCATGATGATGATCTGGTGCGGTTCGACGGAAGTGTTTCACGAAGCCGTCGAGGTCCATTCCAGCCTCAACAAGTTCGAATGCGGTTTGCAGCAGAACGATCCGGAGATTTCGCCCAGCCAGATCTACGCTTACGCGGCGCTCAAATCGGGCGTTCCGTACGCCAATGGCGCACCGCACATGACCACCGACATGCCGGCGCTGATCGAGCTGGCGCGGGATCGCGGCCTGCCGCTGGCGGGCAAGGATTACAAGAGCGGGCAGACGTTCATGAAGACGTTGATCGCCCCGGGCTTGAAATCGCGGCTACTGGGGGTGAACGGCTGGTTCTCGACCAACATTCTGGGCAACCGCGACGGTGAAGTGCTGGACGACCCCGGCTCCTTCCGGTCCAAGGAAGTGAGCAAGTCTTCGGCGCTCGAGTACATCCTGCAGAAGCAGCTCTACCCCGATCTGTATGGGGATGTGTATCACAAGGTCCGCATCGAGTACTACCCGCCGCGCGGCGACGCCAAGGAAGGCTGGGACAACATCGACATCTTCGGCTGGCTGAACTACCCGATGCAGATCAAAGTCAACTTCCTGTGCCGCGATTCGATTCTGGCTGCGCCGCTGGTGCTCGACATCGTCCTGTTCATGGACCTTGCCCAGCGCGCCGGGATGCGCGGCATTCAGGAATGGCTGTCGTTCTATTTCAAAGCGCCGATGCACGCGCCCGAGCTCTACCCGGAGCACGATGTATTCATCCAGCTCATGAAGTTGAAGAACACGCTGCGCTGGATGCGGGGCGAGGACCTGATCACGCACTTGGGCCTGGAATATTACGACTGATCGCAGTATCTTTTAAACACAGGGGAGAATCGTCAGGCGGCGCCCATGGAATCGTTTCGATGGGCGGCAGCGTCTTAGTCTCTGGGAGAGTATGAAAGTACTGGTCATCGGCGGCACGCTCTTCATCGGCCGTTCCCTGGTCGAGGAGTTGGTCAAAGCGGGACATGACGTCGCAGTTCTGCACCGCAAACCCAAGCACGATTTCGGGCGGCGGGTGGAGAACATGGTGGCGGACCGCAACGACGCGGCGTCCGTGCGCGAGGCGCTGAGCGGCCGGCGGTTCGAAGTGGTGTTCGACAATGCCTACGACTGGGAGCGGGGGACCACCGCCGCGCAAGTGGAAGCGACGGTGCAGGCCTGCGGCGACCGCCTCAGCCGGTATATCTTCATGTCCAGCGTAGCGGCGTACGGCGACGGGCTCAACCACAAGGAGAGCGACCCGCTGGCGCCGGACACGCACGCCAACCCGTACGTCAGGCACAAAGCTTCCACCGAGCGGTTGCTGTTCCGCATGCACGCGCAGCGGGGCTTGCCCCTGGTGACTTTCCGGCCGCCGTTCGTATACGGATCCCACAACCCGTTCTACCGCGAGCAATTCTTCTGGGACCGGCTGCGCGCCGGCCGGCCGATTGTGATCCCCGGCGACGGCCACAGGCTGATGCAGTTCGTGTATGTCGGCGACCTGGTGCAGGCCCTGCTGCGGGCGATGATTGAGCCGCGCGCGGAAGGCGAGGCGTTCAACATCGGCGACTCGAAGCCGCTCACCCAGGTGGAATTCGTGGAGCGGCTGGCGAAAGCGGCGAACACCGAAGCCACGCTGGCCCGCGTGCCGCGAGACCTGATTCAACAGGCCGGCGGCAACGTATTCGAAGAGCCATACTATTTCGGCGAATACCTGGATGTGCCGCCCATCACGATGAACATCGGCAAGGTGAGCCGGATGTTGAAGGTCAAGGGCACGCCCTTCGAGGCGGGGCTGAAAGAAACCTACCGGTGGTACGCGCGCAATCACAAGCCTCGCACCACCGGGTTCGACTTCGACGACAAGCTGCTGGCGATGGCCAAGAACGGCGCGCCGGCGGAAGTGTAAGGCGGCTGCACCGGTTTTCGGGAGAAGAAAAGCCGAGACGACTCTCGGCTCAGCAGGCTGGACAGCCTGCGCCACGCCGCACAGCTTTGGTGGAGCATGCTTCAGCTTGCCCTCAGTTACAATCAATCGAGTGGCGGGCGTTTATATCTCTTATCCGTTTTGCGCGCAGAAGTGCACCTACTGCAACTTTGCCTCCGGTGTGTTTCCGCGCGCGCAGGAACGCAGCTACGTGGATGCGCTGCTGCAGGAGATCGGCGCGCACCGCTGGGATTGGCGGCCGGTAACGGTCTACCTGGGTGGCGGCACGCCCAGCAATATGGTGCCCGGCGATCTGCGCGCGGTGCTCGATGCCATTCCAGGGCGGCCTTGGCTGGAGGCTACCATCGAAGCGGCGCCCGGCGGCATTACGGGTGAGCAAGCTCGCCACTGGATCGCTTGCGGCATCAATCGGGTCAGCCTCGGGGTGCAATCGTTCGTCGAGCAGGAGATTCGCCGCACAGGCCGCAAACACACGGCGGAAATGGTAGCGCAGGAAGTGGGGGCGCTACGCGCGAGCGGCATCGGCAGCGTCAACATCGACCTGATTGCAGGCCTCTCCGGGCAGACGGAAGCGAGCTGGCGGGAATCGCTCGATTGGATCGAGCGGCTGGAGCCGGAGCACGTTTCGGTCTACATGCTGGAAGTGGACGAGGACAGCCGGCTAGGCAAAGAAATGCTAGCCGGCGGCGCGCGCTACGGCGCGGGCGAAACGCCCGATGACGATCAGGTTGCGACATTCTACGAAATGGCGGTGGAGCGGCTGGCGGGGCTGGGAATCCAGCGTTATGAGATTTCCAATTTTGCGCGGCCCGGCCGGGAATCCAGGCACAACCTGAGGTATTGGAAGCTGGAGCCGTACGTGGGGTTTGGTGCGGACGCCCATTCTTTCGAGGGGCGGGTAAGGCGGCAGAACCCGGAATCGGTGCAGGAATACTTAAAGGGGACCGGGCAGGTCGGGGACCTGCCCCACCTGGCGCACGAGGATGAGCGTTTCTTTGTAGGGCTGCGATTGATGGAGGGGATCCGGCCGGACGCCCGGGAGTGGCAGCGCCACGGCGCGGCAATTCGAAGGTTTCTGGATGAGGGGCTGCTGGAAACCGGCGACGGCGTGTTACGGCTGACCAACCGCGGCGTGCTGGTTTCGAACGAAGTATTCGCGGAGTTTCTCACCCAATGATCGATCTGCGTAGCGATACCGTGACCAAGCCAACGCTCGCGATGCGGCAGGCGATGATGGAAGCGGAAGTCGGCGACGACGTGTACGGCGAAGATCCCACCGTCAACCTGCTGGAGCAGCGGGCCGCCGAAATCATGGGCAAGGAGGCGGCCCTGTTCGTTCCTACCGGCACCATGGGCAACACGATCGCCGTGAAACTGCTCACCGAACACGGGCAGGAACTGATCTGCGATTCCCGGGCGCACATTCTGGATTACGAGCTGGCGATGACGGCCTGGTTCTCGGGATGCCTGATCCGCGCCATTCCCACCGGGGACGGCATTCTGGAGTGGAGCCAGATTCGTCCGCTGGTGAAGCCGGTGCACCCGCACTACGCGCCTACGGGCGCGATCGAGATCGAAAACACGCACAACATGTGGGGAGGCACCGTGTACCCGCTGGCGGTGATTCGGGAAATCGCCAACGGCGCGCACGAGCTGGGCGTGAAGGTGCATATGGATGGCGCGCGGGTGTTCCACGCGGCGACCGCTCTGCGCGTTTCGGTGCAGGAAATCGTGGCGCCGGTGGATACGGTGATGTTCTGTCTCTCGAAGGCGCTGGGCGCGCCGGCCGGTTCGATGGTAGCGGCGTCGGCCGAGCTGATCGACAAAGGCCGCCTCTACCGAAAACGGCTGGGCGGCGGCATGCGGCAGGCGGGCGTGCTGGCAGCGGCGGGGCTGATCGCGCTGGAGGAGAGCCCGCGGGGATTGATCGAGGATCACGCCAACGCGCGCTTTTTCGCGGAAAACGTGGCCCGCATCCCCGGCATTGCACTGGATCCGCGAAAGGTCGCCACCAACATCGTGGTTTTCGATATCGGCGCCACCGGACTGACCACCAGCGAATTGAGCCGGCGCCTGAAGCAGGGGGGCGTGCTGATCAACGGCATCAGCCAGAACCTCATGCGCGCCGTGACGCACTATGACGTCACCCGTGCCGAATGCGCACAGGCCGTGGAGGTGCTGGCGGAAGCCGTGGCCCGAGTCGCGATAAACTGAAGGTTTCGCACATCCACCCTGTCAGAAGGCTAGGAATACATGTTCACACCGCTACGGAAGCTGCGCGGCGCCGGATTGGTATGGCTCTTTGGCGCTGCCGCCTTCGCGCAAGAGTATTCGATTTCGACCGCCGCCGGCGGAGCGCCGCCGGCAACGCCGACTCCGGCCACCGGCACCACGATCGGAGCGGTGAGGCGGGTAACGACGGATGCCAGTGGCAACGTGTACTTCAGCAGCGGCCACGCGGTCTTCAAGATCTCCTCCGGGGGGACACTGACGCTGGTTGCCGGCAACTCGCGCCCCGGCTTTTCGGGTGACGGCGGGCCGGCTACCGCGGCGCAGCTCAATACGCCGCAGGGCCTGGCGGTGGATTCGCAGAGCAATCTCTACATTGCCGACCAGGTCAACAACCGCATCCGCGTGGTGACGCCGCAGGGCATCATCAACACCTTCGCAGGCAACGGCACAACGAGCCAGCCGCGGTTTCTGGGCGATGGCGGCCCGGCTACGGCGGCGAACTTGAACCTGCCCGGCGGCGTGGCGGTGGATCATTCGGGAAATGTTTACATTGCCG
The DNA here is from genome assembly GCA_964654065.1 of uncultured Solibacteraceae bacterium. GTDB lineage: Bacteria > Acidobacteriota > Terriglobia > Bryobacterales > Bryobacteraceae > Bog-375. The sequence continues at coordinate 21,204 of CAZZHN010000017.1, forward strand.
ACACGGGCGATAATTCGATCCGCGAAGTCAGCGGCGGCGTGATCGAAACCATTGCCGGCAACGGATTTCAAGGTGTGGCCGGAGACACCTTGCTGGCGTCGGAATCGCTGCTGGCGCTTCCGGAAGACGTTTTTGTGGATAGTGCCGGCAACGTCTACATCGCCGATACCGGCAACGGCGCGATTCGCGAGATTACGGCCAGCACCGGCGTCATCAACTTCATCGCCGGCGCGTGCAACATTACCAGCAACAGCACCAGCACGAACACCGGCGAGAGTTGTGCCATCGGCTATGCGGGCGATGGGGGGCTGGCGAACGCCGGCGGCCTGGTGGAGCCGTTCGCGGTGGCGGTCGACTCCTCGGGGAACGTGTTCATCGCCGAACCGACAGATGGCCGCATCCGCGAGGTGAGTACGATCAAGGGCAACGTCGACATCAACACCGTTGTGGGCAACGGCACGCTGGGCTTCAGCGGAGACGGGGGCGCGGCGACGGCGGCCGAGCTGAACCGTCCAACCGGAGTTGCGGTGGATGGTTCGGGGAACGTCTACATCGCCGACTCGCTCAACAATCGGATTCGTATGGCCAAATCCGGCGGCAACATCAGCACTTTCGCCGGCAACGGCGGCTACAGCTATTCGGGCGACGGCGGGGTGGCTGCCAGCGCGCAGCTCAACGCGCCGCATGCCGTGGCGGCAGACAACGCCGGCAACTACTACATCGCCGACTCCGGAAACAACGTGGTGCGCAAGGTCAGCGCCAGCGGAACCATCACGACCTTCGCCGGCAACGGCACGGCGGGCTTCGCCGGCGATGGCAGCGCGGCGGCAAGCGCCCAACTCAACGGCCCGCAGGGCCTGGCGGTGGACAGCTCCGGCAATGTTTACATCGCCGACACTGGCAATTCGCGGGTGCGGGAAGTGTCCGGCGGCACCATCAACACGATCGCCGGCAGCGGCACGACGGGCTACGCGGGCGATGGCGGCGCAGCGACCAGCGCGGAGCTGTATTCGCCGGTGGGGCTGGCGTTGGACGCGAAGGCCAATCTCTACATCGCCGACACCGACAACAGTGCCGTGCGCAAGGTTTCGGGCGGGGTGATCTCGACGGTCGCCGGCAACGGGATCCAGGGCTACGCAGGCGACGGCGGACCGGCGCTGGGTTCCCAGTTGAACGCGCCGCAAGGAGTGGCGGTGGATGCCGCCGGCAACATCTATATCACGGACACGCTGAACTATCGAATCCGGATGGTTTCTTCGACCGGCAACATCTCCACCATCGCGGGCAGTGGGGTGGCGGGCTACGCGGGCGATGGCGGGGCGCCGAGCCAGGCGCAACTGAGTTACCCGGCCGGCATCGCGGTGGACAGCGTGGGCAACGTGTTCTTCGCGGACGCGGGGGCCGCCGTGCGGCGGATTTACGTGAACGGGCCGATCAGCACCATCGCCGGCAACGGCACTGCCGGCTACACCGGCGACGGCGGCCCGGCGACGAGCGCCACGCTTGACGGGCCGACTGGGATTGCGGTGGATTCCAAGGGGAACGTGTACATCGCCGACTCCGGCAACAACGCGGTTCGGCTGCTGCAGTTCGCAACCAACGGGATTCAGCTTTCTGCCGTTACCGATGCGGCCACCAACACGACAGGCGCCATCGCGCCAGGCGAAGTGATCGTGCTTTACGGTTCCGGTCTGGGACCGGCGAGCCTGGCGACGTACCAGCTCGACAACGGCGCCGTTCCACTCAGCGTGGCGGGGACCAGCGTCTACTTCAACGGTTCCCTGGGGCGGGTGCTGTATGCGTCGTCCACGCAGGTGGCTGCGATTGTGCCCTTCGGACTGAGCGGCACCAGCGCGCAGGTGTATGTTTCGTACCAGGGCGAGACGTCGGCTCCACTGAACGTGTCGGTGGCGCCGGCCGCACCCGCTCTGTTTACGGCCAACAGTTCCGGCACTGGCCAGGCGGCTGCCGTCAATGCGAGCGGCTCTTACAACAGCGCCGGCGCACCGGCCAACGCGGGCCAGTACGTATTTCTATACGGCACGGGGTTCGGCCAGACGAATCCGCCAGGCGACGACGGAGAATTTACGGTGGCGCCGCCTCTGGGGGTGCTGCCGCTGGTCGTTTTGCCCGTGACGGTGACCATCGGCAGCCAGACCGCCGTCAGCAACTACGCAGGCGGCGCGCCCGGCATCGTGCAAGGCGTTATCCAGGTGAACGCTCAAATTCCCAGCGGCCTGCCGGCCGGCAACGCGGCGGTGGTGGTAAAAGTTGGCACCGTAGAATCTCAGGCGGGCGTCACGGTAGCGGTGTCGGGGCACTGAAACGGCATTAACATCGCTCAACGGCCATCTGCCGGGTTCTTCCATCAAACTGCAACATTGGGAGTGTATATTCTGTCCTACCTATGGAAACCACAGAACTGGACAACTTACGGAACGCCTATAAGGCGGCCGTCGATCAATGGGTAGCCGCGATTCGAGAAGAGGAAGAACTGGCAACGGTGGATCACTCGATGGTGCAGATGGAGCGATGGGACGCTGCCGGCCTTCGAGAACATGACGCCCAGGAAAAGGCGCGGAAAGCGAAAGAGGGCTATCAGGACGCGTTGCGCGAGATCAATTACTCCATCTGAGCATTCGAGCCAAGGACACGGCCTGGCGGGGGAGCCAAGCGGACGCAATCCAGCGACGTTGCCACAGCGCAAGCTTATGGGAAGGGGTACTTGGATGCCAAAGCAGCTTAGCACCGAACCCTATCGTGAGGGTCTTTTGGACTTCCTCAAGGACCCGGACGAGGCAACCCAGTGCCTCAACGCTTGCCTGGAGGACGACGATCCTCGCGTGTTTCTTCTGGCTCTTCGTGAGGTTGCCGAGGCCCGCGGCGGCGTGAGAGCGCTGGCCCGCGGTGCGCACCTGAATCGGGAGAACCTGTATCGAATGCTCTCCAGGTCAGGGAACCCATCCCTAGACAGTTTGTCGGCCGTCTTGAATGCGTGCGGCCTTCGGCTGGCGGTTCAATCCACTGCCCGCCGGCGCAAGAAACGCCTCATCGCGTAATGCTGGGTTGGGTCTCGCACATCAACCCTGAAGCGTTACACGTTAAGTTGGTGCCGGAGTCGACCTCGCGGCGCGAGCGAATCGAACTATCCACATGACGAGTAGTCGCCGACCCCACAGATTGGAGATGAATGGATCCGCCCGCCTAGCAGAAGGACCTGTCGGGCGTGTTAGGGGCGAAGCGGACGTGGCAGGTCTCCAAGAGGCAGTTTCCGGTAGCCCTATCGGCCACGATTCGCGCTGGCGACCCGTCGATTTCAGTAGTTTTTTTCGCCGACGTATAACCAGATGTCAGGTGGTTTTGGAGGATCAGAGCACTTGCAGGTCCCAAGCTGCACACCCACGATGCCGGCATTCTTGAGGGCTTTCTCAAGCATACGAGCAGATTCGGGCGCGGTTCCGACGTCGCTGACAACAACGACGATTCCGTCTAGCAAGAGGTTCATATTGTTCGTCAGTCCCGCAAGCGTGCCAGGCTCCGCATACGAGAGATGGCCCTTCCATGACGGAGAGGCCTGTATTGCCGAAAAGAGCTTTCGCGCGTAGCCCTGCTGCTCGGGAAGCGTGCCGGTCCTGATATTCACCTTTCCCTCGGGAGTGGACCGAAGAGAGTCGGCAATCGTCTTTACCTGGGCTTCGGTCAGAACACGGGGAGAGGTCTTTATCGTCAGTTCTCCCTTGACTGCGTCGCTAACGAGTTTGTGAAAGCCCTGTGAGTTGACTTCCGCAAATATTAGCTCACTGACTTTTCCTTCAATTTCCTTCTTGAAGGCTCCTTTTTCGAACAGGTCACTCGCAGTTTCCCGTACGAGCGTCTGAACATCGGGCTGTCTTAGGACCTCCTCCACCTTGGCCTTTGCCGCTTCTCGCGCAGCGGCTTCCGCGCTCGCCTTCACGTCTGATATGGTTTTCCACCCGAGGACTCCCACCGCAAGCAAAACAATTCCGATCAGTGAGCCGGCGATCTTAAACCACCAGTCGATCACTCTCCGATCATTTTCGGCTTGCTTGCTTATGAACTCCGTCAAATCCTTCCACGTCGGCTGCTCTTGATCGCTCATGAGAATTCCTTGCTCCGCCGCCCTATGACGTTCCGAGCAAGAATGTACCACGGCGACAATGCGAGTTGGGGAGGAAGAAAGGAGTTTTCAGGGAAAGCTCTGCTGGCCATTCCGATTCGGGGCTGTCGGCGATCCGGAACCAAACAACAGGAGCGAAAAGTCGCCAAACCGTGGAACTGGCAGGACGCGCTTCTCAACACTTTATTCTGCAAGTCACCTGCTCTAGGGCTCACGGCCCGCCATCTTTCTCACTGCAACGTGTACACGGCCCGGCGGGCTGAGGGATGCTCGACGGTGAGGGCGGTGCTGCCGATTTTGGAGGTCTCGACGGCAGCGGCGGGTAGCGGGGTGTCCTGTTCGATGGTCAGTGTGCCGCCGGACAGATGCGCGGAGCGGCGCCAACCAGGGCCGGTGAACTCCAGGCCGTCCTCCAGGGCGCGCACCGCGACTGGACCGGGCGCGGCGAATGCGCCGGCCTCGGGAAGGAAATTCACGTTGCCTTGTTTGGCGGTGAACTCGATCCAGCGGCCACCATCTTCGGCCGAAAACACGGCGCGCGCGCTCTCGGATTCGAGAATCCATTCGGGAGAACCGTCACCGTCCAGATCGGCGCTCCAGACGACCGTGCGGCCGTGCGGCAATAACAGGGTGCGCATCGGCAGGTCGGCCTCTCCGGCGCCGGTCACCCGTAGGCGCCAGTCGCGCAGGCCGCCCGTTCCCTCGGCGGCGAACACGCGCAGTGTCACGCTGCGCTCAGCCTGCGCGCCGATGCTGATCCCGGCCTTGGCGGGCAGAAACTCCAGACCGTCGCCGGAGGCCTCCAGGCGGTAGGTCTGGATGCCCGGCCAGTTGTTCCGGATGGTGATTTCGAGGTTGCTGCCGGTCTTGGGGTCGATGGGTGCGATGGGCGGGTCCGGCGTCAGTTCCGTGTGCTGGCCGAAATGCATCTGGATGGCTTCCGTACAGCGAACGGAGAACGGGCGGAATAACTGCAGCCGCGCGCGGCCCATCAAGGTGCCGTCGGCTTCGAGCGCCAGGGTCGCGAAATCGCCGTGGAGCGCATCGGCGGGAGCGCCGACCTGATACTCGATCTCTTCCGGCGATTTGACCCCGGGCGCGGCTGTATAGCCTTCCGGCAGCCGCAAGCGGGAGCGTGCGGCAACCTGCGGCGAGGAATAGTTGGTGGCGACTGGGTTCTGCTGGCCGATGATGAGGCGGTGGGCGTCGGTGAAAAATGCCGCTGTCTCCGCCACCTCGATGGCGATGCCGATGCGCACGCGACTGCCGGGCGCGGTGGAGCGCGGGATGGGCAGGCGCGCGCGCAAGGCGTGTTCGTCCCAGTCGTATTTCGCGGGCGCCCCGGCGGCCAGCATCGGGCCGACCGGTTTGCGCTCGAGCTGCAGCACGGCTTCGCCGGCCTCGGGCGCAGCAAACTCCATGGCCAGGATGCCGTTCTCGTATTCGATGGAGAGCAGTTCGGCGGTGGCGTACACCAGCCGCTCGGCGACGGAGAAGTTGGAGCAATCGCGGCAGAGGCCGTCGGGCGCCAGGGAGACGCTGAGCGGCAGCCAGGCCGAATCACCGGCGGGCACCGCAACGGGAATCGAAATGGTGCGCCTGGAAGCGGGTTCGAAGACGCGCAGGTCGTCCCGAAAGGTCAGAGCGGAGCGGTTGACGATGCTGATGGCCGAGGCTCCCGGCGAGACCAGTTCGGTGGCAGTGACGCCGGCGGGCAGCTTTTCGGACAGCGGGTGCGGCAGGCCCGCCGGCTGCAAGGTGGGGATCGCGGCGCCCCAGTGGCGCAGCAGCGCGGCCTCACGCAGCAAGGCAGCCGCGGAAGGCCGCTCATCGCCGCTCAGGCCGACCGCCCCCGTCACCAGCAACGGCTCGCCGTTTCTCCAGCCAGCGGGATACAGCTTGTCTTCGACATCGGTCCAGAGCACGCTTTTGCGGGCGGCGAGAGCCTGCCGGCTGAGCGCCAGCGCGGCCGGGTCGCCGGCGGAAATGCGAATCGCGGCGGGCGGGGCGGCGGCATCGATTTCCAGCGAGGCGCCCTCGACCCAGGCCACGGGACCGCCGTGGCTGGCGGTCTGGGTGGTCAATAACTCGGAGAGCTGCTTCAACCAGGCCCGCCGCGCGTCGGGCCGGGCGCTTTCCGGCGCACCCAGATTCCGCCATCCCTCGATGGGCGGCAACGGGTGCACCCACGCGTTGAGGCCGAGCCTTCGCAGGATGCGGATCAGGCCGTTCAGATCGCGCCGCGGGCTGGTGCGGCCGGTGAAATCAAAATCGCCCGGCGCGAGCTGGTGCCAGTTCCACGGGATGGCGAATTCCACGGTGCGAATTCCGACGTTCTTCAGCCACACCAGCTCCCGCTCCCAGAGCGTTCTCGGGTAGAGGTAGTAGGGGAACTCGACGGCCTGCACATACTCCGCCGGGCTGGTGTTGCCGGGCGGCGCGGCGGCGGCGGCCGTGAGTAGCAGCAAGGCGACCACGCTGAAAGCCACGCACCGTCTGTGCCCGCGAACGTGTGATATTGCAGGTTTCGTATGAGCCACTCCCTGACGGTCGTGGCTCCGTTCGGGGCCGCGAGGGTCCGGGGGCGGCGTCGAACCAGAACGCATCAGAACGTCCGCACCTTGCGCAGGCGGTAGTCGTCGCCGGGCATGCGGATCACGGTACACATCTCAAACAGGCGGGAGCGAGCGCGCGGGCCGATGTGGTCCGCCAGCGTCTTGCGGTACTCGGGCGCACCGAGAGCGGAGCGCTGGATGAAGGAACTGCCCGCGTCCGGCTCGGGGAGGTTGGTAGTGGCGATCAGCGCTTTGCGATGGTTGGCGCGGTGGGTGACGATTGAGGTGACGGTGTCCTCGACCCAGTCGGTGACGCGCTGGGCCCCCAGGTCGTCGAGCAGCAGCACTTCGGCATCGAGAGCTGCCTGGTAGGCCTCGCGGTTGGACGAATTGGAGCTGGAATCATAGCCCGCCCGGATGCTATTGAGGAGCGTTTGATAATCCCAGAAGAGGCACTCGAAGCCCTTCTCCACGATCTTGCGCATGGCGGCCACCGCCAGGTGAGTCTTGCCGGTGCCCGGGTCGCCGACCAGCAGCAGGCCCGGCCGGTTCTCATTGGGAAAGTCGCGTACGAAGTTCTTCACCGCCAGCAGCACGTTGGTTAATTCGCGGCGCGCGATGGGGTTCTCTGGGCCGGGCACATTGAAATTCTCGATCGATGCATTGCGGTAAAGCGGCGGGATCTGCGCCCGCTCTTCCATGCGGCTGGCACGTCCCTCATTGCGGCAGGCGCACGGCTCGGCACTGGAGACGTTGGCGCGCTCGATGATGATCCAGCCCGTGCCGCCACACTTGGCGCAAACCGTTTCCGTGGTCATCGCTCTTATTATCGTCCAGGGGACAGGACGCGCGAGGGTGCAACCGCGCGATTCCTGAGCCGGAGGCGCGCTCAGAGTTGATTCCGGTTTCCGTCACGTCGATACGCCCGCCTGCCGGAAATGAGCGCTGTCATCGAGATGACGACGGCAATCAGCACGCATGACACCGGGGGAACGACAACGAAGAGGGGTGCGACCTTCGCCCTGGGAGGACCGAAGGCAACGTATCCATAGATCGACAAAGAGCCGACGGTGAGAGCCAGCGTCAGCCAATCCAGCGCCGCCCGGGTAGGGACCGACCAACGCTTCGCAACCGCGCTGGCCAATCCGAGGGCGATGAACGGGGACGACACCCAGAGTGCGAAAAGCGCCAGCAGCAGCCGGGAACCGTTATGACGACCTGCATACAGCATCAAACCGACCGAACCGGCGGCCCCAGCCGGCAGTGCGATCCGCGCGGCCGCGCGCCGGATGCGAAGAAACCCGCTGGCGGGCCTTTCCATGTTCGCTTTAAAGGTCATGAATCAGAGCGAGATGAAATACGAAACCGAGCATCATTCTTTGCTGCTAAAAGTACTTTTCAGATTCTACCGCATTCTACTCCCGGCGAGCCAAAACGTGAGAAGCGCCAGAGCATCATCGGCCACAGATGAAACACAGGTTCGAAAAGAACTGGCCCTTCGGCTCTCCGCCTTCAAGGTTTTCCCTCCCGATTGCTGCCGTGACTGATCGAGTGTGCCGCGCGAAGCGCGAGCGGGGCGGAGGAATTGTGATTGAATAAGGACTGGCAGCCTTCGTTGACCCAGAACCCTCCACGCATCCTCGTGGTCCGGCTCGGCGCGATGGGCGACATCGTCCACGCCTTGCCTGCCGTGGCTACTTTGAAACAAGGTTTTCCGGGCTCGCACCTCACGTGGGTGATCGAACCGCAATGGGCCCCGCTGCTCGAAGCCAATTCGTTTGTCGACCGCGTGATGCTGTTGCGGCGGCGCAGCGCCTCCGGCGTGCTGGCCTCGTGGCAGGAGCTGAGGTCTGCGCCGTTCGACTTCGCGGTCGATTTCCAGGGGCTGCTCAAGTCCGCGGTGGTGGCGGCCGCCGCGCGCGCGGAACACATTTTCGGCTGGGAGCGCAGCCAGTTGCGTGAGGCCGCGGCCGGAGTCTTCTACACGAACCGCGTTTCGAGCCGGGCTGTGCACGTGGTAGACCGCAATCTCGACCTGGCGGCGGCGGCCGGAGCGGACCGGCCGGTGCGCGCTTTCCCATTGCCCGCCGGGCATGCGGAGGGCGAACTGCCCAAAGGAGCCTTCGTGCTGGCCTCTCCACTGGCCGGCTGGCGCGCGAAACAATGGCCGCTGGAGCACTACCAGGCGCTGGGCGGCCGGCTCCAGCGCGAGTGCAACCTTCCGCTGGTGCTCAACGTTTCGCCAAACGCGCAGGTCGAACGGACGGAAGGGGTGTGGGCGCATGCCTGCGGCCTGAGCGGCTTGATTGACGCGACCCGGCGCGCCGCGGCGGTGGTGGGGGTGGACAGCGGGCCGATGCACCTCGCCGCAGCCCTGAACAAGCCCGGCGTAGCGCTGTTCGGCCCTACCGACCCGGCGCGCAACGGACCTTACGGCGATTCGCTCCGCGTGCTGCGGTGGCCGGGCGCCGTAACCACCTACAAGCGCCTGGACGCGATTGACGATAGCATGCAGCGGATCACGCCTGACGAGGTATTCGAATCGCTGCGCGCCGCGCTGGGCCGGGCGCGCGGTTCCAGCGGGTACCTGGCCGGATGATCCAGTTCCCAAAACCCTACGCGGACGCGGTAGCGCGGCTGCGCGTGCCGTCCGGGTTCCTCATCGTGCTGGTCTTCGCCTGGTTGTCGCGGCCCGTGCCGGCGTCGATTGCCTGGGGAGTGCCCGTCTCGCTGGCGGGCCTGCTGCTGCGCGGCTGGGCGGCGGGGTGCCTCGACAAGAACCGGCAGCTCTCCACAGGAGGGCCATACGCCCACACCCGCAACCCGCTCTATCTCGGTACCCTGCTGGCCGCCGCCGGGCTCGCGGTGGCCGCGCGCAGCCCATGGCTGGCGCTGGTGTTCGGCGGCGTTTTCCTGTTCGTCTATCTGCCGGTCATCCAGCTGGAAGAGCAGCACCTGCGCCATTTGTTTCCGGATTACGAGTCTTACGCGACACGCGTGCGGGCGCTCTGGCCGCGGCTGACGCCGGACCCGGGATCGGTTCCTGCGCCGTTCCGCTTCCGTCTTTACATGCAGAATCAGGAGTACCAGGCTGGCGCAGGCTTCGCGATCGGGCTCATCTACCTTATCTGGCGGCTGCCGCGGTGACAAAGAAAGGCACCGGCGGCAAAGACCGCCGGCGCTACAGGAAACTGGCGCGGTAAACGCGGGCGGTTTCGCCGGGATAGCCATGAAAAATACCCGAATCTTTCCGGGTCCCGCACTTATCCAAGTTCACACATGCAAACGGCACGGGCCGAGAGGTCCACCGGGGAATGCCGGCTGTGAAGTTGTGGGCGCATGACCGCTCGGAGGGGAACGGTCATGCGCTCAGTTTGCGTGTGCGCCAGCGCCAGGCCAACACCAGCGCGGAGCCGATCAGAATCAGCGCTGCACTCAAGCCCACCCAGATTCCCGCCGCGCCCCACCCGAAGCGAAAACACAGCAGGTACGCCACCGGCAGGCCTAAAGCCCAGTAACCTACCAGGTGGGCCAGCATTGGCGTGCGCGTGTCACCGAGGCCGCGGAGCGCGCCGGTGGCAACCACCTGGAGGCCGTCGAACAGCTGGAACAGTGCGGCGATACGGAGCAACAAGGCGCCACAAGCGATCACCGCGGCATCGTTGGTGTAAATGCGGACGATCCAGCGCGGCGCCGCTCCCAATGCCACACCCGCGCTTCCCATAAACAGCGCGCCCAACAGGATGGCTGTCCATCCTCGCGCTACCGCGCCGCGCGCGTCGCCGGCGCCGAAGGCCTGCCCGACCCGCACCGCCGCCGCAGAACTGACGCCCAACGGCACCATGTAGGTGGTGGACACCACGTTAATGACGATGCTGTGCGCCGCCAGCGAAGCCGCATCCAGATGCGCGGCAAACACGCTGACCAGCCCGAACACGGCGCCTTCAAACAGAATCTGCAGCGCTGCTGGCGTCCCGAGGCTCACCAGGCGGCGCATGCGTTCCAGGGAAGGCCGCCAGGAAATTGCCGCCGCAACAGTGCCCTTTCGCCGCTCGTGCCAAACGATCGCCGCCAGCAGGACCGCCGCCATGTAGCAGCGGGCGATGGTCGTCGACCATCCCGAGCCTTCCAGCCCCATGCGCGGCGCGCCCCAATGACCGTACATCAGGATCCAGTTGCCCAGCACGTTGACCACGTTGGCGCTGACCAGCGCGAAGGTGACGGGCCTGACCACGCTAATCGCCTGCAGGTAGCGGCGAAAAGCGGCGTAGAAGAGCAGCGGCGGCAGGCCCCATGCCAGCGCCTTCAGGAACGGATCGAACAGGACCATGACGCCGGTGTTGGTTCCGGTGGCGCGCAGGATTGGGATCAGGCACAAGATCGCCAGCGCCAGGAACGGCGCGACGGCCACGCTCAGCCAGACGCCGTTGACCAGCGTGCGCCGGCAGTCGGCGGCATCTTCAGCGCCGTGGGACTGCGCCACCAGGGTGTCCATTCCCAGCAGAAGCCCGGTGCCGCAGATGGCGATGGGATAGAACAGCATCGAACCCAGGCTGCCGGCCCCCAGCGCAGCCGCGCCCAGGCGGCCGGCCATGACGGTGTCCTCCAGGCCCATCGCCATCCAGCCGAGCTCTGCCAGGGCCAGCGGAACGGCCATGCGCATCATGGGCGCGAATTCGGCGCGTAATTGGAGTTGACGGCTGGCCACAGGCTACGCCTTGGGATGAGCCTTGTCGTACACCTTCATCAGGTCCGTAAGTGAAACCTGAGTGTACTTCTGGGTGGTGGAGAGCCGGGCGTGTCCCAGCAATTCCTGGATCGCGCGAAGGTCGGCGCCTCCGGCAAGCAAATGGGTGGCGTAGGCGTGGCGGAAGCCGTGGGGGTGAACCGACGGATCGCCACACAGGGCCGTGGCGTACAGCTTGACGATGCCGTGAATGCCGCGGACACCCAGCCGGCGGCCGCGATGATTGAGAAATACAGCCCGCTCGTCGCGCGCCACGGGCCGCTCGGTCAAGTAGCGCTCAAGCGCAGCGGCGGCCATGTCGGGTAGAGGCACCTGGCGCTCCTTCTTGCCCTTGCCGCGCACGCGAATCCACGTTTCGGCTGCTCCGGCTGGACCTGGGGCACCCTGCCGCCCCGTCAGCGGCCCGCGGTCGAGATCGTCGAGATTCATACCGGCCAGTTCGCTCACGCGCACGCCGCAGCCGTAAAGGATTTCCAGCAGGGCGCGGTCGCGCGACGGGTAGGGCCGCTCCAGTTTCCCGGCGGCCACGCCGTCGAGCAGGGCGTTCATCTGCTCCGCCGTCATCACCACCGGGAGTTTCTGCGGAGCCTTGGGAAGGCGCAGCAGCCGGGCCACGTTGATGGCGGCGACGCCTTCGCGCTGCAGAAATTGAAACAGGCCGCGCACCGCCGCCACCTTGCGGCGAATGCTGACCGGCGCCAACTGCTGGCGGTAGAGCCAGAGCATCCATTCGCGTAACAGGAGCAGGTCGATGGCTTCGGGCAGGGGCGGCTCAGCGCCCGGCGGGGAAACGAAGTCGAGGAGTCGGAGAAGGTCGCTCCGGTAGGCGTCGAGGGTATGCGGCGAGACGGCCGTCCGCGCCAGTTCCGCCAGATAGCGTTCGATTTCCTGTTGCAGCCGGGAGGGCACGGGCTAGCCTCGGAGCCGCGGGCGCGGCTCAGACTTTTCGGGCGCCCGCCGCGTCCTAGTTGCAGAGATGCCGGTTGCTATGATGAAAACCATGAAGCGATGTCTATGCCTGTTGCCTCTAGCCGGCGTGCTGGCGTGCGCGGCCGATCTGGCAGGCGTGCATTCGGTGTACCTGCTGCCGATGGCACGCGGCATGGACCAATACCTGGCCAACCGGCTCACCAACGAGCACGTTTTCCGGGTGGTCACCGACCCCAAGCTGGCCGATGCCATCCTCACTGACCACCTCAGCGAAGGATTACAAGAGCAGTTGGAGGACTTTTCCCCGACGCCTAAGCCGCCGGAGCCCGCCAAACCAGCCTTGCCGGAGCCGCCCGCGAAAACGGCCGACGCGTCCGCGGCGCCTTCCAAAACGGCTGACGAACCGGGGACGCCCTCCAAATCAGCCGGTTCGGATTCCAAAGCCAAGCCGGCCGATGAGCCACTGGCGCTCAGCCTGATGGCGCAGACGGAAAACAAATTGAGCAACCCCGCCGCCAGTTCGGGTTTCAGCCGCGCGCGCGGCACGGTGTTCCTGGTGGACGCGAAGTCGCGCCAGGTGGTCTGGTCAATATATGCGCCGCCCAGGGATTTTGCCGGCAAGGAAATGAATCGCACCGCCTCCGATATTGTAAGCCGTCTCAAGCGGGACCTGAACCCGAAGAAGTAAACGGGACGGGCACACCGGCCACGCCTGGAATTTCCGCGCGGCGCCAGTCTCCAGAAAACGAATCCGATCCTCAGCCCATGGGAGCGCCTTCTGCGCGTCCCAGCGCGGCTTGACAGGCCGTTGATTTCCGTGCAACAATCCCCGCTAGCTAACGCGTCCGCCTGGCCTGCCGGAACCGGCTTAAGCGGGCGGCGGAGTCTCACGGAGGGGTTCAATGACGTCACGATTTTGCGCACTATTGCTGCCGGCCCTTGGCTGCGCCGCGCTTCTGACCGCACAGACGGCCGAAAGGCAACAAGGGCGCTTGCCTTTCGAGCAAGACAAGCTCATGAAGGACCAGGCCGCCGCCAGGACCCCGGTAATGATTTATCACGGCGGTCCGGTCATGTCGGCGTCGACGACCACTTACATCGTCTACTACGGAAGCTTCACCTCCACACAGCACGACATTCTGGATACGTTCCTCGAAAACCTGGGTGGCTCGCCCGCCTTCAATGTGAATACCGAGTACTACGACTCGGGGAACAACTTCGTTCAGAATGTGCTGAACTACAATCCGGCCACGAATTCGTACGATGACGCGTATTCCAAGGGCACAACTCTGCGCGGCGCCTTCGTCACCGAGATTCTGCACAATGCGGTAGCCGGTGGCCATTTGCCGTCGGATGTGAATGGCATTTACGTGCTGACGATTTCGCCGGACGTGAAGATTCCGGCCAATTCGTGGTGCGCCTACCACTCGCACGCCAGCACGATCATCGCCGGCGAGGACATCAAGTACGCCCTGGCGGCCGATCCGCCTGCGGGTTCGATCTTGTCTTCCTGTTCGGGCAACATTGCTATCTACGGGGACACAACCAGTCCCAACGGCGATATCGGGATGGATGAGGTAGTGGACTCCCTGATCCACGAATTCTCCGAGACGGTTACGGACCCGGATATCAACGCCTGGTACACGCGCACTGGGGAGGAAGTTGGGGACGTGTGCAACTTCACGTACGGAACCACGTTTCTGGCGCCCAACGGTTCGCACGCCAACCACACCTTCGGCACTCGCAATTACCTGGCGCAGGAAATCTGGTCGATGGAGAACCCGGTCGCCTGCGTGCAAGGCCACTGAGGACTCGCCCGGCAGCCGGTCAGCCTCGCGTGCTACGATCATGCCATCGTAATGGACCGCTCGAAGCCGGCCTGCTTTCTGGGCATTTTATGTGTGGTGTGTACCACCGCGCAATCGCCGGCAACGCACGCAATCGCCGCTCGCATCACCGCCAACGCGCTGCGGGCTGACGTCTCGTTTTTGGCATCCGACGCTCTGGAGGGCCGTGGCACGCCTTCGCGGGGATTGGACATTGCTGCCGAATATATCGCCGCCGAGTTTCGTCGAGCCGGTCTTGAGCCGGCGGGCGATGAGGCCTATTTCCAGAACGCCGCCTATGAGCAGGTGACGCCGGGCGCAGAGCCGATCGAGCTTGCGATCGAAACGGCCCGCGGCCCGGTGCGCGCCGACGGCCAATCCGTCATCCAGTGGAGTGGAGGCGCGGTCTCGCTCGCACCCGCGCCGTGCTACATGGCCGATCTCGCCGGTGGCGCAGCCGCTGCGCAGCTCAAAGCGGAAGAGGTTCGCGGCAAGGTCGTCATCGTGAAAAATCCAGGATTCGGGTCTGCGATGGCGGCCGCCATGGAGCTGAGCCAGAGGCTCGCACCCGCTCTGGTGGTAATCCTGCGAGAGGCCGCACCAGGGCGGATCGCGCGGCCGCGCCTGCGCGAGGCCGGCGCAACAGGCGCGCCCATTCTGGTGGTCTGGGACAGCGCCTTCCGCGCAGCGCTGGCGGACGCGAAGACGGGACCGGTGGATGCCACGGTCTCGGCGCACGTCGCGGCGTCCAGCGCCGAGCCGGTGAAGCTGCGCAACGTGGTGGGCGTGCTGCGCGGCACAAGTCCCACCCTGCGCGGCACGTACATTCTGCTCACGGCCCACTACGATCACCTCGGCATTCGCGGCACCGGTGACGGAGATCACATTTTCAACGGCGCCAACGACGACGCCAGCGGCAGCGCTTCCGTGAACGAAATCGCCGGGGCCCTGGCTTCGCTCACGCCGCGTCCGAGCCGGAGCATCGTTTTCATGGCGCTGTTCGGCGAGGAACTGGGCGAGCTCGGCTCCCGCTACTATGTGCGCCACCCGATCGTCCTCCTGGCGCGGTCCGTGGCCGACATCAACCTGGAGCAGCTCGGCCGTACTGACGACCGGCACGGAGCCCGCGTCGGCCAGTTCAATCTCACGGGCTTCGATTTCACCGACCTGGCAAGCTACTTTCGTAAAGCCGGCGCGCAAACCGGCATTCGCGTAGTCAAGGATGCGCAGAACAGTGATCCGTATTTCAACCGCTCCGACAACGCCGCCTTTGCCGTAGCCGGCGTTCCCTCCACAACTGTCTCGGTGGCCTACGACTACCCCGATTACCATGGCGCCGGCGACGAGTGGCCCAAGCTGGATTACGACAACATGGCCCGGGTAGATCGCACGTTGGCGCTGGCGTTATATGACATGGCCACCGCCAGCCAGCCGCCTGCCTGGAACCGCGCCAACCCGAAGACCGCGGCGTACGTCGCGGCGCGGGCCGGCGGCGGGTCGCGATAATCGCTAGCGGGCGACCACGCTCCGAGATGGAACCGGATTACAATTGCGGGGGGACGGCTGCAAGGAGAGCCTGGTTTGAGCGACGTTCGTAACAAAAGCATCCTGGTGACTGGGGCTGGGCGCGGCATTGGCAAGCGCCTCGCGCTGGGCCTGGCGCAGGGGGGAGCACGCGTTGGGCTGCTGGCCCGAAGCCAGTCCGAGCTGGACCTGGCGAAACTGGAAATCGAGCAGGCCGGCGGGAACGCGCTGCGGCTGCGCGCAGACGTCCGCGACCTGGAACAGATGATGGCCGCCGTGGACCGCATGAAGGTGGTGCTGGGGAGCGTGGACGGGCTGGTTGCCGCGGCGGGCGTGCTCGGACCGATCGGACCGCTGCTCTCGAGCCAGCCCAAGGGATGGAGCGACACTCTGGAAGTGAACCTGCTGGGAGTGGTGAACTCGGTCCGCGCCGTGCTGCCTGCGATGGTGGAGAAACGCTCCGGCAAGATCGTGGTCATCGTTTGCGGCGGGGCCGGGCATCCCCGGCCCAATTTCGCGGTCTATGCCGCCACCAAGGCCGCTGTGACCCGCTTTGTGGAATGCGTGGCGGAGGAAGTGAGCGGCGACAACGTGCAGATCAATTGCGTCGCGCCCGGCCGGTCCTACACGCACATGACGGACGAGATCCTGCAGGCCGGCGAGGAGAAGGCCGGCGCCAATGAAATCGCCGACGCCAGGCAGGTGCGCATCGATGGCGGCACACCGGCGGAAAAACAGATCGCCCTGGTCGCGTTTCTCGCTTCTCAACACTCCAATCACATCAGCGGCAAGCTACTGGAATCCACCGACGACTGGAAGCGGTTCGAGAAGGAAAACATGCGGCCGGAGCTGTTCACGCTGCGAAGGGTGCAGCGCATGTGAGCATCCGCGGTGCGGGGTGTCGAGCCTGCTTCGGGGCCGCCACTCAGTCAGCCGCGGCGGCCGTACCAAGAAAAGCCGAGACGACTCTCGGCTCATGAGGCTCGACAGCCTGCGCCACAAGCGGCAGCCGGGCTAGTCCAGCGTCTTGTGGAAGCGCACTGCGCTCAAGGTCAGCACGGTGGCGCCGAATACGGTCAGGACGACCATTTGCGGCCAGAGCACGGTTACGCCCACACCCTTGATGAAGACGCCACGCACGATCTCCATGAAATAGCGCAGCGGGTTCAGGTAGGTCATGTATTGCACGGCAACCGGCATGTTGCGGATGGGGAAGGTGAAGCCGCTCAACATGAAGGCCGGTGTGG
>CAZZHN010000018.1:0-38166 GCA_964654065.1 uncultured Solibacteraceae bacterium
ATGACAAGCTGGTCATCGCCCAGAAGCTGGATGAGCTCGGCATCGACTACATCGAAGGCGGATGGCCGGGTTCGAACCCGAAGGACAAGGAGTTCTTCGAGCGCGCCCGCGAGCTGAAACTGAGCCACGCCCGGCTGGCCGCGTTCGGCTCGACCCGGTTCGCGAAGAACAGCGTGGCGGAGGACCGCAACGTGAAAGCGCTGGTAGAGGCCGGCACGCCGGTGACCACCATCTTCGGCAAGAGCTGGGACCTGCACGTGGAACGCGCGCTGGGCATTTCGCTCGACGAAAACCTCAAGCTGATCGCCGAGACGGTGGAGTACCTCGCGCAGCATGGCAAGGAAGTGGTTTACGACGCCGAGCATTTCTTCGACGGCTACCATGCGAATGCGGATTACGCGCTGCGTACGCTCGAAGCGGCGCACAAGGCGGGCGCGCAGGTGCTCTGCTTGTGCGACACCAATGGCGGCACGCTGACCGGGCGGCTGGTGGAGATCGTGTCCGAGGTGCGCAAGCGCTTCGACGGCGTCATCGGCATCCACACGCACAATGATTCGGACGAGGCAGTGGCCAACAGCGTGGCGGCGGTAGAGGCGGGGGCGACGCACGTGCAGGGCTGCATGAACGGCTACGGTGAGCGCTGCGGCAACGCCAACCTGTCGTCGATCATCGCCAACCTGGAGCTGAAACTGGGGCACACGACCATCGGGGCGGAGCGGCTCGTCAACCTGGCGGGGACGTGCAAGTTTATCGCCGAACTGGCCAACCTTTCCCTGCCCGGCAACCAGCCGTACGTGGGAAAGAGCGCGTTTGCGCACAAAGGCGGGGTTCACGTGAGCGCGGTGCTGAAAGATGCGTCGACGTACGAGCATGTCACGCCGGGTTCGGTGGGCAACCGGCAGCGCGTGCTGGTGAGCGACCTCTCCGGCCGCGGGAACATTCTGTACAAGCTGAAACAGCACGGGCTGGCCGACCGCTTGAGCGAGGATGCCCGGCGCGAACTGCTGGAACGGATCAAGCAGCTGGAATACGAAGGCTACGAGCTGGAAGCGGCGGAGGGCACCTTTGAGCTGCTGGTGCGCGAGGCGCTCAATCCGGGCCTGCATTTCTTCGATATCGACAGCTACGAAGTGACCACGCGGGCGGGCGGCGCCGGCGGATCGCACAGCACGGCGGCGGTGACGCTGCGGACCCAGGACGGCGCGCACTCCGCCACCGAGGCCGGCCACGGCCCGTTCCACGCGCTGCACCTGTGCCTGCGGAAGTGCCTGGGCAAGCTGTATCCGCAAGTCGCGGAAGTGCGGCTGACCGACTACAAGGTCCGCGTGCTCGATTCCAACAAAGGCTCGGCCGCCAACGTGCGCGTGCTGATCGAATGGTCCGACCATCGCAAGAGCTGGACCACGGTGGGCGTCTCCGACAACGTGATCGAAGCCAGCTGGAAGGCGCTGGTGGATGCGATCCGGCTGGAGTTGATGCGGTTGACGGAAAAGGACGCTTCCATCGAGCGGGCCGTCGAGGATTACTGCTGGGGCGTATAAGCGGGGCATGCTTTCGCTTGCCTGCCTAAAGAGCACCAGAACAGGACCAACCACAGATCAACACAGAGGAACGCAGATTCAAGGGGAATTTGCGCATGCGCGTTCCCCTGCGGGCGCGTTGTTTCGCGGCTGCCGGTGCTAAGATCCTAGGGTGGCGGCGAGCCGCCTGAAGGAGAATCAGCCGAATGAAGCGTTCCAGAATGGCGCACCTCGTGGCGTGCGTAGCCGTTGCCTTGTCCGTCCTGCCGGCTCACGCCGGCGAGAAGACACTGATGCACTGCTTTGCGTGGACACCGATCAAGGAAGCCACGCCAGCCGAATGGCAGGCATTCTTCCAGGCGAGCGACGCCCTGCCCGCCAAGATCAAGGGCATCACCAGAGTTTGGTATGGCAAGCTGCAGTCGCCTCTCACCCAGATTTCGCTTGGCGACGCCGACAGTGCCACCTTCCAGAAATTCCGCGCCGGCCAGGCGGTAACCGTCCCTGTTACCCGCGTGGCGCGCGAATACGGAATGTGCATGGAGATGACAGGAGCCGACGTGTTGAAGGCTTACGACACGGACCCGTATCACAAGGTGTGGACGGAAGCGTATGCCAAGGTGCGTGTGGATGGCACTACCACGTACAACATCCTCGGCCAATAGCCGGGGATTCGGCCGGGAGCGGGCCTATTCGGCCGCTCGCAGGCGCGTCAGCGCGTCGCTGCCAGCAGCCGCAGCTCTCGCGTCAGACGAGAACGGCGTCCTGGCCTAGGCCTTGGGCGGGCCCGGGTCCTCGGGCGTAGCTTCCTTCAGGGCGCCCTTGAAACTGCGAATCCCCTGGGCGAGTCCTTTGCCGAGTTCGGGCAGCTTTTGCGGACCGAAGAACAAAAGGGCAATCCCCAGGATCAGGAGCAGGTGCTGCGGTCTGAGCAGATCTTCAATCATAAATCGCCTTCTACTAGTAACGTAGCATGTTTCGGGGGTTGGGATCGCCGAAACCCGCCCCGTAACCTACGCTTGCTCGTTTGGGCGGCGAAATGGAACACTAAAGAATCCGGTGGATGCCGGATGACGACCCCATGCTACGAAAGCTTGCGATTTTGTTCCTCGCGGTGACAGCGGCGCTGGCGCAGTCGGACCGCAGTACGATCACGGGGGTGGTGACGGACCAGTCCGGCGCCGTGATCCCAGGGGCCTCGGTTGGGGCCGTTCACCAAGCCACAGGCCTGAAGTACGCCACGAATACCAACGGGACCGGCATCTACGCTCTGCCGCAGCTGCCCGTTGGCGTTTATAGCGTCAGCCTGACGGCCAAGGGTTTTCAGCCTGAGATCAAGAGGGTACAGGTACACCTGGCCGAGACAGTCACGCTCGACGTGGTCCTCAGGGTGATCGGGAATGACAAGCAAATCGACGTGACCGCGATCGCCCCGGTGATCGACACCGTTACCTCCGAGAACGCCACCGGTATCACCGAAAAGCTTATCGCCGATCTGCCGCTTTCGGTTTCCGGCAACATGCGCAACCCGGAGAACTTTATCTTCCTCACGCCCGGTGTCACCGGGACGGTTACGGGCGCCGGCGGCGCCGGCGCCAGCACGCAGATCGATGGCTCACAATCGCGCGCCAAAGAGGTGCTCTTCGACGGCGTCGGCGCCACCAGCCCGGAAAGCGGCGGCACGCTGTTTACGTATCCATCGGTCGAAGCCGTCTCGGAATTCCGCCTAGTGAACAGCGATTTCAGCGCGGAGTACGGGCGCACCGGCGGCGGCTTTGAGGTGTTTTCGAGCAAATCGGGAACGAATACATTGCACGGCGCTGTGTTTGACTACTTGCGGAACAACGTGTTCGATGCGCGCGGCTTCTATGCCCACACTGCACCGGTGAACCGGCAGAACGAATTCGGCGCCGCGCTGGGCGGCCCGGTGGAGATCCCGCACGTCTACAAAGGTCGCAATCGCACGTTTTTCTATTTCGTCTACAGCGGATTCCGCTACCTGCAATCGTCGTCGAACACCCTCGTGAGCATTCCGCCGGATGCTTTTCGCGATGGCAATTTCTCTTCGCTGGTGGGCAGCAGCGGCAAGCCGATCCTGATTTACAACCCCGGCACCACGACCCAGACCGCGAGCGGCGGCTACACCCGCACGCCGTTTGGCGGAAACATGATTCCGCAAAGCTCTTTCAGCTCGGTTTCCTCCAAGATCGTGCCGCTGCTGCCGCAACCAACCAACAACGGCAATCTCAATAACTTTCTTGCGCTGGGCGCCAACAGTTTCAGCCGTGACCAGGTGGACCTGAAGATCGACCACTCCATCACAGACGACAACCGCGTCAGCGGTTTTCTTTACGTCGGCCGCCAGGCGCAGGTCAGCGCGGCCACTCTTCCCGATCCCTTCACCAATGGGCTCAACAACGATTACAACTCGCGCTGGGCGCGCTTGAACGACGATTGGTCGCCTTCTGCAAGCCTGCTTAACCACGCGGCGTTCGGCTTCACGCGCGAAGCGCAGAAATGGAACTCGCTGGCCGCCAACCAGAACTGGCCCGGCCAGATCGGCCTGACGGGCGTGCAAAGCGGCCCCGGCAACGCGTTCCCGTATGTGACGTTCAACGACGGCTATGTCACCTGGGGATCCACCAACGGGACCAAGACCGTGGGCGAGCAGGTCAACAACGTGTTTCAGCTCGACGACAGCGTCGGCTGGATGCGCGGCCGCCATAGCCTGAAATTCGGAGCCGACGCGCGCTGGCTCCAGACCAACGGCGCCGATTATTTCGGCTCGCAGGGCAACTTCGCCTTCAACACGCTCGAAACCGGGCTGCCCGGGGTCTCGTCTACCGGCAGCGCCTTCGCCAGCTTTCTGCTGGGAGACGTCCACCAGTCCCAGCTCAACCAGTTGACGCTGGTTCCCGGGATTCGCTACCGCTACGTGGCCGGATTCGTCCAGGACGATTGGAAAATCAGCCGCACGCTGACTCTCAACCTGGGTGTGCGTTATGAGATTTACTTTCCGCGCAGCGAAGCGCACGACAACCTGGCAAGCTTCGATCCGAGCCTGCCGAATCCCGGCGCCGACAACCTGCCGGGCGCGATCGAATTCCTGGGTACCGGCACCGGCCGCAGCGGGCTCTCCAGCTTCGCCGACACGGATTACAAGAACTTCGGACCGCGCGTGGGCTTCGCCTGGGCCGCTACGCCGGACACCACCGTGCGCGGCGGCTACGGCATTTACTACGGGCCCGGCAACGCCGACGCGGGTCTGCGCCAATCGCAAAATTTCGGATACGGCTTCAACGCGTCACCGGTCTTCGCCAGCACCAATAACGGCGTCACGCCGGCCTTCGATTGGGACAATGGATTCCCACAGAACTACGCGCGGCCGCCCGACATCAGCCCCACGGTCTCCAACGGCTCGGCGGTCACCATGATTGGCGCCGGCGATGGCCGGCCCCCGTATTTCCAGAACTGGAGCGTGGGAGTGCAGCGCGAACTGGCTCCGAACCTTCTGCTGGAAGCCGATTACGTCGGCGTGAAGGGCACGCGCTTGGGAACGGCTCTGGTCCAGCCGAATGAGCTCAACCCCAGCTATCTGAGCCTGGGCAGCCTGCTCAGCGCGCCGGTAACTTCGGCTGCCGCACAAGCGGCGGGCATTCCCCTTCCCTACCCCGGCTTCACGGGTTCAGTGGCGCAGGCGCTGCGCCCGTTCCCGCAGTATCTGACCATCACCAACCTCTCCAACCCGAACGGCGACTCGACCTACCACGCGCTGCAGATGAAGATGGAGCGGCGCATTTCGTACGGGCTAACAGGCGTGGTGGCCTACGCGTGGTCGAAGACGCTCACGGATGCCGACAACGCCGCCGGCGGCGGCCCGTCCGGCCAGACTTACTACAACCGCAGCCTCGAAAAGGCGGTCAGCGACACCGACGTGCCGCAAGCGATCTCGATCAGCTTCCTCTACGATCTGCCCTTCGGCCCCGGCAAGCGTTTCTTCCAGCGCGGCGCACTTGGCAAGGTCATGACCGGATGGACGCTCACCAACATCGATCAATATTGGGCCGGCACGCCGATTGTGCTCACCGCCAATAACACACTCCCGCTGTTCAATTCCACGCTTCGCCCGAACGTGGCTTCCGGCGTGCCGCTGGAGCTGAGTTACAGCAACTTCAATCCGACGGTGGACCGCTATATCAATCCCGCCGCATTCGCCGTTCCCGCCGCTTTCACCTTCGGAACCGCGGCCCGATCATACGACAGCCTCCGCGCGCCCTGGACCCTGAATGAAAGTGTCGGCGCCGTGAAGCGAATGGCGCTGAGCGAGCGCGTGACGCTAACCTTCCGCGCCGAGTTCTTCAATGTGTTCAACCGCGTGGTATTCGGCGCGCCGGCGTCGAACATCAGCGCCTCCAATTTCGGATTCATCAGCAGCCAGTCCAATGCCCCGCGCCAGGGTCAGATGGCGCTGCGCCTGGAATTCTGATTCGTGCCGCAGCCTGGACAGGCTGGTGAGGCGGAGGCATCTCGGTCTCACGCTTGAAGAAGAAAAGCCGAGACGACTCTCGGCTCAGCAGCCTGGACAGGCTGCGCCACGACGGGTGAATCAAGCTAAGCTCTTGGTCTGGAGGCATTCGATGCGCCGTAGAGATTTTCTGCCCGCGGTGGCGTTGACCGCCGCGGCTGCGCAGACGCCCGCGCCGCAGCCCCGCAAGGGCCGCCTGAAACAGTGTGTCACGCGCGGAGTGTTTGCGCGCGATATGAGCTTCGAAGACACGTGCCGGACCGCCGCCCGCCTCGGGCTGAAGGGCTACGACCTGGTGGGGCCGGACCAATGGCCGATGCTGAAGCAGTACGGCCTGACGCCGACCATGTGGCCGCCGGGACCGGGCGGCACCATCCCCGACGCGCTCAACCGCGCGGAGAATCACGCGACGCTGGAGAAAGCGATGCACCAGGCGCTCGACGTGGCTGCGGCAAACGGCGTCCCCAGCATCATCACGTTCAGCGGCAACCGTAAGGGAATGGCCGACGCGGAGGGCGCGGACAACTGTGTGGCTTTCCTGAACCGCGTCAAGGCGCACGCCGAAGACAAAGGCGTCAACATCTGCATGGAGTACCTAAACAGCAAGGTCAACCACAAGGACTACATGTTCGACCACATCGCCTGGGGCGTGGATGTGATGAAGCGGGTCAACTCGCCGCGGGTGAAAATCCTGTACGACATCTACCACGCGCAGATCATGGACGGCGACATTGTGCGCAACATCCGCGACCACTTCCAATGGATCGGCCACTTCCACACGGGAGGCAATCCGGGCCGGCACGAAATCGACGAAACGCAGGAGCTCAATTACCGCTTCATCGCCCAGGCCATCGCGGACCTCGGCTTCACCGGATACGTCGCCCACGAATACTCGCCTGCCGCCGGCCGCGACGCCATCGCGAGTCTGGAACAGGCCGTTGGCATCTTCGACGTTTAAAGAGCGCGGACGCTCGCTACGAGAGATGCGGGTTAGCAGGCGAAAGCGCCTGCTCCACTTTGTTTCCTAGTCAGGGCTCCCGCGGATCGGGCTTCACGGACAGCGGCTGCGTGTAGCTGCGGCCGTCCGCTGTCAACTTCACGGTGTAAATGCCAGGCGGGAGCCACGCGCCCTGCCGCTCGGGCGTGTCGTGTTCGGTGGCGGAGATGGGCGGGCCGCCTGGAAAGCCGCCCTGCGGCGCGGCATGCAGATCCCAGATGAAGCGGTGCATGCCGGGCGCGCCAGAAAGCGCCTGGAACGGCCTTAGCCAGTGGAGGGGCACATCCAGCGAGGCGCTGGGCGCGGCCGGCTGGTCGGCGCTCGAAAAACTGCGCACCACGCGTCCCGTGCTATCCGCAATCTCAAGCGTAACCGGCGCGCTGGGCGCCGCCTTCAGCCAGTAATACAGGATGGCGCCGTCCGGCGGATTCTTGCCGGCCGGCTCCTCCGGGGGCAGCGGCGTATCTGTGTTGGTGTTGCGCGGCAGCCGGAACGTGGCGCGGGGCGCGAACAGGTGCGCATCGGAGGCGGCGATCTCTGCCGTCAACTGGCGCAGCGGGGAGATGTCGTCCAGAATCCAGAAACTGCGCCCGTGCGTTCCCACCACCAGGTCGTCGTCGTGGATCACCAGGTCGCGCACGGAAGTGGCCGGCATGTTGAGCCGCAACGGCTGCCAGTCTTCGCCGTCGTTGAAGGAGACAAAGACCGCCAGTTCCGTGGCGGCGAACAGCAGGCCGGGCCGCACCGGATCCTCGCGCACCGCGTTGACCGGGCCGTCCGGAAGACCGCTCACGATTTCCTCCCAGGTCGCGCCGCCATCGTGCGTGCGGTAGATATGTGGCCTCATGTCGTCCAGGCGGATGCGATTGATGGCGGCGTAAACCGTTTCGTCATCGTAGTGTGAGGCATCGAGTTGCGACACTTTGCTCCACGGCGTAAGGGCAGGAGGCGTCACGTCCTTCCAGTTCTTGCCGCCGTCGCGGGTCAGGTGGATCAAACCATCATCGGTGCCGGCCCAGATCACATCCAAATTGCGGCGCGAAGGAGCGATTGAATAGACCACGCCGCGCCGCGTAGCCTGCTTCGCCACTGCTTCCGGATAGGCAGCCACGCTCGCCGGAAGCGCATACGATTCGCGGGAAAGATCAGGGCTGATGGCCTGCCACGTCTGGCCGCCGTCGGTGGTCTTGAGCACCATCTGCGCGCCGAAGTACAGTACGTGCGGATCGACCTCAGAAAACAGCAGGGGCATGGTGCGGACGTAACGGTAGCTGCCCTTGGGCGTGACCGATTCCACTTCGCCGGTATCTTTATGGAAGCGCGACACGCTATGCGTTGCGCCGCCGTAGATGATGCCGGGATGCAGCGGATCGGGCGCGATATAGGCATATTCCTCGGCGCCCACCGGGTGCCACTCGCGGAAAGTGATCTGGCCGTCGTTGCCGCGGCTCGCAATGCCGACGGAGCCACTCTCCTGCTGCCCGCCGTACACCCAGTAGGGGAACTGGTGGTCGGTGATCACGTGGTAGAACTGGGCGGTCGGCTGGTTGTACCACGAGCTCCAGGTGCGGCCGTAATTGACGCTGATGGTGGCGCCCTGGTCGAGCGCCAGCAGAATGATCTCGGGATGCTTGGGGTTGATCCAGATGGTGTGATAGTCGTCGCCGCCGGGCGCTCCCTTGATGGCGGTGAAGCTCTGGCCGGCATCGGTGGAGCGATAGGTGGAAGTGTTGGCTACGTAGATCACTTCCGGGTGCAGAGGATCGACGCGCACGCAGGCAAAGTCATCGCCGCGGCCGTAAACGCGGTTCTCCGAGTTCACCCGCTTCCAGCTGGCGCCGGCGTCGTCGGAGCGGTAGACGCCCCCAAAATCGTGGCTGGCCTCCACCAGCGCGTACATGCGGTTCGGATCGCTGGGCGCAACGGCGATGCCGATACGGCTCAACCCCTGGGCGAAGCCCGGCAGGCCGCCGGTGAGCTGCTTCCAGGTGTCGCCGCCATCGGTGGACTGGAACAGGCCGCTGCCGGGGCCGGAAAAGCTGCCGTTTTCCCACGGACCCTGCTGCGCCTGCCACAGCACGGCGTACACCTTGCGCGGATTGCGCGGGTCGAAGGCAAGGTCCACCGCGCCGGTAAGCTCGTCCTTATAGAGCACCTTCTGCCAGGTGGCGCCGCCGTCGAGCGTTCGATACACGCCGCGCTCCGGATTCGGACCGTAAGGATGGCCGAGGACGGCGACAAAGACGTGGGCCGGATCGCGCGGATCGACGAGAATCTGCGCGATCTGCTGCCCATCGTGAAGCCCAATGCGCCGCCATGTTTTTCCCGCATCAGTGCTCTTGTACATGCCGTCGCCGACCGAGAGGTCGGGCCGCTGCAAGCCCTCGCCGCTTCCTGCATAAACGACGTCCGGATTCGAAGGCGCTACCGCGACCGCGCCGATCGATCCGGTGGGCTGCGAATCAAATCTGGGCGTCCAGGTGTGGCCGTAGTCATCCGTCTTCCAGACGCCGCCGTTGTTGACGCCTATATAAAAGACATTGGGCTGATCGGCGATACCGGCGGCGCCCACCGTCCGTCCGCCGCGAAACGGGCCGATCATCCGCCATTCCAGGCCACCGTAGTGGCCGGGCGCGAAGTTCTGCGCGGAAGCGAGCGGCAAAAGGCACGAAAGGAGCAGAAGGCAGCGTCGCATAGGTTAAAAGCATAGCATCCGGGAGTACACTGGGCGTGTGAAATACTCGCGCAGACATCTGGGCCTCTTACTGCCGGCGCTGGCCGCCGCCTCGCAGACCGACAAGGACGACAAGAAACTGGTCGAGTCGCACGTCTACCCGTACGGCGATCTGCCCGTAAAAGCCAACGGGCAAAACCAATCGCGCCAGGTCTTCGACGGCTCGACCCACACCGGCTATCATGTCGATCTGCACCTGACCGATCTGGGTCCCGGCATGGCGCCGCACCCGCCGCACAAGCACGTACACGAGGAGATCTTGATGCTGCAATCCGGCCAGCTCGACGTGACGTTAGGCGACAAGACTACGCGGGTGGAAGCCGGCTCGGTGGTTTGGGCCGCCTCCAACCTGGAGCACGGCTGGCGCAACCCCGGCCCCGGCCGCGCCCAATACTTCGTGATGGCGCTGGGCCGCGACAGCGGGTAAAGGTAGGACAGACCATCGCCTTTCGTGGTCGGTCAGGCGTGCCCGGCCACCGGCGGGGCGAAGGGTTGCTCCAGTTCTCTGGGGAATGCCGGCAAGGCACCGGCGAACAAGACCGCCGGCGCTACCAGTTCGCGGGGATGGGGATTATTCATTCGGACAGACCACGCCACAGACGACACAAAACGATCGTCTGTCCTACGACACCAGCACAACGTCGAGCGTCCTGGGGCCGTGAACACCCTTGACGCGGGTCATCTCGATATCCGAAGTGGCGGAGGGCCCCGAGATCGTAGTGATCGGCGCGGCGCGAAACGGCTCCATGCGGCGGATCGCCTCCGGCAGCGTCTCCACCACCTGTTCTGCCTGGACGACGCAGAGATGATAATCCGGAACCAGCGTCACGGCGCGCCGGGCCTGGCCGGGTCCATGACGCAGGATGATGGTGCCCGTGAAAGCCACCGCCGCCTCGCAGCCGGTGAGCACGCCGTTGCTCCCGTCGAGCGCGGCGAAGGTGAGAGCGTCGTCCTCCAAGAACTCAAATCCCTCCGGCAGCCAGTTCGCCGGCATGCCGTGCGGGACCACCATCGCACTGCAGCGGCGCGTGGTGAGGGCTTGCGCCACGGCATCGGCGACCTGCGTCGCGATACAGCGGTAGACACTGGCGCCGTAATCGTGGAGCCTGGCCGCAAACAGTCCCAGCCGCGCCTCAGGCGCCATGCTGCCTTCGCGCCGGTACTCGCGCCCGATGGCGGCATACTCGGCAGCTCGATCGCCAGCGCTGCCGGCCGCCTGGCGGATTCGCTCCAGGATCTCCTGGCGGGCGGTGCTCACGGCATCTCCTTCGACTGGCGTTTGGCCCACCATAGGCGGAACGTCTCAACGGGGATCTCGGGCAGGTCCCGAAAGCGGGTCCAGCCCGCCAGCATTCCCGGCAGGCGTTCGATCACGCCATCCTTGACGAACGGCTTCTGCGCGATGCGCACCAGTTTCTGCGCAGTTTCGAGGCGTGCGCCGCTGGAGAACGCCCGCGCCGCCACTTTCATTCCGAGCCGCTCGGCCAGCGGCGCGCCGCCGCCTTTCACCACCCTTTGGCGCAGGTGCAGGAGAATCTCGGGGATATCGATCTTGACCGGGCAGACTTCCAGGCAGGCGCCGCACAGAGTCGATGCATATGGCAGCGACTGCGAATGGCGCATCGCCTGCAACTGTGGCGTCAGGATGGCGCCGATCGGCCCGGCGTAGACCGAACCGTAGGCGTGGCCGCCTGTCTGGCGGTAGACGGGGCAGATATTGAGGCAGGCGCCGCAGCGGATGCAGGCGAGCGTGGCGCGCGATTCCGAATCGGCCAGGACACCGGTGCGGCCGTTATCGAGCAGCACCACGTGAAATTCCTGCGGGCCGTCGCCGGGCGTGACGCCGGTCCAGATGGAGTTGTACGGGTTCATGCGCTCTCCCGTAGCGGAGCGCGCCAGCAGCTGCAGGAACACCTCCAGGTCGCCGAAGGCCGGGATGATCTTTTCAATCCCCACCAGGCTGATCAGAACCTGGGGGAGGGTCACGCACATGCGGCCGTTGCCTTCCGATTCCACCACGCAGATTGAGCCAGACTCGGCGATGGCGAAGTTCGCCCCGCTCAATCCTACGCGGGCGCGCTGGAATCGCTCGCGCAGATAGCGGCGCGCCGCGGCCGTCAGATCCTCGGCGCGTTCGCCCAAATCGCCCAGCTGCATCTTTTCCATGAACAGGCGGCGGATCTCGGCCCGGTTGCGGTGCAGCGCCGGCACTACAATGTGAGACGGCTGATCGGCGCCGAGTTGGATGATGAGATCGGCCAGGTCGGTTTCGATGGGCGTGATGCCGGCCGCCTCCAGCGCGGGGTTGAGGCGGATCTCATCCGAGGTCATGGTCTTCATCTTGATGACCTCGGTCTCGCCGTGCGAGCGGATGATGTCGATGACGATGCGATTGGCCTCGTCGGCGTCACGCGCCCAGTGGACTTTGCCGCCGGCGGCGGTGCAGGCGGCTTCGAACTGCTCCAGGTAGGTGGCCAGATGCCGCAGAACGTGGTCCTTGGTGGCGCGCGCGGCATCGCGCAATTGCTGCCAGTCCGGTGTTTCGGCCACCACGCTGGCGCGCCGGGCGCGAATCATGCCGGTGGCGTGGCGCACGTTGTGGCGGAGCTGGGTGTTCCCCAGCAGTTCGCGGGACGCTTTGGCAAACGGCGGCGCTTCGGCCGCGTGGCCCACCTTGACGGTCATGCCGGTTCTCCCGCCGTGGATGCCAGGATCTCCGCCAGGTGCAGACAGCGTACACCAGCCCGCTGTCGGCTGAGCGCGCCGCCGATGTGCATCAGGCAGGAGTTGTCCACCGCGGTGCAGACCTCCGCCTGCGTGCCCAGGATGGCGCGGACCTTGTCACTCAGCATGGCGGCTGAGACGTCGGCGTTCTTGATGGCGAACGTGCCGCCGAAGCCGCAGCACTCGTCGGCTTGCGGCAGGTCGACGTAAGTGAGGCCGCGCACGGCGCGCAGCAATTGGACCGGACGCGCGTCCACCTTGGTCCCTCGCAGCGAATGGCAAGTGGTGTGCAATGTCACGGTGTGACGGAAAGTCGCGCCGGTATCCACGGTACGGAACTTGTTCACCAGCAGTTCGCAGAACTCGTATACGCGCGGCAGCAGGTCCTCCACCTCGCGGCTCACGGAGGCGTCGGGCATCGCGGCCGCCATCTTCGGGAAGTGCTCGCGCATCATCGCCACGCAGGAGGCCGATGGCACGCAAATGGTCTCGGCGTCGCGAAACACATTGAGGAAGTGCAGCATCATGCGCCGCGCGTCGTCCTGATAGCCGGTGTTGTAGTGCATCTGGCCGCAGCAGGTTTGGGCCGGGCGGAAGTCCACCGTGTGGCCCAGCCGCTCCAGCACGGCGACCACCGCCTTTCCCGTCGAAGGAAACAGCGTGTCGTTATAGCACGTGATAAATAGAGATACGTTCACCGCAAGCTGAGCCGGTTCCGCAGCCATGCTAGCACGCCATCAAAGTGATAGAGTAGCGATGAAGCGCTGGGCATGAAGGAGGGGACGATGGCGCATTCCACCAGACGCGATTTCTTGAAAACCGCCGCCGGCGTGGGTTTGGCATCCGGCCTGGGCGGCAAGATGCTGGCCGATTCCGGCAAGCGAACGGCCACGGATTGGGTGACGCTCGGGCGCTCAAGCGTCAAGGTCACGCGGCTGGCCTTCGGCACCGGCAGCCACAGCGGCGCCGTGCAGCGCGAGCTGGGGCAGGATGGGTTCACGCGCCTGGTTCGCCACGCCTATGACCGCGGTGTCCGCTTCTTTGAAACCGCCGAAAGCTATCACGGCATGCCCGAGATGCTGGCCGCGGCGCTGAAAGGCCTGCCGCGCGACAGCTACCGCCTGATGACCAAGTACAGCACGCCGCCGTACGGGCCGCCCCCGGCGGAGAAGATCGACATGTACCGGCGGCAGCTCAACAGCGAATACATCGACATCCTGCTGCTGCATTGCCTGCGCCCGCCGACCTGGCAGAAGGATTATGCGGCGCTGCAGGACGGCATGTCCGAGGCCAAAGACAAGAAGATCATCCTGTCGCACGGCGCTTCGATTCACGGCTTGCCGGCGCTGCGGACGATTCCGGGCAACGAGTGGCTGGATATCGCCATGATCCGCATGAACCACACCGGCGTCCACATGGATACGGAACTGACGCGGGACACCGCCGACATCGGCAACGTGGACGAAGTGGTGACGCACACCAAGGCCGTCCACTCGCAGGGCATGGGCGTGATCAGCATGAAGCTGGTTGGCGAAGGCAGCTACACCGATTTCGCGGATCGCGATCGCGCCATGAAATTCGCCATGAACCTGGGCTGCGTGGATTGCGTCACGCTCGGCTTCAGGAACACCGCCGAGATCGACGAAGCCATCGACCGCATGGCCCGCGTGATGGCGTAGGCGGGCAGGGTCCCCGACCTGCCGGGCCGGTAGGACAGACCATCGATTTTCGTGGTCTGTCAATTCGCGCGGCAAGTTGACAGACGACACGAGGCGATCGTCTGTCCTACCTCGGAGCGCTTCTTAGCGGCCCACGATGCGCACCGGGCCCAGAATTCCCGCGGGGAGTGGTTCGAGGGTCTTCAGATCCTGGTCCTGGAACCGGTCGCCATAACGAGCGATCAATGCGCGATAGTCCGGCGGCGGCTGCGCGGCGAGCGCGTTGATGGCGAGATTAGCCACCACGATGCGCAACGTGTTCTCGCCCGCATGCAGCAGTCCGGTGATGTCGATCTCATAGGACGGGTGCCACACGGAACCGGCGCGTTTGCCGTTCACGAAGACGATGGCAGCCTCGCGCACGGGGCTTTCGAGCATGGCGCGCATACCGTTGCCCGAGCGGTGTTCCTGTGCGGTGACCGGCGTGCCTTCGCCGAAGTCGAGATACAAATAGCGCCAGCCCGGAAGCCTCAGACCATCCACGGCGAACGTCTTCTGATAAACCGCGGTTCCCGAAAAGTGCTCCTTGCCGGCAACTTCGGTCCACGACGCAAACCGGTTCATAGGCACCGGCTGGAGAGAACCGGCAAAGGTCGCTGGCCAACCAACGCTCAGATCCATAAATACCTGAGGAGGGCCAGGCACGGCGTCGGGACCCAAGAGGACAACCGCGTGCGGCAAAGGAGGACAAAAGATGACGCGCGACTCATAAGGCGCCAAGTCCAGTTCCCGGGTGCGAATAGGATTCAAAACGGTCGTCTTGCCGTTGAAAGCCTCCCACGATTCGTCCGCCCAGCCGTCCCGGAATTCCACCACGCCACGAACCCGGTGATTGGTAGTGTTAACCAGAAAATAGACGTTGTCTCGAGACCGTAGTTTCCGGTGCACGAATCCGACCTCCGGCGGCGCCGTCAGATCCGGCCTCGACAACTCATGCAGTACCTCGCCCAGCCTGGCGTCATCCCTCACCAAACGCCCGCGCGGATTCGCGCCTTCGAAAAGCGTCTTCGCCATCTCCCGAATCTGCGGCGTGTCTGCCTTGGCTTCCAGGAATCCGGGCGCGAGCGATGGCACGCGGCCCGTCGCGATGACGATCCCGCCTTTGCGCGCGTACTCAGCGATTTTCGCCAGCGTGGCAAGCGGCATTCGCTCCACGTTCGGCAGCACCAGCACGGAATGCGGGATTCCTCGCGCGGCGATGGCGTCGTCGTCGATGAAATCAAAGTTGTAGCCGCCGTCGAGAATCTGCGGAATCACGTTGGGGCCGAGCAGCCGGTTCATCGGTTCATTCACCGAATCGTGCCCCAGCGTGAAGCCGGCGTAAGCGTCGGCGGTGGGAAGATACAGCGCGACATCGACGACCGGCTCGCCCTGGCGCAGCAGCCAGCTCACGCGCTGCAGGTACGCGGTGATATCGGGCATCACGATCCACCAGGGGTTGTGCTGGTTGAAAACGGCGGCGGCATAGAAATGCCAGCCGGGCTCGCCCGCTTGCGGCGGCGAGTAGGGCCAGCCGTGGCCCACCAGTTGGTTGATGCCCTGCAGGAAATGCAGGTCGGCCTCCGCTTTCATATCGAGCGGAGTGGCGCGAAAGACCGGCGAGTGCAGCCAGGTCCACGTCTCCGAGGAAATCACCGGGCGCCCGTACAGATGCCCGGCCGAGGACGCCCAGCGGGTGGTGGTGAACTGGCGCCATGCGGAGCCCTCGCCTTCCGGCAAATCCACCAGCGCGTTGCCCGAGAGGTTCACTGGCGGAGTGCCGTAGCTCTGCGAGCGGAAGCGCGTGCCATGCGCGGCGGCCCACTGGCGAAGCGGGGTCAGGTAATGCTCGTTGGCAAGCTCGGTCAGCGTCTTGCCCCAATCGTGCCGGATGCTGCCAGTGATCTCGCCCATGTCGCCGGCCAGGGCGGGCAGGTACGGCTTGAGATCGTAGCCGCGGCGCCTTTGAAATTCCGCGGGAAAATCCGGCGTCCAATCCGCGCCGTAGGCTTCCAGGCTGTCGCTGAAGACTGCGTATGGCGGGTGCGCGCCGAAGGCCCGGAGCAAGCGGTCGCCGACATCATGGAGGTGGTTCTCGATGGCCGCTGCGCTATAGTGATCGAGCACGAAGCCCTCGGCGCCCACCGCAGCGCGCTTCACGGCCTGGCGCGTGCGGCCGGCGATAAACACCAGCAGGGAGCCGCCAGAAGCTTGCGGGGCCAAATGGATGCCGGCCTGGTCGATGGCGGTGACGCGTTCGCTTTCACTGCCGTTCTGCCAGAACGCCGCCACGAACTTTTCGCCACCGCCGAGCTGCGGCATCGCCACGGTTACCGCGCCCGGCGGCACGGCCAGCCGCTCCACCCGCAGCTTCGCCGAAGCCAGATCGACCGGCGTATGCGGGCCGCCGTACGGCCAGCCGCTGCCGAGCGTGATATCCACGCGCATCCCCAGCTCGCGGGCCTTGTCATTGGCGAAGCGGACCGTGTCGAGGAACTTATCCGACAGATAGGGCAGGTTCACCAGGGCGCTCGCAGGGTCGTCCACGGTGAGCGGATAAACGGGCTGGATCTCGACGCCGCCGATCCCGCCTTCCTTCATGGCGCGCAACTCGCGCTCCAGCTCCGGCTTTTCCACCGCCGGGCCGAACCACCACCAGCGCATCATGATGCGGCTGTCATCGGGCGGATGGGCGAAGCTGGCGCGCAGTTCGGCCAGAGCGTCGCGCGGCGGTGTCTGGGAGCAGAGTGAAGCCGCTCCCACCGCGGCGCAAGCCGAAACCAGGCCCCATCGCATCCTTACTATGCTAGTCCACCGCGAAACGCGCAGCCCGTGCCTTTGTTTTTCCCCGCGCCCGTGGCATGATTGGGAACAAAGGCAGGCAAAAAGTGTCCACGAATCGACAAAGCGATCTCATCCACGCCGCGCTCGACCAGTTCCAGATCGAGCTGCCCAGTTGGGGGTTTGCCAACACCGGTACCCGCTTCGGCAAGTTCCTGCAACCGGCCGCCGCCAGTACGACGCCGGAGAAATTCAGCGACGCCGCCCAGGTTCACCGCTGGACGGGCGTGTGCCCATCGATCGCCTTGCATGTGCTGTGGGATCTGCCCAATGGCGTCAAAGATGTGGATGAGGTGCGGGCGCTGGCCGCGGCTCACGGCCTGCGTGCCGGCGCCATCAACCCCAACGTGTTTCAGGACCAGATCTATAAGTACGGATCGCTTGGAAACCCCGATACCGAGACTCGCAAAGCTGCCCTCGATCATCTGCTAGCCAGCGTCGAAATTGCCTCGCGCCTGGGGAGCCGCGACGTGTCTCTCTGGTTCGCCGACGGGTCCAACTATCCCGGTACGCAGAACATGCGCCGCCGCAAGCATTGGTTCGAAGAGGGCCTGCGGGCAACCCACGCCAGCCTCGCGCCCAGCCAGCGCATGCTGGTGGAGTACAAGCCGTTCGAGCCCGCTTTCTATCACACGGATATCGGCGACTGGGGCATGGCGCTCGAATTCGCCCGCTCCGCAGGCCCGCAGGCCAAGGTGCTGGTCGATACGGGCCATCACTACCAGGCACAGAACATCGAGCAGATTGTCGCGTGGCTGCTGGATCTCGGCATGCTGGGAGGCTTTCACTTCAACGACCGCCGGTACGCGGACGATGATCTCACGATGGGCTCGATCGATCCCTACCAGGTATTCCGTATCTTCCACGAGATTCTGTTCTTCGAGTGGGAGACGGGCTCGCGCGCCGATATCGCCTACATGATCGATCAGAGCCACAACCTGAAAGGCAAGATCGAGGCGATGATTCAGACCGTCCAGACCGCCATGGAGCTGTACGCCAAGGCCGCCCTGGTGGATCACGAGAAAATCGCGCTTCGCCAGGAGAACTGCGCGCTAGTGGATGCCGAGTCCTGCCTGAAAGACGCCTTTTCCGCCGATGTGCGGCCCGCCATCCGCGAGTGGGCCACGGCGCGAGGACTGCCTGCCGACCCAATGGATGCCTTCCGCCAGAGCGGCTACCTGGAGCGCGTGACGGCCGATCGCCGTCAGCGCAACATGGCTGCCGTATCCAGCTACGCGTAACTCCTCATCGGAGCCGCGACCGCCAGGGAGCGGTGGCTGCAGTTCGTCACGGAACGGTGCCCTTTATGCCACGTTACGCATTCCAACTTCGTATCAAGCCGGACGCCATCGAGGAATACGAACGCGAACATCAGCGCGTCTGGCCTGAGCTGCTGGCGAAACTCAAGCAGGTCGGCATCTCCGATTACTCCATCTTCCGGCGCGGCCAGGAGCTGGTTCTCGTGCTGCGGGTCGACGACTTCGACAAGGCGTGGGACGAACTCGACCGCGACCCGGTCAACCAGCGCTGGCAGCAGTTCATGAGCCGCCTGTTCGAGCCGGTGCCCGGCCTCCAACCCGGCGAACGCTTCGCCATGATGAAGGAAGTGTTCCGGCTGGAGTAAGTCGAGTAGCGCCGCGTTCACCCGTCATCGCCCCGCACCGCGCCGCACGCATTACACTGGTCTAGTCAACCATGCGCACACTTGCCCTTGGCTTCCTCGCCTGCTCCGCCTGCCTGCTGGCGGCCGACGCCCCCAAGCTGCGGCTCGCTGGGGATATTCGTCCCACACGCTACGCCGCCGATCTGACGGCTATGCCTGGCGCTACGACGTTCTCCGGCGTCATCGATATTGACGTCACGCTCGCCAGGCCGACATCGCTGGTGTGGCTCAACGCCAACGATCTCTCCATCCAGCAAGCCACCGTGAACTCGCGTCCTACCGCGGTCGAGCCGTCCGGCTCCGACTTCGTCGCCCTGCGCCTGCCGGCCGCGCTGCCCGCCGGCCCTGCCAGGATCCACATCGTGTACCAGGGCAAGATCAGCCTGAACGGCATTGGCGGTGTTTTTCAGGCCCAGGACGCCGGCACGCCGTACCTGTTCACCCAGTTCGAAGAGCTGGATGCGCGCCGGGTGTTTCCGTGCTTCGACCAGCCCGATTTCAAGACGCCATGGCAGCTTACGCTTCACATACGAAAGACGGACAAGGCGTTCTCCAATACGCCGCAGGCTTCCGAATCCGACGAGCCGCACGGCATGAAGCGGGTGGTCTTCGCGGAAACCAAGCCGCTGCCGAGCTACCTGGTTGCCTTCGCCATCGGCCCCTTCGACGTGGTCGACGCCGGCAGAACCGGCCGCAACCACGTCCCCGTGCGTATCGTCACGCCGCACGGCAAGGCATCCCAGGCAAAGTACGCCGTCGAGGTCACGGCGACCATCGTGCAGCGCCTGGAAGACTACTTTGGCGTGCCCTATCCGTATGAGAAGCTCGACGAGGTCGCGGTTCCCCTGTTTCCCGGAGCCATGGAGAACGCCGGTATGGTCACCTACGGGCAGACCATCCTGCTGGCAGACCCCGCCGCCGACAGCGTCACCCGCCAGCGCACTTACGCCTCCATTGCCGCTCATGAACTGGCCCACCAGTGGTTCGGGGACCTGGTTACGACCGCGTGGTGGGACGATATCTGGCTGAACGAAGCCTTCGCGACGTGGACGTCCGCCAAAATTCTCGCCGAGTGGCAGCCGGATTGGAACACCCGGCTCTCCGATCTGCAATCCAAGTTCGGCGCCATGGATTCCGATAGCCTGGTTACGGCGCGCCAGATCCGGCAGCCCATCGAATCCAAAGACGACATCGCCAACGCCTTTGACAACATCACCTATGAAAAAGGCGCCGCTGTCATTCGCGCCTTCGAAGTGTGGACCGGCGAAAAGCAGTTCCGCGCGGGCGTGAACGCCTATTTGAAGCGCTACGCCTTTCGCAACGCCACCGCGGACGATTTCCTCGACTCCATCGCCACCGCCGGCCGGCCGCAGTTGACGCGCGCCTTCAAGACCTTCCTCGAACAGCCCGGCATTCCGGAGGTCTCGATCGAACTGAAGTGCTCCGGCGCGCCGCGGGTGGCATTGAGCCAGAAGCGGTACCTTCCGCTCGGATCCACCGGCTCGCAAGGCGCCCAATGGCAGGTGCCGGTTTGCGTACGGTACGAGACCGGTGACGCTTCCTCCACCGAGTGCTTCATGCTCGATCGGGCCAGCGCCGAATTCCCGCTCAAGAACACCTCCTCCTGCCCGGCCGGAATCGCTGGCAACGCCGGCGGGACGGGTTACTACATCACCGCCTATCAGGGCGGCCTTCTGGAGAAACTGCTGGGCGACGGGAACGATTGGCTGAACGCCGCGGAGCGTGTGACCCTGCTGCACGACCTGAAGAAACTGGCTGATTCCGGCGACGCCAAGGAGAGCGCCGCGCTCGCCGGCGCCCGCACGTTCGGTAATTCGCCCGACCGCCAGCTCGCCGCCGAATCCCGCTACATCGTGACCGACGCGCGCAATCTGGTGCCGGCCGCGCTCCGGCCGAACTACGCCGCCTTCGTTCGCCGCACGTTTGGAGCCCGCGCGGCGGAGCTGGGCTGGTCCGCCAAGCCTGATGACGACGCCGATACGCGGCTGCTGCGCGCCGGCCTGGTTCCTTTCGTTGCGCGCCAGGGCGGGGACGCCGCGCTCAAAGCCGAGGCGCGCCGCCTGGCCGCCGGCTGGCTCGACAACCGCAGCGGCGTCGGTCCCGACATGCTGCGCGCCGTGCTCTCGACTGCCGCGCTTTCTGGGGACCAGAGCCTGTTTGACCGCCTGTTAGCCGAGCTCAGGAAGACCCAGGACCGCACCGAGCGCGGCGCCATTATCGCGGCCTTGCGCAGCTTCCGCGATCCCGCGATCGTGCAGCAGGCCCTGGCCGTAATGTTGCTTCCCGAGTTCGATGTACGGGAAACGAGCAGCCTGTTATTTAGCGGCTCGGGCGAACCCGAGACCCAAGCACTCTCCTTCGAGTTCCTCAAGGCTCACTATGACGAGGTGCTGAAGCGCCTCCCGCGGGAAGGCGACTACGATGGCGCTGCGTCGCTGCCGCTCGTCGGCCAGCCGTTCTGCGATGAGCCTTCCCGGAGCGCGTTTGTCGACTTCTTCCAGGACCGCGTCAGCAAGTTCCTCGGCGGGCCGCGCAATTACGCTCAGGTATTGGAGGGCATCCGCTTGTGCGAAGCCCAGCGCGCCGCACAATCGGAAGACGTGGCCCAGTTCTTTTCCCGGCAGCAGTGAGCGCGCGCCGCGGCAACTTTGGAAAGGTGATCTCGTGACTCTCCCGTCCTATCAGCCGCTCCGCCTGCCATGCGCGGTGCTGGCACTGGCCGCACTGGCTTTCGCGCAGGTGCAGCCGCCATCCCCGCGAATCATCGCCGCCGATCTGAACCAGGTTCGCGGACCGCATAGCACCGTGTTCCGCCGCTGTATCGGAGCCGGCCGCGCCAATGAGGGCCTGCGCGCTGACTGGCAGCAGCAGCTCGCGCTCGTCCAGCGCGAGATCGGCTTCGACTATATCCGCATGCACGGGCTGCTGCATGACGATATGGGCGTGTACCAGGAAGACGCCAAGGGCAATCCGGTTTACAACTTCCAGTACATCGATCAACTGTACGACGCATTGCTGCGCCTGCACATCAAGCCGTTCGTCGAGCTGGGTTTCATGCCTTCTGCGCTCGCCAGCGGAAAAGACACCGTTTTCTGGTGGAAGGGCAACATCACTCCGCCCAAGTCGTATGACAAATGGGCGGGGCTGATTACCGCACTGGTGCGCCACTGGGAGCAGAGGTACGGAAGCGATGAAGTCAAAACCTGGTATTTCGAGGTCTGGAACGAGCCCGACATCCGCCCGTTTTACACCGCGACGCTGGAAGAGTACTCGAAGCTCTACCGCATCACCGCCGAGGCGATCAAGAAAATCAATCCGGGCTACCGCGTGGGAGGGCCGGCTTCCGCCATTCCCTACCGCTTCGAAGAGGCGCTGATTCAGTTTTGCGCGCGGGAGAAAGTGCCGATCGACTTCGTTTCCACCCACGCCTACGGCGTCAAACAAGGCTTTTTCGACGACACCGGAAACCGCGGAACCATTCTCGATCCCGACCCTGCTGCAGTCCGCAGCCGCATGGTTCATTCCCGCGAGCTGATTCGGAATTAGCCCCTGCCCAATCTCGAGCTCCATTTCACCGAGTGGAGCTCGGCCTATACGCCCACCGATTACGTTCACGACCAGTATCACCAGGCCGCTTTCATGCTCGACAAGATCAAGGGAGCCCAGGAAGCCGTGGATTCCTTGTCCTATTGGACCTTCACCGACATCTTTGAGGAGAACGGCCCGCGCACGACCCCGTTTCATGGCGGCTTTGGCCTGCTCAATTATCAGAGCATCAAGAAGCCCGCCTATTACGCTTACCAGTTTCTCGCCCGCCTGGGCGAGACGGAAATTGTGAACAGCGACGCCGTCCTGGATCTGCACGAATCGGAATGGAGGCGTTCAAATGCTCTTTTGGGACTTCACGCCGGTGGAACCGCCGGACCGCTTGAACGACCAGGTTTATTACAAGCGGGACCTGCCGCCTTCACCCAGGCCGCCGGTGGCCGTTGACTTGAAGAATGTGCCACCCGGCACTTATCTGGAGCAGGTCTATCGGATTGGCTACCGGCAGAACGACGCCTATACGGCTTACCTCGATCTCGGCGCACCGCCGCAGCTCACTCGCGAACAAGTGGCGGCGATTTCCAGCGTCGCGGGCGGCGAGCCCGCCGAAAGCCGCGTCGTCTCCATTTCCGACGGGCGGTTCGAATTCCGTTCTGCACTAACGACCAACGAGGTCGCCCTGATCGTCCTACGCAAGCTGGGTGAACTTCCCGTGAAAATCAAGTGACCGCGTCACGCATCGGGGCCACGACCGTCAGGGAGCGGTGCGCGGGTTGATCCGCCCCCATCCCTAAAAGATGGTCGCCGGCCTCGCGTCCGTTCCCAGCAGGATCGAACTCGGCACATGGTCGCCCGGCGGAATGCTCAACACGCGAGGCCGCATCAACAGGATCACTTCGTCGCGCGACTTGTCGTGTTCGTGCGTGCTCACCAGCGCGCCCAAATAGGGAATCTGCGACAGTCCGGCTAATCCGGAAATGTTCCTGGCTTCGTTGGTGTCCAACAGGCCGGCCACTGCCGCCCACTCCCCGTTTTTCAACCTGGCCACCGACTTCAGGCTGCGGTTCGAGATCACCGGCACGCCATTTACGGACTGGCCGGTCAGCAGCTTCACCTCAATTTCGATATCGAGCGACACCTCGGTGATGTCGTGCACCGCCGGCGTCAGCTTGAGCGAGAGACCCAGGTCCTCATAGGTGAAGGACGCAGGCGGCGAATAGGTGCTGGTTCCGTTGCTTCCGCTGCTGATCGCACCCACGCTGAAGTTCACCTGAATCGTCTGCGTGACGCCGGCCGCCGTGACGGTCACAGCGCCGATGTAGGTATTGGCGGCAAGGCCGGTAGGATCTGCATACAGAGTGAAGGTGGTGGCGACTCCCGCATCCACCGTGGAGCTGACGGTCGAAAGCGTCAGTCCTGACCCGGTTACGGTCGCCGACAGGTCTCCCGCAACGTCGCTGATTACAGTGATCGTCTGGTTGACGGTGGAACCCTGCAGGGACGCATTGAGGGAAACCGAGCCCGGCGAAACGGTGAGGCCGCTGGCAGTTCCTCCGTTCACTGTCAAGGTGACGTTGATGTAGGCGATGGAGCCGTCCGAGCCGGTGATCTGCACCGTTCCCGGGTAAGTGCCCGTGCCTAAGTCCGCCAGGCTGGCGGCGGGACTGATGACGAGCGTCGCGGGCAGCGAGTCCGAAACGGTCGTCACGCCATCCACCAGCAACCACGAGTTGGCGCTGGAGGCGGTGGCGGTGAAACTGGTAACAGTGGTGGTGGCGGCGCTGAGGGTCACATTGGTGGAGGCCGGCAAAGCTCCGCCCGCGATGTAGGTCCACGGAATCGAAGACTGGCTGAGGTGCAGGCTCCCGCTGGAAGTCACGCTGAAACTCACCGTTGTCTCCTCGGTGAGGTCGCCCACGGTTACGCTGAGAATGCCGAGGTAGGTGAGCGCCGAGAGGCCTGTGGGGTTGCCCTGAATGGTGAGGGTAGCCGGCGTAGTTGGTTCCACCGTGGTGCTGGAGGCGGTGAGGGAAAGGCCGGGCCCGGCTACGATGGCGGATAAAGTTCCGCCGACGGTGCTGGCTACCGTGACCCCCTGCACCGCCGTCAAGCCGCCGGTCTGGGCGGCAAGCGCGATGGTACTGGGTGTGAGCGTAAGATCCTGCGTGCCGCCGTTGACGGACAGCGTCACGGTAATGTAGCCGACCGAGCCGTCTGACCCGGCCACCTGCACCGTGCCCACGTAGGATCCCGTTCCCAGCGCCGTGAGGCCGGCGGCGGGCGAGATCACCAGGGATGCCGGCAGGGTGCCGGCCGTCAGGCTCGCATCGTCCACCACCAGCCACGGGCTGGAGCTCGTGACCGAGGCGGTGAAGCCGATGGCTCCATTGGTGCTCGTGACGCTGATCGTCGCGGCTTGCGGGGAGACGCCATCGGACGTGTACGTCCACGGAACAGACGTCGCGCTCAAGGTCAAGACTCCGACGCCCGTCGCGCCCGTACTGGTCACCGGCGTGGTACCCGTCGGCGTCGTCCCGGTTGCCGTGGTTCCGGGAATCGTCGCGGCGCCCGTCGACCCGAAATAGCCTGCCGTGAGCACCGGGTAGCGGTTGCCGACGTGCAGCGTGGCGGGCTGGCGCTCCTCGCCGCGCAGCTCGGTCGCCCACAGCACCTTACCGGAGCTGTCCGACATCTGCGCCACCGCGGCGGCGTTCATGATTCCCAGTCCCAGCAGCGTCTTGCCGCCCCCGAAGGATAGAAAGCCGCTGACGTTGGTTGGCAGCGTGATCTGGTTCTGCAGCCAGTTTGACAGCGACGTCAGCGAGAACATGGTCGGGAAATCCACGCCGTAAGTTGTCGTCTTGTCGCGGCTGATTTCCACCAGCTTCAGGTCCATCATCACTTGAGCGCGCGGATAAAGAAGCTGATCGAGCAGCGCCTTGGCCGGCAGCACGCGCGACAAGCGGTCGCGCAGCACCAGCGTCCGCGTCTGCGAATCGAAGCTGGCCTTCTCAATGTCCGTCGCCTGCTGTACGGCTTGCACCAGGCTGGTGAAGTCCTGCTGCACGCCAGCGTCGGGCAGCGGAATCGTCACCACCACCACCGGCTCATTTTGTGACCGCTTGAGCGGCGTGTCTTTCGCCACCAGAAACAGCTTGGAGGAAACCGGCACGATAAACGTCCCGGTGGCAAGTTCCAACCCGTGCAGCGCCTCGTGGTATGCCGCATTCTCCATCCGGAAATGCAGCAGCGGCGTGGGCTGGTAGTCGCCGTCGAATACGGAGTCCAGGCCGAAAGCCTTGGCTACGTCGCCGTACACCTGCTTCGAGTCACCCTGCAAATCGAAGTCGCGAACCACGCCGTCGCCTGCCAGGCCGGAAGGGGGCAGCGTTTTTCTGGCGTCGGCCAGGTCGCCGGCGGTCGCCGCCTCCAACGGCGGCGCGGCTGGCTCCAGCCCGCCTGACGCCGAAAGGTGAACCGGCATTGCTTCCAAGGCCGCCCGCGATTGAACCGCCTGGCTGCGCAGCCAGTACGTCCGGTTGTGCGGATCGAGCGCAGCGGCTTCCGAATACAGCAGGTAAGCCTGCGCCAAGTGGCCTTTCTTTTCCGCCTCCCGCCCCGCCTCGTACAGTTCCCACGCGCTGATGTCTTCTGCCGCCAGGCAGCCGGCGACCAAAAGGACGAGTAGGGACACACTCCAGCGCACACTAAAATGACGGGTTTCCAGGCTGTAGCGTGCACCCGATTTTGTGTGATGCTGGGTAGGAACTCATGGAAACACTCCGCGTTCTGGCTAACCAGCCCAGGCTGCTGATCGAGCCGGGAATCGTATTCGCGGTCACCTTCGCCATCGCGTACCTGGTGCGCAGCATCGTCCTGCGCGGCCTGCGCGCCTGGGTGGCGCGGACCAGAAGCCAGCCAGGGCACGTGCTTCTTGCCGCGCTGACGGGCCCGACCACCATCTGGGCCCTCATTCTCGCGGTGCATCTGGCCATTCAGTCAGCTCCGCTGCCGCGTGTGGTTACCGACAAGTACGCGCCCAAGATTCTGATCGCGCTGTGGATTGCCAGCTTCACCCTCATGGCGATGCGCGCCGCCGGAGACCTGGTGCGCGCTTACGGCGCCCAGATTCCAGGAGCGCTGCCGGTCACCACGCTGACCACCACGCTGGCCCAGCTCTCTGCCCTGGCAGTCGGGTTGCTGCTGCTGCTCAGCGCGGAGGAAGTCCGCGTGACGCCCATCCTGACCGCTCTCGGCGTGGGCGGCCTTGCCGTCGCGCTCGCCCTGCAGGATACCCTCACCAACCTCTTCGCCGGCTTCTACATCGCGGTCGCGCGGCAGATGCGCCTCAACGACTACATCAGGCTCAGCACCGGAGAAGAAGG
This sequence comes from uncultured Solibacteraceae bacterium, assembly GCA_964654065.1. Lineage (GTDB taxonomy): Bacteria > Acidobacteriota > Terriglobia > Bryobacterales > Bryobacteraceae > Bog-375. The sequence goes on from CAZZHN010000018.1 coordinate 26,654, forward strand.
CTACGTTTCGGATATCGGCTGGCGCTCCACGGCCCTCCTGTCGCTCGGCAACAATGTCGTGGTCGTGCCCAATTCCAAGCTGGCCCAGGCCATCGTAACCAATTACCACCTGCCGGCCCTGCGCATGTCTTCCTCGCTCCAGGTCAACCTGCCTTATGATTCGGATCCGGATCAGATTGAGCGCCTGCTGGTCGACATCGCCAGCACGGGCGCGAAGGACATTCCCGGTCTGCTCGCCGATCCGGCGCCTTCGGTCAGCCTGGATCCCGGCTTTGGCGAATTCGCGCTTGGCTTCACCCTCAACTATCAGATCGCCGAGTTCTCGCAGCAGTACGGCATCCGCCACCAGTTGCGCAAACGCATTCTCCGCCGCCTGCGCGAGGAAGGCATCGCCATACCCTACCCCACCCGCGAGATCCATCTCGACCGGGACCGGCCCTCGTAGGCGGCGCGTGCGAGAATCGGGTTGCAGGCCATGAGAACTTTCACGATCGCGGTGATTGCCGGCGACGGGGTGGGCCAGGAGGTCGTCCCGCAAGCCAGGCGCGTGCTCGAGCGCGTCGCTCAGAAACACCAGGTCGCCTTCGCGTTTGAGGAATTCGACTGGGGCGCGGAACACTACTTTCGCTGGGGCCGGATGATGCCGGCCGGTGCGATCGACCTGCTGCAGCCGTGCGACGCGATCCTGCTCGGCGCCGTCGGCCACCCCGACATCCCCGACCACATCACCCTGAACGGCCTGCTGCTGCCCATCCGCCGCGCCTTCGATCAGTTCGCCAACGTGCGGCCTGCCTATCTCTATCCAGGCGTCTCGTCGCCGCTGGCCAAAGCCAAGGGCGGCGAGATCGATTTCGTCGTGGTCCGCGAGAATACCGAAGGCGAGTATGCGCAGGTGGGTGGATTCGTCTATCACCAACAGCCCGAGGAAGTGGCCATCCAAACCTCCGTTTTCACCCGCCGCGGCGTGGAGCGCATTGTGCGCTTCGCTTTCGAGCTCGCCGTGGCGCGCAACAAGAAGAAGCGCGTCGCGTCCATCACCAAGTCCAACGCGCAGGGCTTCAGCATGGTGCTTTGGGACCGCACCTTCCGCGAAGTGGCGGCGGAGTTCCCCGATGTGGAGACCGAGTCGCTACTGGTGGATGCGGCGGCGATGAACTTCGTGCGCCGTCCGCAGACTTTTGACGTAGTGGTCGGATCCAACCTGTTTTGCGACATTCTGAGCGACCTCTCCGCCGCGATCATCGGCAGTATGGGCCTGGCGGCCAGCGCCAATCTCAACCCGCAGCGCCGCTTTCCTTCCATGTTCGAACCGGTCCATGGCTCGGCGCCGGATATCGCGGGCAAGGGCATCGTCAACCCGCTGGCGACCATTCTCAGCGCCGCCATGATGTTGGATCATCTGCAAATCGGGGGCGCTGCCCGCGAAGTCGAAGCCGCCGTAGCCGCCGTGCTGGCAGAGGGCAAAGTCCGCACGCCGGATCTGGGCGGCAGCAGTTCCACCGAAGCCGTGACCGGCGCGGTGCTGGAGAAGCTGGCGTAGGCCGCGCGCGAGGCATGCCCGAGCTCATCCCACCCCAGCGCAGCCAGCCCTCATCCACCGCCCGTCACGCCTCACTGGTCGGCGCGGGAATCCTGCTCAGCCGCCTGATCGGCCTCGTCCGCCAGCGCGTCTTCTCCCATTACTTCGGCCTCTCGGACGCCGCCGACGCCTTCAATGCCGCCTTCCGCATCCCCAATTTTCTGCAGAACCTGTTCGGCGAGGGTGTACTGTCAGCCTCGTTCATTCCCGTTTACGCCCGGCTGCTGGCCGAAGGCGACGCAGAAGAGGCCGGCCGTGTGGCTGGCGCCGTCGGTTCCATTCTGGCGCTGGCCTCCGCCGCACTGGTGCTGGCCGGAGTGCTGGCCACGCCCTGGCTGATCGACGCCATCGCGCCCGGTTTTCACGGCGCGAAACGCGAGCTCACTATTCGCATCGTGCGCGTTCTGTTTCCCGGCGCCGGTCTGCTGGCGCTTTCCGCCTGGTGCCTCGGCATTCTCAACAGCCATCGCAAATTCTTTCTCTCCTATGCCGCGCCGGTGGTGTGGAACATGGCAATGATCGCCACTCTGGTGCTGTTCCGCGGCCAGCCGCAAGCCGCTCTCGCCGTCACTTTGGCCTGGGGCTCCGTGGTGGGCAGCGCTCTCCAGTTCGGCGTGCAGCTTCCGGTGGTCTTGCGCCTGGCGCGAGGCCTGCGCGCCAGCCTCGATACCGGCGCGCCCCAGGTGCGCGAGGTGCTTCGCAACTTCGCCCCCGTGTTCTTCAGCCGCGGCGTGGTGCAGATCAGCGGCTGGGTGGATTCTCTGCTGGCCAGCCTGTTGGGCCAGGGCGCGGTGGCCGGGCTCACCAATGCGCAGACGCTCTACCTGTTGCCGGTCAGCCTGTTCGGCATGTCGGTATCGGCCGCGGAACTGCCCGCCATGTCGAGCGCGCTGGGCGCTGCTACCGAAATCGCCGCGCACCTCCGCCAGCGCCTCGATTCCGGGCTGCGCCAGATCGCCTTCTTCATTGTCCCGTCCGCCATGGCATTCCTGGCGCTGGGCGGTGTCATCACCGCCGTTCTGTTCCAGACCGGCCGCTTCACCGCCGGCGATTCGCGCTACGTTTGGGCCATCCTGGCCGGATCCGCCGTCGGCTTATTGGCCCAGACCCTGGGCCGGCTCTACTCGTCCGCATACTACGCATTGCGCGATACGCGCACCCCGCTCCGTTTCGCCGTGGTGCGGGTGCTCCTCACCAGCGGCCTCGGGTACGTGTGCGCCATTCCGCTCCCCCGCTGGATTGGAATCGATCCCAAGTGGGGCGTGGCCGGGCTCACTGCCTCCGCCGGGATCGCCGGATGGGTGGAATTCACTCTCCTGCGCCGCACGCTCAACGCCCGAATCGGCCGCACCGGCTTGCCGGGGTCGCTGGTCGCCCGCCTCTGGCTCGCCGCAGCAGCAGCAGCCGGAGCCGCCTGGGGAATGAAGACCGCGCTCGGCTCACGCCACCCGCTCATCTTCGGACTGGCCGTGATCGCAACCTACGGCGCTGTCTATTTCGGCGCAACGTGGCTGCTGCGCGTTGAGGAATTCGCGGCCGTCCTGCGCCGGCTCAGACGGCGTTAGACGGGCCGGCGCCAGGATCCCAGGGACTCATCTGGCCCGATGCCCGCTCGTCTGAGAATCGCCCTACGTGTTCCCCTCGGGCCTATCGCAGGGATGGTTCGGAACCGTCGTGTATCGATTCGTACGTCGATTGAACCAGATTTCGTGACTACCGTCCCCCCGACGGTCGGATTCGAAGCCATGAGCCTTGAGCTTGCCGGGACCGCAAGACCTCTCCGAAACTGGCGCCGCCCCCAAGAAACTGCAAACTTTTGCCGCTTTCCTACGTACTATGTGAAAGGCGCTGGAGGCGATTCTATGCGGTCCCTCTCCAACCATTTCAAACACGTGCTGCGCCGCCTGTTCCGCGCGCCGCTCTTCACCGCCATCACACTGGCCACGCTGGCCATCAGCATCGGCGCCAACACCGCGGTCTTCAGCGTCATCGAAGGCGTCCTGCTCAAGCCGCTGCCGTTTCCCAAATCCGAGGAATTGGCGGGGGTCTGGCTGACCGCACCTGGCATCAACATCCCGGAACTGCCTGGCTCTCCTTCTATGTACTTCGTCTTTCGCGAGGAGAACCATGTTTTTCAAGACATTGGGCTGTGGGATGCGGAGACCGTCAACGTCACTGGCTTAGCGGAACCGGAACGCGTCCAGGCAATCCGCGTGACCGATGGTGTGCTGCCGCTGCTCGGCGTGCAGCCAATTCTGGGCCGAGGGTTCTCCCGCTACGACGACTCGCCGGGAAGCCCGGAGACCGTGATCCTGGGCTATGGGTACTGGCAGCGCAAGTTCGGCGGCGATCGTTCTGTGCTCGGCCGCCGCATCGAGATCGACGGCAAGCCGCGCCAGGTGATCGGCGTGCTGCCCCGAAGTTTTCACTTCCTCACCCAGCGCGCCGAATTGCTGGTGCCGTTCCAGTTTGACCGCAGCAAGCTGTTCATCGGCAACTTCAGCTATCCCGCCGTCGCGCGCCTCAAGCCCGGCCTCACCATCGCCCAGGCCGACGCTGACGCCGCCCGCATGTTGCCCATCGTCAATGCGAAATTCCCCGCTCCGCCCGGCCTCAACCTGAAGATGTTTGAAGACGCGCACATTGCGCCCGCCATCCGCCCACTGAAGAAGGAGGTGGTCGGCGACGTGGGGAGCGTGCTCTGGGTGCTGATGGGAACCATCGGCATGGTGCTGGCCATCGCCTGCGCCAACGTCGCCAACCTGCTGCTGGTCAGAGCCGAAGGCCGCCAGCACGAACTGGCCATCCGCACCGCCCTGGGCGCGGGCCGGCGGCAAATCGCCGGCGAAATCCTGTTCGAGAGCATGACGCTGGGCGTGGCCGGCGGCGCGCTTGGCCTGGGTTTGGCCTATGGCGCGTTGCGGTTGCTGGTGGCGCTGGATCCGGCTGGTCTGCCGCGCCTGGAAGAGATCGCGATCGACCCCTGGGTGCTCGTCTTCACGCTCTTCGTTTCACTCCTTTCGGGCGCGCTCTTCGGCTTGATCCCGGTCCTCAAGTACGCCGGACCGGGAACCATCAACGCGCTGCGGCAGGGCAGCCGGACGCTCGGCGCCAGCCGCCAGCGGCATCGCGCGCGCAACACGCTCGTCGTGACCCAGGTGGCCCTGGCTCTGGTGCTGCTGGTCTGTTCCGGCCTGATGATCCGCACCTTCCAGGCGCTGCGCCGGGTCGAGCCCGGGTTCCTGCATCCGGAGCAGGTCGAAACCCTGCGCATCTTCATTCCCTCGGGCCTGATCAAGGATCAAGTCGCCGTGGTGCGGATGGAGCAGGAGATCCTGCGCAGGATCGCGGCGCTTCCCGGCGTTTCCGCCGCCGGCTTTGCCAGCGCCCTCACCATGGATGGAAACACCTTCTTCGATCCCATCTTCGCCGAAGACCGGCATGATGCCGGAGGCCAGCTGCCTGCCGTCCGCCGTTTCAAGTTCGCCTCGCCCGGCCTCCTGCACTCCGTCGGCAACCCTCTGCTGGCCGGCCGCGACTTCACCTGGACAGATGTCTACAACACGGCGCCGGTCGCCATCGTAACCGAGAACTTCGCCCGGGAATGGTGGCATGGCCCGCAAGGCGCGCTCGGCAAACGCATTCGCGAGAACCTGGACGGGCCGTGGCGCGAAATCGTCGGCGTCGCCGGCAACGAACGCGACGATGGCGCTCAGAAGCCCGCCCCCACTACCGTCTATTGGCCTATCATGATGAGCCACTTCGAAGGCGAGGATACGTTCATCTCCCGGGAAGTGGCCTTCGCCATTCGCAGCAGCCGCACCGGTTCGTCCGGTTTTCTCAACGAAATTCGCCAGGCGATCTGGTCAGTGAATTCCAACTTGCCGCTGGCCGATGTCCGCACGCTCGACGACATCTACCGGAAATCGATGGCCCGCACCTCGTTCGCGCTCGTGATGCTCGCCATCGCCGGAGGCATGGCGCTGCTGCTCGGCCTGGTCGGGATCTACGGCGTCATCTCCTACTCTGTGTCGCAGCGCACCCGCGAAATCGGCATCCGCATGGCGCTGGGCGCACAAGAGCCAGAGCTGCGCCGCATGTTTGTCCGCAACGGCCTGGTGCTGGCAGCGCTCGGCGTGGTTTGCGGCCTCGCCGCCTCGATCGCCTTCACCCAATGGATGGCGTCGCTGCTGTTTGAGGTCCGACCGCTCGATCCAATCACTTATGGCGCCGTCGCCGCGGCGCTGTTCGCCGCCACCGCCCTTGCCAGCTATCTGCCCTCCCGCCGCGCCACCTCGGTCGACCCGGTCGAAGCCCTCCGCGCCGATTGATCCGGCAGCCCGCGGCCGGCCATGCGACAATCGTTGCCGTGAGCGACGCCCCTGCCCTGATCACCGACCTGGTGCAGATCAAGCTGCTGGGTGAAAAGAAGCGCGATGAGAATCTCCACTTCCGCCGCTTCATGAAGTCCCGCGATCACTCCGACCGCATCCTGCGCCGGGTTGCCGAGGGCATTGAGGACCAGATCGATTGCACACAGTGCGCCAACTGCTGCAAAACGTCGACCACCGGGGTCACCGAACGCGACATCGAAAAGCTGGCACGCCATCTCCACATTGCTCCCGGGCGCTTCGTGGCCGATTACACCATGCTCGAGGACGACGAGGGGGCCGGGACGCGCGTGCTGAAGTTCACCCAGAATGCCGGCTGCGTGTTTTTGGAGGGTAACCTCTGCTCCGTGTACGACGCGCGCCCGGCCAACTGCCAGCGCTACCCCCACGTGGTGCGCGGCACCGGCTCGATCGCCAGCCGCATGTGGACTTTCGTCGACCGCGCCGCCATCTGCCCCATCGTCTACAACACCCTGGAAGCCTTCAAAGACCAGTTACGCTTCCGCCGGTAAAGCGGTAGGACGGGCCATCGCCGTTTGTGGCCTGTCGCCCGCTCCAAGACACCGGCGGGCAAAACCGCCGGCGCTACCGGGCTTGCGGCTTTTTGATTGCTCCGCAACGCTGACAAACGACACAAACCGATCGTCTGTCCTACCGTCCCGCCGCGCTAACATGAATCCGATGGGCTTCTATCTCTGGCTTGACGGCGAGGTGGCCTGGGCCCAGGGCACCTATGAATACCGGCCGATGGGAGCCGCCGTAATCGCCTCCTCCGACCTCTTCCGGCGCCGGGATTTCGATCCGCGCCGCAAGCCCAGCCCGCCGCGCTCCGCGGTCTATGCCGGCCAGTTCGCGTCCCTTGGCCACCTCAACGCCCACCTGAAAAGCAGACGCCGTCCGTAGGGGCCGTGCATGCCCGGCCCGCGCTCCGTGGCCCGAATCCACCGCGCCCGCGCGCCGCTCCGCCGTGCGAAGCCTTACTGAACCAATCCAGCCAAGTGTTCAACCATCAGTTCGGGTCTGCTATTCTCGTAGGGAGCGCACCTCCGTGTCCGCGCCCTGCGGGAATGTCAATGAAACATAAGTGTCTTGTTTTGTCCATGATGGTCTTGACGTCCGCGTTGTCGGCAGACGCGCAAACCAGCTCCGTCACACTCAATGGCAGACCGTCGCGGCAGATCGGGCAGCCGCTGCTGATCCCGAAGACCGCCAATCCCAACCTGGTGGAAGGCCGCGAAATGTGGAAGCCGAACGGCATCGCTCTCGATACGTCCACGTCGCCGCCCCTGATCTATGTGGCCGATACCCTGAACAACCGCGTCCTGGCCTGGAAGAATGCGACCGGCTTCACCAACGGGCAGGCGGCCGACCTGATCATCGGCCAGCCGGACCAGTACACCACCACGCCATCCGGACCGAACACCACTTTTTCGACGGGCTTGAGATTCCCCAGCGGCCTGGCAGTTTTTAAGGGCGACCTCTATGTCGCCGACAGCGGCAACAATCGCATCCTGCGCTACAAGGCGCCTTTTGCTCAGTTCGCTCAGACGGGATCGTATCCCACGCCGGACCTCTACGTCGGCCAGCCATCGCTGAAATCGAATACGGCGAACTATCCCAGCGGCGCCCCAACCGCCCAGGGGCTGAATCTGTTTCCCAGCGGCAGCACTTTATTCCCCGCCGGCATCGCCTTCGATAGCAGCGGAGACATGTGGGTGGTCGATCCCGGCAACCGCCGGGTGCTGGAGTTCAACGCGTCCGATGTCGCCAACGGAGGCGGCCTGTTGACCGCCGCCGTCGAATTGGGGCAGCTCGATTTTGTCAGCCTGCAGACCCAGCTCAATCCGGGCATCCCCAATGACCAGCTCATCGCCAATCAGTTTGCCGTGCCTTCCGAGTTAGCTTTCGACGCGGCCGGCAATCTCTATGTCTCCGACGCGGATCCGAACTCTCCCTCGCAGCTGAGCCGCGTGCTGGTCTTCGCTCCCAAATTCACCAGCGGCCAGTCGGCCGCGCGCATCATGGGAGTTGTCGAACTGTCGCAGATCCAAACTCTCACTGCTGCCCAGCAGCTCGCGATTGAAAACGAAACCAACATGAACGGCCCGGCCGGAATCTTCTTCCTGGCCGACAGCAGCGTGGGCGTGGTCGACTCCAATAACAACCGCATCCTGATATTTCCTCCGTATGCCTCCTGGCCTGCGGCAACCACGTCCGTTTCGCCAGCCGCCACCGGCGTCATCGGCCAGAACGGGTCGTTCCAGTCGTTCGGAGTCAACGGCAACACCACTCTCAGCGTGGTAACTCCGCCCGCCAGCGCCGGCGTCTTCTCGGCACCCATCGCCGCGGTCTTCCTGCAGTCCAGTAATGAACTGTTCGTGGTGGATACCAGCAACAACCGCGTGCTGGTGATGCCCAGTCAGTCCGGCAATGCCACGGTGCCGTTCGGCAACGCGACGCAGGTTCTGGGGCAGGACACGATGACCATGAATTCGCCCAACCTGATCGAAGGCCGTGAATTCCAGTTTTTTAACGGCGCGAACGCCAACGCCGGCGTCGCCCTGGATACCACTGGCCCGGTGCCTCATCTTTATGTAGCCGATCCATACAACCACCGGGTGCTCGGGTTCTACGATGCGCGCAAGCTCTACGCCACCGGCGTCCCGGAGGGCCAGCAGGCCTCTAACGAAATCGTCATCGGCGAACCGGACTTCAACACCGCGATTTGCAACTATCCCTCCGGCGATACCACCAAGACCACGGCTTCCGGCCTTTGCTACCCGAGCGGCGTGCTCACCGATTCCAGCGGCAATCTTTATGTCGCCGACACCAATAACGGCCGCGTGGTGCGCTTCCCGGCGCCCTTTGCCACCTGGCCGAAGACGCAGGTTCTCGAGTCCGCAGACCTAGTCCTGGGTCAGACCAGCCTCACCGGCGCGCCCATCACCGATCCCAGCGCAATCCACATGGCGGAGCCTTACGGCCTGGCATTCACGGGCACCAACGGCCTGATGGTATCCGACAGCTTCGACAACCGCGTCCTCTATATTCCGTTTTCCGCCGGCCAGACCTTCAACGCTCCGGACGACAATGGCAAGACTGCCACCAAGGTCTTTGGCCAGCCGGATTTTGTGACTATCACCGCCGGTTCGGCCGCCAACCAGCTTAGTTCGCCGCACCACATCGCCGCCGATACCAACGGCCAGGTGTATGTTACCGACCCCGGCAACGGCCGGGTGCAGATTTTCGCCGATCCCAACAACCCGCTGACGCCTGCCGCTTCCGCCGACGCCATTTTGACCCTGCCCAACCTGACCAACCCGCAAAGCATTTTCGTCAACCAGTCCACCGGGGAGATCTGGGTCGGCACGGTAGCCAGCAATGTCGCGGTGGCAGCCCGCTATCCCAAGTACGACACCCTGCAGCTGAATCCCGCGTCTACCGGCTCAGTGCAGGTAGCTGGGGCCGCGCTGGCGTTGGCCCAGGATCAGTATGGCGACCTCTTCGTGAGCGACGCCTACAGCCGCGTCGCGGTCTATTACCAGGGTCTGGGCGGCGAAAACAGCCAGGCTACCTACCCTGGCCAGCCACTCGCACCCGGCGTCATCGCCAGCCTGTATGCGTCAGCTTCCCAAACCCAGTTCGCGACCAGTTCGATGCCCTCCGGCGGGGTGAGCCTGACCGCGTATCCCATGCCCCTCACGCTGGCCGATGAGCAGGTGATGTTCAATGGGGCCCCGGCGCCGCTCTACTTTGCCGGGCCTTCCCAGATCAATTTCGTAGTTCCCATCGGCGCGCCCACCACCGGATTCGCCGACGTCGAAGTCGTCCAGGCCTCCACCGGCCAGGTGCTGGGCGCCTCCAACCTGCCCATGAACGCTGTTTCGCCCGCTATTTTCTGCGGCGCTTCGGGCGGCTGCCTGCTGAATGGCGGCTTTTATCAGGCGGCCGTGCTCAACCAGGACAATACGGTGAACAGCGCCACCAACCAGGCCGCTCGCGGGAGTGTCATCCAGATCTTCTGCACCGGCCAGGGAGCGCTCAACAACGCGCCTGCCGATGGCGCCCCGGCCGGCACTTCGCCGCTCTCCACCACGCCGCAAACGCCGCGCGTGGCCATCGGATCCTGTTTCGTGGACGACTGCCCGACCCTGCCCGGCGACCCCACCAACGGCAAATGGGTCGGTTATTCAGGGCTTGCCCCGGGATTCGCCGGCCTGTGGCAAATCAACGTGCAGATCCCCATGGCCACCGTGCCGGGCGCGCAGGTGCCAATCGCCATTCAGTACGACGGCGTCGGCAGCGCCAACCTGAGTTCGGGCTTCCACCTCACCATCGCCGTGAAATAGCCTGGCACGCGCCGCTGCGCGCGGGCCGGCAACGCTCCGGTGATATCATGGGAAACGGAATGAGTTTCTTATCTCCCAGACTGCAGTTAAAGGTCTCGCAGAAGCAGATCCTCACTCCCGGCCTCGTTCAGATGGTCACCGTCCTTCAGCTCAACCGGCTGGAGCTGAAGGAGATGATCACCCAGGAAATCGTCAAGAACCCGGTGCTGGAAGAGGCTACCGAGGAAGCCGGCGAAGAGATCACGCCTGAGGAATTGCTGCCGCTGCTCGAGGCCGAGGCCGTGACCGACCCGGCTGACCGGCAGATCCTCGAGGCCACGCCTGGCAACCAGACTTCCACCGCCGAAGGCGAGCGCGCCGACGTCGCCATCAACGGTAACCTCTTCCCTGACCCCGAGGAGACGACCGGCGTCGCCCCCATCGAGGCGGAGGCCGTCACCGCCGGCGACCCGCCCACCGAACCAGCCGCGGCCGACCCTTTCGACGAGATCGATTTCGGCACCTTCTTCGACGACTACCTGGATCCCGGCTATAAAAGCCCCGCCTCCGAATCGGTGGAGAAACCCTCTTTCGAAACTTTCCTCTCCGCTCCGGTCACGCTGGGCGATTATCTGCGCTCGCAGCTCGCTGTCGTCGTCATGCCGGACGCGGTGCGCGATGCAGCCGAAGCCATCATTGGAAACCTCAACGAAGACGGCTATCTCTCGGCCTCGCTGGAAGAGATCACGCCCCTCGGCGAACACCAGTCGCAAACCGTGGAAGCCGCGCTCGCCGCCGTGCAGTCGCTCGACCCGGCCGGTGTCGGCGCGCGCGACTTGCGCGAGTGTCTGATGCTGCAGATCGAAAGCCTCAACGGGCGCGGCGGAGTCGCCTGGCAGATCGTCTCCAGCCACATGCACCTGCTCGAGACCCGCCAGTACAAGGAAATGGCCCGCCTGCTGGGACGGCCCCTCGAACACATCGAGATCGCCGTCTACATGATTCGCCACCTCAATCCGCGCCCCGGCCTGCGCTATTCCGGCGCCGGCGCGCGTGTGGTCGAACCGGACGTGACCTTCATCAAGGACGGCGACGACTACATCATTCAGATGAATGACGAGGACGTGCCGCAGCTCCGTTTGAACGCCCAGTACCGGCGCATGCTCGACCGCGACCAGGGCGCCACCAAGGAAGTTCGCGACTACGTTCGCGAGC
>CAZZHN010000019.1:0-37715 GCA_964654065.1 uncultured Solibacteraceae bacterium
CCGTACCCAGCGTGAGTTGGCCCACGCCGTACATCGGATCCACGATCACGCTGAGCCCCGCTTCGCGGATCGCGTTCAGGTCGATCAGCTTCTCCACCGCATCCACATATTCGTTCGTGAAATCGCGCCGCTCGACAATGCCGGCCTCCAGGGCGAGGTCCAACTCGACCTTGATGACCTGATCCGGCTGGAGCGCGTTGGTCTCGTTCTCGATGATGCGAGTCTCGTCGTCGAGCAGCAGCGATCCATCGCCGCGAAAGACTTTGAGCCCATTCCACTCGGGAGGATTGTGGCTGGCCGTGAACGCCAGGCCGTACCCCGATCCGCGCGCGGCCGTGGCGTAAGTGATCAGAGGCGTGGGCGCGTCTTCGCTCAGCAGAATGGTGCGGATGTTGTTGCCGGCAAACACCTCGCAGGAAGCCTCGGCGGCCTGTTTCGAAAGAAAACGCCGGTCGAATCCCACGATCACCCCGCGCTTCTCCTCGCCCCGCCGCGTGATCCCGTTGGCCAGCGCCTGGCTGAGGCGGCGCACGTTGTGCATGGTAAAGCCTTCGCCGATGATGGCCCTCCAGCCGCCGGTACCGAACGCGACCAGGTTCGCTTCCTCCTGGCGCCGCGGCCGGAACAGCCGCTTTTCCAGAATGAACTCGGCCCGCGCCAGATCCTCCGCCGTGTTGATCCCCTGCACCTCGTCCTGGTCGTAAAGGCGGTAGCTCTCCACGCGCCGGCCCGATCGGATCAACTCGTGAACCCAGTCCGTGACCCGGTACTCTCCGTTGTGAGGAGAGGCCGCCAGGCGCTCCAGGGCCGGCGCGATGGCGCTGGTGTCCACCACGTACGCACCCACATTCACTTCGCGGATTTCCCTCACCGCAGGTGACGCCTCCGTGTCCTCGATAATGTCGATGATGTCGCCGGCTGCGTCGCGGACAATCCGCCCGTAGGGAAGCGCCCGGTCGACAACCGCCGTGAGCAGAGTCAGGTCCGCCTTGCGCAAGCGGTGCCGGTTGAGCAGCCCGCGAATCGAGGCGGGGCGGAACAGCGGCGTGTCTCCGTAGAGAATCAGCAGGCTGCCCTGGAAATCGCGCAGCAGCGGCAGTGCCTGCAACACCGCGTGCCCAGTGCCCAGCGGCTCCTCCTGCACGACGTAGCGGACCTTGTTGCCCAGGTGCGCCCGCACTTCCTCCTGCCGGTATCCAACCACGACGTAGATGTCGCTGGCGCCGGTCGCGCCGAGCGCGTTCTCCACGACGCAATCAAGGATGGTGCGATCTCCCAGGGGCTGCAGCACCAGCGGCCGGCCGTCCTCCGCCAGCGTCTGGTTTCCAGCCGCGAGAATGACCGCCTTGGTGTCCGCAATGCCGGCCCGTGCGGCGGCCTCTGCAGTGTCATCCAGCGTCAACGCCATTGCGGCACCTCCTCCACCGTTTCCGGCGCCACCGCCGGCGGGCTTCCGCCGCGGATGGGAATCAACCGCGAGAGGATCAGAGCCGGGATGGAGGACAGCAGCGCCCACACAAAGAAATTCCGGTAGCCTACCGCCACCTGGATCTTCCCGCTCACCGTGCCCGGAATCATAAGCCCAAGGTTCATCAGCGAATTGGCGAACGCGTAGTGCGCCGTCTGGAACTTTCCCGGTGCGATTTCCTGCATCATGAGCAGGATCACACCCACGAAGCCGAAGCCGTACCCGAACATCTCCACGCTCAGCGCCGCGGTAACCAGCAGGTGATTCGTCGGCAGCGCCGTGCTTAGGTACACATACGCCAGGTTGGGGAAGTTCATCGCGCAGACCAGCGGCAGCAGCGCGCGCCGCAGGCCGAGCCACGACGTGAAGTAGCCTCCCAGAATGCTGCCCACCACGAAGGCGATGGTTCCGAAGGTGCCGTAGATCGTTCCGAACTGGTCCGTCGTCAAGCCCAGGCCGCCCATCGCCCGCTTATCCACAAGGAATAGCGGGCCGATCTTCACGATCTGGCCCTCGCCGGCGCGGTACAGCACGATGAAGAGCAGCAGCAGGTAGATGTTCGGTTTCTTGAGAAAACTGACCACCACCTCCCGGAAGGTAGCCGCCATCTGTCGCATGCTTTCGGACCTGCGCTCTTCCCCGCCTCTCGGCAGCACCTGCGCGTGGTAGATGCTCATCGCCATGAGAATCAGTCCCATCGCCGCGAAGATCGCCATCCACGCGCGGGGCACGCCCAGGCGGATCTCGAGGAAACCCGCCAGGATGATCAGGCCGCCCTGTGAAAAGAACCGCGCGGCGTTGTAGAAACCGCCCTGCCACCCCGTGTAAGCCGCCTGCTCTTTGGGGGAAAGGCTCGCGATATACAAACCGTCGGCAGCGATGTCATGGGTGGAGGAGCAGAAAGCGACGACGGCCAGCAGGGCCAGCGTGTATCCGAAGTAGTTCGGCAGCGGCAGGCACAACGCCACCAGCGCCAGACTCAGCCCGCCCGCAAGCTCCAGAAAGACCACGAAAAACTTCTTGGTCTTGAACATCTCGATGAACGGGCTCCACAAGGGCTTGAGCGACCACGGCAGCAGCAGCAGACTGGTGTAGAACGTGATGACGTCATTGCGCAGTCCGAGGCGCTTGTAGAGGATCCCGGCGATCAACGCGACGGCGAAGAAGGGCACGCCTTCTGCGAAGTACAGCGTCGGCACCCACCGGGCGGGATGCGTGCGGCCGGGCGCCCGAGGACTCTTCATGGGGGTTTCCTGGTCAGGCCTAGCGCCAGGCGTGTCCTGCCTGACCGCTCCCTGCGATGGTGGCCCTGGACTGGCAGGCTGTCCAGTTCACAACGGTTACGGCAACGTTATGGCAGGTTTGTTACGTCCACCGAACATCGATAGGGCCTTTGTTTTCGCCTGCTTGGGGCGTGACGGAATTCGTTACTCCGGAAGGTTGCAAGTTCGTGGCCGAAGCGGCCGCCCGCCCCTGCCGCGCTAACCGCGCCAGCGAACGCCCACGTTCAGCTTCCGCTTGGCGTATTCCAGGCTCCGCTCCAGGTCAACACGCTGCTGCTCTTTCAACGCCTCGCCCATGATCGCCGGGTGCTGGCCGGTCGCGTCCTCGATCACCATCGCTCCCATAAAGGGATGGCCCGTTTTGGCGAGCGCCACGAAGCGTGCAAACTCCGAGGCCAGCGCCTTGGGAAATGCCTTCCAGAAGTCCTGCTCCAGGTACGGGAGCACGCGCGGCGGACGCCCGGTGATGATTTCCAGTTGCATCGATGCTTGCGGGCACCACTGGCGGAACTGCTCGACAAAGCGCCCGAAGTCGATCTGGCCGTCACCCAGCGCCACCCATTGTCCGGCCGCTCCGCGCGGATGCTCAAACAGCACCGAATCCCGCACGTGCGTCGTGATCACGTAAGGCGCCAGCACCTCCAGGGCTAGCAGAGGGTCCTCCACCACCCACAAGGGGTTGCCGGTATCCAGCGTCGATCCGACGAAATCCTTGCCGGATTCTTCGATCAAGGCCCTCACTTCGCGCGCCTGCATGTCGCCGTTGTGGTTTTCGATCGCGATTTTCACCCGCAAATCGAGGGCTTCGGAGCGCACCGAACGGAACAACCGGATGGTGTTCTCCATGTGCGCTTCAATTCCCGGTTCTCCGATCCGGTCTGCGCCGCTGCCCAGGTAGCAGCGCATCGATCGCGCGCCCACCGCCGCCGCCACGCGAAGACCTTGCAGCACGCGATCGCGAGCGGGTGGCCCGTTCTTTGAAAACGCCTGGCTCGAAGGGCAGATGCATCCGGTCCCGCCGTCGATCTGGATGTGCAACTGGTCGGCCTCGTCCTTCACCCGCTGCAGATAGGCCGGGTCCAGGCTCTCATAGTCGTCCAGGCTGGAAATCTGTATGGTGTCCAGCTTGAGGCCCGCGGCGTAACTCAGAAGCTGCGGAGCTTTCCACCCGAAGGCGCGCACCGAGTAAGTGTCGAACCCGAGTTTAATGGGTATTTCATCAGCGGCGGGAGGCGGCGAGGCCATCGCCGTCGCGGCAACCGCTCCCGGAACAGCTTGCAGAAATGAGCGGCGGCGCATGCTGATACTTTATCTCAAACTCTCACGGCGAAGGCGTCCGCTACAATAACAACTATGCGGATCAAGCCAAGGCGGGCGATAACAGAGACGGCTGGCAAAACGGCGCGGGCAGACAATGCCGGCGGGCTGCGCAGGATTCTGGAGCGCTACCGCGCTCTCACCGGCGGCCTTCGCCGGAGCTTTCTTCCGGAGTGGACCGTCAACCTTGTCGTGCTTCTGTTCGCCACTACCAGCCTGGTGCAGGCCTTCGTTATCCCCAGTGCCTCCATGGAGGGCACGCTGCTCACTGGCGATCACGTGTTGGTGGACAAAATGATTTTTGCGCCGTCCGGCGGCGTTTCCAGCCACCTGCTGCCTTACCGTGAAGTGCGCCGCGGCGACATCATCGTCTTCCGCTACCCCATCGACCTCAAGAAAGACCTGGTGAAGCGTGCCATCGGCGTTCCCGGCGACCGCATCCACCTCGTGAATAAGCAACTCATCCTCAACGGTCACGCCGTCAATGAGCCTTATGTGCAGCATATCTTCCCTGACATCGACCCGTACCGCGACAGCTTCCCCGCGTCGGCCCCGGAGCCGGGCGTCATGCCGCCGGCCATCGCCATGCTAGCCGGCAACGTGGTGAACGGCGACGTCGTCGTGCCGCCAGGTTGCATTTTCGCCATGGGCGACAACCGCGACGATTCCTCCGACAGCCGCTACTGGGGTTTTGTGCCGCGGCAGAACATCGAGGGCACACCATTGGTGATCTACTGGTCGTTTGATGCCCCCACCGCCGATTTGACGAATGGCAATATCGGCGCGGACCACGTCGTCGACGTCCTCACCCACTTCTTCACCAAGACCCGCTGGTCGCGAACGCTGAAGCTGGTCCACGGCTATCCTCTGCAGTAGCCGGTCTGGCAGCGGCGTGGGTTCGTGTGGTGTATAATCCAAGCCGCGAATCTGCAGTCCTGATTTCCACCGGCGCCATCCACAACGACACTGGCAGCGAGGTCAAGGGCCCTGGTGAGGGGCGTAGGCGATGGCAACCATCGAAAAATACGTGAACTCAGGGCAAAATGGGAACGACGGCCACACCGGCGATGACGCCGTCTACCAACCCTGGCTGACCATACAGCATGGCGTGGATTGGTTCCGCGATCACAAGCAGCCCGGCGACACCGGCATTCTGAACATCATCGGCGCCTTCCAGGAGAACGCGTCGATGGTGGGCAACAAGTACTCCAACATCACCATCCAGTCCGACCCCATTGCGATCGCCTACGATCCCGCCATCCTGACTCAGTATTGCGAAGCGCGTCCGCAGGTGGGAGGCGATCCGGCAAGCGGCACCCGCCGTCCCGGCATCGTCTTCAAAATCGAACGGGCGGACGGCGTTGTGTTGCACAACCTGACCATCCTTCTCGCCGAATGTGGTGTCGACGCCGACCACGCCCCGAACCTCACCCTCGACAACTGCTGCATTCACGGCCACATCTCGAACCGCCATGGAGCCGGGTTCACACTCAACGAATGCGACGGGTTCGAAATGAAGCAATGCCGCGTCTGGTGCAACAAGGCGCGGCTCGAAGGCGGCGGAGGCGCCCTGCGAAAGTGCCAGGACGCGGACATCGCGGGCAGTCTCTTCTACCTGAATGAAGCTGACGAGACAGGCGGCGCGCTCTACATTGACGAGTGCGACGATGTCCGGATCGCTGGCTGCACCATCGGCGCGCCGCCCGGTCCCAACCCCCTGGATCACGTGGGTCCGAACCAGGCCAAGAAAAAGGGAGGCGGCGTCGGAATCCGGGACGGTACCGAAGTCGTTTTCAAGACAGGTATCGGTCCCTTGCCGGCATCCGGCAACGTTCCCACGCGTATCGATTCCAACACGGCCGGCGAAGTCGGTGGAGGGATATTCATTCTGCGTGACGTCGACGACTGCTCGGTTACGCTCGACCAGCAGACCGACGTGGTGGCGAACAAAGCTACCGACGCCGGCCGCGGCGTTGCGGTCGATGGCGGCGACAACGCGGGCAGCCTTCCGGCCCTGAAGGTCTTGCACAGCCTCATCCACCGCAACCGCGCTGAGGATGGCGGCGGCGTCTTCGGCGTCTCGCTCGAATGCACGATCCAGGACACCAGGATTTATGACAACCGCGCCAAGAGCGCAGGGGGAGGGATTTTCATCACCGGCGACGATGACGGCACTTTCCTCAATATAAGCGCCAACAGCGTAGTAAACGAGAACCGCGCCACTTCCGGCGCCGGCATCTCTGGCCTGAACTGCCCCATCAACGTCGAAGACTCAAGATTCCTCAACAACTTCGCACAAAGCGGCGGGGGAGGCATCGACTATTCCGGAGACTATGTTCTGGAGGTGGATCGGGTCGAGTTCAATCACAACACCGCGCCCCGTTCGGGTGGTGGGATCAGCTCGACGGCTACCACGGTGATCTACCAGTGCCGCTTCATCCTCAACGAGGCGGAAATGGGAGCCGGACTGAACGCGTACCAGGCTCGGGTGGACGTAGAGGAGTCGGAATTCACCCAGAACACAGCCAAAATGCTCGGGGGCGGCTGCTGGATCGACTTTTCGCCCGGCGGCACGGTCGATTCCAACAAGTTCATCACCAACAACGCCGATGAAGGCGCAGGCCTTACCTTTGCGAACTGCGACCTGACCGTCCTGACGGTTACCGGCAACCAGTTCGATCGGAATAAGGATGTCAAGGGCGCAGGCTCCGGCGCCGACATTCTTTCCTATTCGACAAAAGCAGCAAACCCAGCCGCCCTGATCGCCGCCAATACCTTTACTGGAGCGCCGGACGTTGTCGTGAAGTGAAGGCTGAACCGGCCGGGACGACATCCGCTCCTCGCCGCCCCTCCGCCAGCTGTTCTAACCTATCAACATGCCGCCGACCGACGTCACCGGCCTGCTGCAGAAGTGGACCGCTGGCGACAAGTCCGCGATCGATCAGGTGACGCCGCTGATTTACGGCGAGTTGCGCAAGTTGGCGCACCGCTATCTCCGGCGCGAGCGGCGCGACCACACCCTGCAGAGCACCGCGCTG
The DNA here is from genome assembly GCA_964654065.1 of uncultured Solibacteraceae bacterium. Taxonomy (GTDB): domain Bacteria; phylum Acidobacteriota; class Terriglobia; order Bryobacterales; family Bryobacteraceae; genus Bog-375. Next base: position 7,107 of record CAZZHN010000019.1, read on the forward strand.
GTCCACGAAGCATGGCTTCGCCTCGTCGATCAGACGCAGGCCAAATGGCGCGACCGCGCCCATTTCTTTGCCGTCAGCGGCCACATGATGCGCCGCATTCTGGTGGACCACGCCCGCGCCCAGCATCGCGACAAACGCGGCGGGGGTGCGGAGGTGCTGGTCCTCGACGAAGCCATCGATCTCCCCCGCCAGCGCAGCCTCCAGCTCATCGCCCTGGATGATGCCCTGGTGGACCTGGCCCGCCTGGATGCGCGGCAAAGCCAGGTCATCGAGCTGCGTTTCTTCGCCGGCCTCTCGATCGATGAAACTGCCGAAGCCCTGGGCGTCTCCAAAGCCACCGTCAACCGCGACTGGATCACCGGGCGCGCCTGGCTCCTGCGCGAACTCGACCGCCGCGGTCCCGTCGTCTAAGATTTTTCGATATCGCCTGATACTTTTTGCCTCATGGTGTCGCGTATCCCTGGTGAGGGGGATTTGTGGTAGCCTTGACCCACATGGGTGACCGGCGCCCATCCGAAGGCTTGGATGCTGGGCAGTGGGGCCGCATTCGCGAGATTCTGGAGTCCGCTCTGGGACTCGTGCCGGAACTGCGCGCCGCTTACCTCGACGAAGCCTGTGCCGGCGATGACGGTCTGCGGTCTGAGATCGAATCGCTGATCGCAGCCTCGGAGCGGAGCGCCTTCCTGGATCGCGCTCCGCTACCGTCGCTCACGCCCACCATGACCATCAACGCCTCCGGCGCCGGGCGCACCATCGGCCATTACCGGGTCGTCGACCGCATCGGCGAAGGCGGAATGGGCACCGTATATAAGGCCGTCGACCCCCGCATCGGCCGCACCGTTGCGCTGAAGGTCATCTCGCACCTCGGCGGCTCCGGCGATGAGAAGCTCCGCTTCTTCCGCGAGGCCAAGGCCGCCTCCGCCCTCAATCATCCGAACATCGTCACCATCTACGAATACGATTCGGACCATGAGGTCGACTTCATCGCCATGGAATACATCAAAGGCATGACCCTGCATGCCATGCTGGCCGAGCACCGCGCCTCTCTCGAGACGCTACTCGAATACGCCGTTCAGGCCGGCGGAGCCGTTGCCGCAGCGCACGCCGCCGGTATCGTACATCGCGACCTGAAAGCTGCCAACATCATGGTGACCGACACGGGTACGGTCAAGGTCCTGGATTTCGGACTGGCCAAGCAGGCTGGTGGCGATATCGAGGTCACGCGTACCGGCGCCACCCTCGGTACTCCTGCCTACATGTCGCCGGAGCAGGTCAAGGGCGAGCCGGCTGACTCCCGCTCCGACATCTTCTCGTTCGGCGTCATTTTGTATGAGATCGCCTGCGGCCGCCGTCCTTTTCATGGCATCGACCTCCCGTCCACCCTCTACGCGGTCGTCAACGAGGTGCCGCTGGCGCCCGACGCGGTGAACCCCGCCGTCCCCAGGCCGCTGGCCTCGGTGATCGAACGCTGCCTGCGGAAGAACAAGGAGGAGCGGCCGCAATCGATGGATTCCGTGCGCGCCGAGCTTTCCAAGGTGTTCGAACAGCTCGGCCGCGGCGGTCAGCCATCCCGCGGAACGCCCCGCCGCAAGATCATCGCCGGTGCGGCGTTCGCGGCGGCCGCCCTCGCTGCCGGAATCTGGCTTCCGCGGTGGCACCCGCAGCGAACGTTTACCTGGACGATCCTGGCCCAGCAGATGCGCGACGGCCAGCCGCTCGGCGCGGAGTACGTCGCCTCACCGGCAGATACCTTCCACGCCGGATGGCGCTTGCGTTTTCGGGCCCAGTCTCCGCAGCCTGGCTTCCTTTACCTCATCGACCGCGGTCCGGGCGCCAAGGGCGCCGACCAGCTCTGGTTGTTGTATCCGCGCCAGCCGGCATTGGCCGCCGCGCCGAAAGTCGTCACCGGCTGGTCCGTATTCGACCAGTCGGGAACGGACCGCCTCTGGGTGCTGTGGTCGGATCATCCCATTGAGCTGCTCTTGAATCTTCTTCGCGACTCCCCCACTGGAGAGGTTCGCGATCCCGCCTCTGTTCGGCGTATACTCGATTACCTGACCCGCCTGCCTCCCGCGGCGGCGACCTCGACTCAGAATGGCGTCCAGTTACGTGCCGCCGGAGACGTGCTGGGCGCCTCCATAGAGCTTCGGCACCAATGACCTGAAAAGGAGAACCATGCTAACTTCGTTCGGACCCACCACCTTTGCCATTACTTTGGGCAATGCCAGCCTCTCCCGCTGCATCCAGCTCACCGCTACCGCGACCAGCGGCGACTTCAGCGTGGAGGTTTGCGACGTTCCTGCCGGCGGCTGCTCCAGCGCGACCCCTACCAACTCCATCGGCACCGTCACGCTGGACGCCAACAACAACATCACTGGCTTCACGTCCAGCAATGGCCGAGTGTCCGGCCACGTTTGGTCATCCATGGGCGGCTCATTTAATGTAAGCGAAGGGACAGGCAGCGGTACCATCGATAGCGCGGATGACCCAACGGGCACTCGGGGGTCATGGTCCGCGGGCGGAACCGGTCGACCCTTCCCCCGACAGGCGGCTGGGCACAGCCATAGCGCCTGAAATCGCGCGGCTTATGCTCTGTAAGGCCCGATTCCCGGCAATCCTCGCGGCGCTGGCGATGTCGCCGGGAATCGTGCGGCCGCAAGCTCCGGCCGCGCCCATAGACTGGCGCCCCGGCGTCCACCTTGATCGTCGCATTGAGGGACCGCCGCCGGATACGGTGCGCCTTCCCCTCGCTGCGCGCCAATTCGTGCGCATCGAAGTAATCCAGAACGGCGCCGACCTCGCCGTCTCGTTCCGCGATCCTGCGGGTCGAACTCTGATGGACGCCGACTCGATCAACGGCCGTTATGGCCCTGAAACGATCGTTGCCGTCACCCCATCCGCTGGCGATTACACGCTCGAAGTGAAAGCCGGCGACCCGGCCGATCTTCCCGCCCATTACGAGCTGCGCCTAGTGGAGCTTCGCGAGGCGCAGGCCGGCGACGACGAAGTGGTCGCGGCCCACCGCAGTTACGCCGAAGCGGAGCAGTTTCGTGGGCAGCAAACCGGCGAGGCGCGCCGCGCGGCCATCGAGAAGCTGCGCGGCGCACTTGCCTTCTTCCAACAGGCCGGCGATCGCTACATGCAGGGTCTCGCCGCGTTCAGCCTGGGAACGGCGCTCGCCGAATCCGGCGATTATCGCAGCGCCCTTCCCTTGTTTCATAATGCGTCTGAGCTGTTTCGCGCTTTAGCTGCGACCCACGAAGAAGCGGACGCCATCAACAGCCAGGCCGGCGCTTTCGATGTGCTGGGCGAACCGCAGCCAGCCCTGCGGCTCTATGGGCAGGCGCTCGATCTGTTTCGCGCCACTGGCGATCGCGCCAATGAAGCCCTCTTGCTGAACAATATCGGGTGGACGCAGAACACCCTGGCGAGCTGGCAGGCTGCGCTGGATAGTTATCGGCAATCGCTCTCCCTTCTCCGGCAAACCCGCAACGACTGGGTTGAGGCACGCGTGTTGGCGAACATGGGTGTCGCCTATCGCGAGCTCGGCGAACCCGATGAGGCCGAGCCGTTGTTCAACCAGTCCCTGCCGCTGTGGAAGCGGGTGGGCGATCAGCGCGGCGAGGCCACTACCCTGGGCGCGCTGGCCAACCTTTACCTCTCTGAGAATCAGGCTGCCAAAGCGTTGCCCGTTCTGGAAAGCGCCCTGGCGGCCTGGCGTGCATCAGGAGACCAGCGCGGCCTGGCCGACGCTCTCGGCCGCACCGCTCAGGCGCAGGCGGATCTCAGACAGTTTGCCGCCGCCCGCGCTTCGCTCACCGAATCGCTCGACCTGGCGCGCGCTGTCCATGACCGCCGCGGCATCGGGATCGCTCTCTCTGAACTGGGCCGCACGGAGCTGCTTTCCGGCCACGCCGGTCCCGCTGTCGAGGCGGCCGGGCAGGCGCTCGCCGAGTTTCGCGCCGTGGGCGATCGCTCCTATGAAGCTCTCACGCTGGAGACCATCGCGCGCGCCGAGAGCGACCGCGGCAATCTACCCGCCGCTCGCCAGCGCATGGAAGAAGCCCTGCACCTCACTGAAGAAAGCCGCGGTGCGACCAGTAGCGAGCAGCTACGAGCCTCTTTTTTCGCCACCCGCCAGGATTCCTATGCCTTTTACATCGACCTTCTGATGCGCGTGGGGGACACCAAGGCCGCGCTGCAGGCCAATGAACGCGCGCGTGCCCGCAGCCTCCTCGACATGCTCGCCGCCTCCGGCACAGATATCCGCCAGGGAGCCGATCCGAAACTCCTCGCACGCGAGCGTGACCTCTCCGATCGCTTGAACGCCAAAGGCGCGCGGCTGCTCCCGCTCCTCGGCCGCGACGATCCGCGCGGCGCCGCCCTCACCACCGAGATCCGTGAGCTCCAGTCGGAGTACCAGGACGTGGAAGCGGCCATTCGCGCCGCTAGCCCCCGCTACGCCGCCCTCACACAACCCGCGCCCCTCACGGCCGCGCAGATTCAACGCCAGGTGCTCGATCCCGATACCCTGCTGCTCGAATACTCGCTCGGCGAAAAGCGAAGCTGGCTCTGGGTCGTCGGTACCAACCAATTGCGCGCCTTCGAATTGCCGCCCCGCGCCGCCATCGAGGCACAGGCAGCCCGCGTTTACGAGCTTCTCACCACGCACCAGTCAGACGGTCTCGACCCGGCCGTGAACAAGCTCGGCGAGATGGTGCTCGCGCCGGCCGCTTCTCTGCTCGGCAGCAGGCGCCTGGCCGTCGTTGCCGATGGTGCGCTGCAGCGCATCCCGTTCGCCATCCTGCCGCCATCGGACGGCATTCGAGAGGTGGTCATGCTCCCCTCGGCATCCGCCATCGCCGCGCTGCGCACCCAACTGGCAGGCCGCGCCCCTGCGCCGAAACTGCTCGCCGTCTTCGCCGACCCGGTTTTCGACGCTTCCGACCCCCGCATTCGCGACGCGGCCCCCGCTCCCGCCGCGCCGCCGGAAGCCACCGGATCGCGCCTGCTGGTCCAGCTCTCGTCGCCCCAGAGTGGAGCAATCACGGGCGCCCGCCTGCACATCCCGCGCCTGCCCTTCACGGCCCTGGAAGCCGACCAGATCCTGCATGTCGCTGGCGATCCCTCCGACCTCAAGGCGACCGGTTTCGCTGCCAGCCGCGCCGAGGTCCTCAGCGGTTTGCTCGGCCAATATCGTTATCTCCACTTCGCCACCCATGGCTATCTCGACACCGAGCGGCCCGAGCTTTCCGCTCTGGTGCTCTCTCAGTTCGACTCTGGAGGCCACCCGGTCGACGGTTTCCTTCGCGTCAACGATATCTCCAGCAGCCGCCTCTCTGCCGACTTGGCGGTGCTCAGCGCCTGCCAGACCGGGTTGGGTAAAGAAGTCCGCGGCGAAGGCCTCATGGGCCTCACCCGCGCCTTCATGTACGCCGGCGTTCCGCGCGTCATTGTCAGCCTGTGGAGCGTCAATGACCGCGCCACAGCTGAACTGATGGCCGGCCTCTATCGCAGCATGCTTCGCGACGGCAAGCCGCCGTCCGCGGCGTTGCGCGACGCGCAGCTCGAGCTGCGGAAACACAAGGAATGGCAAACGCCTTACTACTGGGCTGCCTTTGTGCAGCAGGGAGACTGGAGATGACCGTGACACACCAACGCAGCGTGACAATGGCAATGATGCTGGCCGGCGTCAGACTCGCCGCGGCGCAAACCGGGGAGCGCGGCATCGTGCCCGAAGACGTCGTCCAGGCGCGCCCGGCTGCCTCTGCCGTGGCGCCGGTAAAGGCCAAGCCGCAATACCGTCCGCTTGATCCTCAAACCGTCGCGTCCTTGCGCCGCTCGCAGACCGCAAGTGAAATCGGCGTCACCATCTGGCGCCTGCGGCCCGCTGCCGCCACGGATACCGGCGCTCGGATCCTCGTCCAGGAAGCCAGCGAAACCGCTGAGTGGACCCCTGTCCGCGTATCGTCTACTACAAGACTGCATGCCGGCGATCGCGTTCGCCTGACTTTGGAATCCCCCGAGCGCGGCTATCTCTATGTGATCGACCGCGAGCGTTATGCCTCCGGCGAGCGCGGCAAGCCATATCTCATCTTTCCGACGGCGCGCACGCGCGACGGCGACAACAAAGTGATGGGAGGCAAGCTGATCGACATCCCTGCCCAGGGCGATCAGCCGAACTTCTTCACCCTCCGCCGCAGCCGGCCTGACCAGGCCGAGGAGGAACTGACCGTGCTCCTCGCACCCCAGCCTCTTGAGGGAATCAACATCGGGCCTGAGGCAGTGGCCCTCCCGGAAGAGCAGGTCTTCGCCTGGGAGAAGAAGTGGGGCGCCGTCAAGCCCGAGATCTTCGAGCTTGCAGGCGGTGCAGGCAAGGCATGGACGCAGGCTGAGCAGAATGCTGCCGCGGGCGGAACCCGCCTGCTCACCCAGGACGATCCACCTCCCCAGACCGTCTACCGGGTCGGCGTCAAGCCTGGCGAACCCCTGGCCTTGCAGGTTCGCCTGCGCTACAGCCCGCAGTGACATCGAACCTGACGCCCCGTCTCCGTGCGAATCTAGCCCTGCGATAATGTGGAGGTCGCAATGGCGCGTCCCATCATTATCGACACCGATCCTTCGCCCGACGATGCGGTTGCCATACTCGTCGCGCTCGCTTCCCCCGGCGAATTGGAAGTGCTCGCCATAACAGCCGTGGCCGGAAATGTTCCGGTGCATCTCACGTCCAGGAATGCCCGCAAAGCGTTGGAACTGGCCCGGCGCACCGAAACGCCGGTTTATGCCGGCGCTGCGGCGCCGCTGCTGCGGCCGCTGGTGACGGCGGAAGAAGTACACGGCAAGACCGGCTTTGACGGATACGACTTGCCGGAGCCGGTCACCCCGCTTGCAGCAGGGTTTGCTCCCGACGCCATCGTGGACCTTGTGATGAGCCGGCCGCGGGGCGAGGTCACGCTGTGCTGCCTGGCGCCGCTGACCAACATCGCGCTGGCGATGGCGAAGGAGCCACGGCTCGCCGGTCATCTCCGGGAAATCGTCATGATGGGCGGCGCATTTTCAGAGGGTGGCAATATCACGCCGGCCGCCGAGTTTAACGTCTACGTGGACCCGGAGGCCGCCGCCCGTGTGCTCGGATCTGGGGCGCCCCTGACGATGATCCCATTGGATTGCACTCACCAGGCGCTCACCACAGCGCCCCGCCTGGAGAAACTCCGCAGCGTTGGCACCCCGGTTGCCGAGGCTTTCTACCATCTGTTGAAGTTCAACAAGATCTTCGACGAACGCAAGTACGGATGGGAGGGTGGACCCTTGCATGACGCGACCGTGCCTGCCTACCTGCTGGCGCCGGAGATCTTCTCGGGTCGAAAAGTCAACGTCGAAGTGGAATGCGCCAGCCCGCGCACCCTGGGCATGACGGTGGTCGATTGGTGGGGTGTGACCGGCCGCACGCTCAACGTGCAGTTTCTGCGCAGTGTGAACGCCGACGCCTATTTCGATCTGGTGATCGGGCGTCTGGCCCGGCTCTGATCGGCGCGGATGGGCGTATAATTCCCTAATCACCATGAAATCCGAGCCTCTGTCTTTGCGAACAATCTCCGCCCACACCGCGTACGTCCTCCTGGCGGGAATTGCTGCCAGCGTTGTCCCGACGGCTTGCGCCCAACCGCCGCAAGCCTCTGCGCAGGTCGTCGAAGCCCGAAAGGCGGCCGAGGAAGAGATCGAGGCGGCAGCGATTGTCGAGCGCAAAGTGATGGTGCCGATGCGAGACGGCAAGCGCATGGCGGCGGACATCTATCGCCCGAAGGACACGTCGAAAAAATACCCCATCATTTTTGTCCGCACGCCCTACAACTTCAACTTCTGGGACGTTAGGAACGGCGCGCCGGCCGATATGAAGGCCCCCCTGGATGCCGTCAAGCGCGGCTACGCCTATGTCGAGATGAACGAACGCGGGCACTTTTTCTCCGAAGGTTCCTACGATATCCTCGGACCTCCGCTCACCGACGGCGACGATGCCATCACGTGGATGTCGTCCCAGCCGTGGTCCAACGGCAAGGTGGGCACCATCGGGTGCTCGTCCACCGCCGAATGGCAATTGGGCGTCGCCGCGCAGGGGAACCCGGCGTTTGCCGCCATGATCCCGCAAGGCTTCGGCGCGGGCGTCGGGCGGGTCGGACCGTACTACGGGCAGGGCAATTGGTATCGCGGGGGAGCGGTTCAGATGTTGTTTATCAGCTGGCTGTACGGCGAGCAGAATCAGGTGCGGCCCATGTTCCCGCCCAATACTCCCACCGAAGATCTGATCCGCGCGTCGAAGTCGTTCGACCTGGCCCAGCAACTGCCGGCCGTGGATTGGTCGAAAGCGCTGCAGCACCTTCCGGAGATGGAGATTATCAAGGCGGTCGATGGGCCTCACGGAATCTTTGCCGACCGCGAGGAAGTCTCCACCGGCGGTGCGATGATCAAGCGCACCCCGAACGATCCCGCCTGGTACCGCGGCGGGCTGTGGCACGACGACAAGACGATCAACGTTCCGGGATTCTGGTTCATGTCGTGGTACGACGTTTCGGTTGGGCCCAATCTGGCCGCTTATAACCACGTTCGCAAGACCGCCAGGCCGGAGATAGCCAATCAACAATATGCCGTAATTGCGCCCACCCTCCACTGCGGATACAAGCGCGCAACCGAGCATACCGTGGTCGGAGAGCGGGACATGGGCGACGCGCGCCTCGACTATGACGCTCTCACCTACGGGTGGTTCGATCATTTCCTGAAAGGGGAAGACAACCACATCCTCGAGAAGACGCCAAAGGTGCGCTACTTCACCATGGGGCTGAACAAGTGGCAGACGTCGGACACTTGGCCGCCGGCTGGCGCGCAGCCTGTGACTTTCTTTTTGGCCAGTGGCGGCAGGGCCAACAGCCTGTACGGCGATGGAGTGCTGGTTGCTGCTGCGCCTCGCGCGGACGCGCCGGACGCGTTCGTTTACGATCCTATGAACCCTGTGCCGTCGTACGGCGGCAACGTCTGCTGTGCCGGCAATGCGGTTACGGGGGGCGCCTTCGATCAGCGCAGGATGGAAGCGCGGGCCGACATTCTCGTCTACACCTCTGAGCCTCTGAAGGAAGGAATAGAAGTCAGCGGACCGATCGAGGCCACGCTCTACATATCGTCCGACGCGAAGGATACCGACTTCACCGTCAAGGTGATGGATGTCTATCCGGACGGCACCGCCTATAATCTGGACGAGACGATTCAACGCGCCCGCTATCGCGAGGGATACGAGAAGCCGCCCGTGTGGATGGAACTGGGCAGGATCTACAAGGTGGCCCTGCAGCCGATGAACACGAGCAATTATTTCCCTGCCGGGCACCAGATTCGAATCGAAGTCTCCAGCAGCAATTTCCCCCGCTTCGACCGGAATTTCAATACCGGCGGCAACACCTATGACGAAGTCAAAGGAGTGGTGGCGCACAATGTGGTGCATCACTCCACGGAGCATCCGTCGCAGATCACCCTGACGGTGGTGAAGCGGCCCGCAGCCCTATGACTGGGCCACGCGCACAATCGCCGTTTGCCGCGCGCCCCAGGCAGCAACAAAACTGAAACTAAGTCCGTCGGATCGACAATTGAGCAGCATGGAATCTGAACGGCCGATCTTCATCGTAGGTGCGTCCCGGAGCGGGACAACTCTGATGCGGAACATCCTCAACCGGCATCCGAGAATTGCAATCTGCGGTGAGACGCACTTTCACCAGTACGTTTACGCGCGTCGCCGCGCGTTCGGCGATCTGAGCTGTCCGGAGAACCGGCGCCGTCTCGTCGAGGAGTATCTGGCGCTCAAGCGGCTGCGCTTCGTGACCGACCGCGCGGGACTGACCGAAAAGCTGCTTCTCGAAGGCATGAGCTACAAGGCTCTGTTCTCCTGTTTCGTGAAGTATCACACGCAAGCCCAAGGCAAGCCGCGCTGGGGCGAGAAGACTCCTCAACATGCCCTGTTTGCGGAAACGCTCTGTGAGTGGTACCCCGGAGCGACCATCATTCACATGATTCGGGACCCGCGCGATGTCGTGGCCTCGTTGCAGCGCATGCCCTGGGCCTCCGGCAGCGTCGTTCAAAATGCTCGAAGGTGGCTGCGAGACAACCTGGCGGCCCGGGCGTGCAGCCACCGCCCGCAGTATCTGCCCGTTCGTTACGAGACTCTTGTCACTCAACCCGAACAGGAGTTGGCGCGTGTTTGTCAGCGCCTGGGCGAAGAGTATCTTCCTGAGTTGCTGGACCCGGCTGGGGACGACGTTCTCCCTCCGCCCGTCCCCTGGCTAGTGCGAGCCGAGCAGCCGATCACCACCGACCGGGTGGGCCGATGGCGCGAAGACCTCACAGCCGAGCAGGTTTCCCAGGTCGAGTGGGTCGTGGGGCGGCACATGGAGTCGTTCGGATATCAGCGCGCCCAGGACCCGCCCTCCATCCTGTGCATTGCTCGCGGCCTCGGCTTTGCCGTGTTTGACACCGCCCGGATCCGGCTAAGCCAGCTTCCGGGCATCTGGTACCACCTGGCGCGCCCTACAAAACTCGCGCGCGAAGAGTCCTGGATGCGCAGGCGCGTGGTGAAGAGCGGGCAGTTGCCCCCGAGTGCCCTCTGACCATCCGGCCAGGGTTGCTGTCTACTCGTGGTAGTCCATCTCGGTGTTCACGTCCCAGAGCTTTTCCTTGCTGGTGTCCCCTGCGATGATGTTGTCCACGGCAATCATCGCCGTGAGCATGGAGTGGTCCTGGTTGTTGTAGCGGTGCATGCCGTTGCGGCCGATCAGGAAGAGGTTCTCATATTGGTCCACGTGCGCCCGGATCTCGCCGAATCTGTGGTAGCTGCCGAAGTATGCCGGGTAGGTTTTCTCCATGCGTAGAACCGTAGAATCCAGCACCTCTGCTGCATCGATCATGCCGATCCGGGCGAGCTCCTCCTTCGCCAGTGCCGCCATTTGCTCATCCGGCAGATTCCAGATCTCGTCCGATGTATTGCAGAAGTACTCCAGGCCAAGCCAGACCTGGGATGGGTCGGCCACCAGGAACGGGCTCCAGTTATTGAACACCTGGATCCGGCCAAGCCGCACGTCTGGCTCTTGTACATAGATCCAGTTGTCGCTGATGAGCTTCCTGCCCTTTTCCGTGGTGTCGTGAATCCTGAGGGAGCGGAGCAGCAGGCCGACCGTGATGAAGTCGCGGTAAACAAGGCCGTCGGACACTTCCAGTACATTGGCCGGCGGCGGCACATCGAGGGCGCGGATCAACTCCCGGACCGGAGCGGTGGAAAAGAAGTAATCGCCCTCAAAGACCTCCTTTTCACCGGTTGCCGGTCTCGTGGCTTCGACGGACTTGATTCTCCAGCCGTCGGTAATCAGCCTGTCAGCCGCGTAGCCCGTGACGATCTGTCCTCCCATCTCGCGGATGCGGCGCGCGACTTCCTCCCACATCTGCCCGGGACCGAACTTTGGATACAGGAACCGCTCAATCAGGGAAGTCTGCGTGCCCTTCTGCGCCAGGCTGCTGTCGGTGCCGCCGATTGCCTTCTGCAGCGCGTGCCGCATGGCGGCCCGGACAGACAGGCCCTTCATCCGCTGGGCGCCCCACTCTGCGCTGATCTGGGCGCACGGCACGCCCCACACTTTCTCGGTGTAAGACTTGAAGAACGTCTTATACAGTTCCGAGCCGAAACGATTGATGAAGAACTGCTCGAGCGTCTTTTCCTGTTTGAGCGGAAACAGAACGCTCAGGATGTAGCTGGTCCCAATCCGGCAGGCGCGCCACACGCCAAGTTTCGCCAGGGTGTCCATGCTGAGCGAAATCGGATAGTCGAAAAAACGGCGTAGGTAATAACAGCGCGACTTGCGCGGCCGCAGCAGCATCACCCGGTCCACCGTGGCCGGGTCGGGGCCGGCCGCGGCGCCGGGCAGCGTGCGTTCGTTGCCGTGGTACCGGATCGCTGCGCCGGATGTTTCGAGAGCCTGCAGCGGAAGCATCTGCAGCCACCACTCCATCACACGGTCTGACTTTGAGAAGAAGCGGTGGCCGCCGATGTCCATGCGGTTCCCCTTGTAATTGACCGTGCGGCAGATGCCCCCCAGGTGCTCGCTCCTCTCCAGCACGATGGGTTGGATTCCGGTCCGGCTGAGCAGCTCGTAGGCGGCGGTCAAGCCCGCCGGACCCGCTCCGATGATGATGGCGCGCTGGGGGTTCATTGGGACTGCGCGCTGCTCCGAATGTAGCGAGGAAGAAGATCCATCCCGAAGGCCCAATGGTTACCCGGAAGGATAGCCGGTCACATGTCGGTAGGTGCTGGAGCGCACGAACTGGCAGGGACCGTCGTCAGAACGCCAGGTGAGTCTGCAAGCTCCGCCGGTCCTTCCGTCAAATGCGCCTCAAACGGCTTGCCCGCCGCGCGCTCCCGCGGCGAGAAGCTGGCCCAAAGTTGCGCGCCGAGCCCCGCCGCGAACCCGGCGCCGCCACAGAGGAAATACAGCCAATGCAGCGGAAACGCGCGCACCGCGAACCAGGGGCTCCGCGCGCCGGCGAGAAAGCGATAGAAATCGCCATTCAGAGCCGCCACGGTCAAGAGCGCAATCGCTGCCGACAGCGCCGGCAGGGCCGCGGTTCGCGCGCCAAATAACGCCGTCGAGACGATCGACAGCACGAGTGCCAGCGCCGCCCAGCCCGACGCGAGAACGCTCACCCGTTGGCCCCATTTGAGATTCAGGTCGGCTGGCATTTGTCCCGAACGCAGGATCAGGCGCGTCCAGGGAAGCGCGCGGTCCACAAGGTCCGTTTTCATCACATTCCAGAAACGGAGCTGCTTGAGGTGCTTGACCTGCAGCCCCTTGTCGAGCCAGACTTGTCCGCCTGCCTGGCGGATGCGCGCTCCCAGTTCCAGGTCCTCGATGCTGGGCCGTGTGTGTGCCTCGTCGAAGCCCCCGTGTGTCCAAAAGACATTTCTGCGGATCGCGCCGCAGCCCGTCCAGAAACCACACGTGCGCGTCTGCCCGCGTTGGTGGGTATAGCAATGCAAAAGGTTGCGGTACTGCGAGAGCAAGCCCGGGCTGGCCGGATCCTGGTCGTACGATCCAATTACCGCATCGCGCGCCGGATCTTCGGAGAATCGCGCGGCGACCCGGGCCAAGGCGTCCGGGGGCAGCATCACGTCGGCGTCTACGAAAAGCAAAATTTCGCCGCGTGCGCTGCGCGCGCCCAGATTGCGGGCACAGGCGGGGCCGCGTTGGTCAGGCGCCGAAACCACAATTGCGCCGGCCGCCTGCGCAATTTGCGCAGAGTCGTCCGTCGAACCATCGTCCACCACGATGCACTCCAGCGCCGCTGGGCGCAGTTCCTGAATGGCTTTGAGACACGCGGCGAGATAGCGCGCGCCATTATAGACTGGGATGACGATCGATGTGGGCTGCGCCATGGAGCAAACTATTCAAGGTATCACGGAAGGCTTGCGAAGTGGCAGGAAAAACGGCAGCACCGCCTGTCTGCTGTACGCTTTGGCGGCGGCTCTGGCGGTCCTCGCCTGGCAGTTCGCCACCGTGCACCTGAACTATGCCGGCAACTGGACGGCGCTCTTCATGAGCGGGGACCTCCACCCGGTTCCGCCCCAACTGGCCGCCCACACCTATGTATTCAAATCGTCCGCCGGCTACGACGGCCAATTCTACCGCTACGCGGCACACGACCCATGGCTGCGAGCCGATTGGGCGCGCTACTACGACAATCCCCGCATGCGTCACGATCGAATCCTGCTGCCGGCGCTCGCCTGGCTGTTTGCCGCCGGCCACGACGAATATGTGGACGCCGCCTACGTCGGTTTGATCGCCGGCTGCATTTTTTTGGGAACTTATTGGCTCGCGCTTTATGCGGTGGAAGAGGGACACCGCGCCGCTTGGGGGCTCGCCTTTCTGCTCCTGCCCGCGACGTTGACCTCCATCGATCGCATGACGTTGGATGTCGCGCTGGCAGCCCTCTGCGTGGCCTTCGTGCGATATGCCAAGACGCAATCGTTCCGCCGACTTTACCCGGTGCTGGTGCTGGCCCCGCTGGTGCGCGAGACCGGCGCATTGCTCATTGCGGCGCAGTGCCTGTACGATCTCGCCGGTAGGCGCTGGCGCCGCGCGGCCGTTTCTGCGACCGCGATTCTGCCCGCGGCCGCCTGGTACGTTTATGTGTGGAATCGTACGGCTTTATGGGCTGCAACGCTGCCGGGGCGGAATCTCCATCACGCAAGGCTCGTGCCGCGCTGGCTGTTCCGGCATTCGCCGCTTGGCATTCTGCTGAAGCTGTTTCAGCCGGATCCATATCCGTTTCCTCCCTGGCTGAACCACGCGTTGCAGGCCGCCGATGTCCTGGCGCTGTGCGGATTCCTGGCGCTCGTGGCAGCGGCGGTCTGGAGTTTGCGGCGGTATCCGTGGGACGTGGAGCAATGGGCGATGCTCGGCTTTATCGCGCTCGCACTGGCGGCCAGCGCACAGACCTTCTGGGGCAACGTCTACACCTACGCGCGGCCCTTCTCGCCGCTGGTGTTTCTCGCGGCAGTCCGGCCCCTCCGTTGCGGCAGGCTGTGGACGCTCGCGCCCGTGTCGCTGATGGCGCTCCGCGTGATTGCGCAAATGGCGCCCCAAGCCGCCGGGATTCTCCGTGGTTTGTTATAGCCTAAGGCTGCCGGCCCATCCTTGATTCAGAATCCGGCGAAGGGCGGACATAAAGGCCAGTTTGCCGATTCACAGCGATGGTTGCGCCCGCTAAGGCGCCCCGGCAAAAAGACCGGAGCTTCATCAGCCTCCTTTGCGGCGGGCCCAGGCTCGCGCCCACCGTCGACCGTCCTGTCACCCATTTCCCCGCCAGCCGCAATAGCAGAGGCAGCACCTGCCATTGTCCGGTCTTGATCGGCTTGACAATCATCGCGCCGGTTCCATACCAGTAGCTGTCGATCAGGGCCGGCAGCTGCGCCCACTGGCGGAGCCCGTAATGGGTCACCCAAACCGCCGGGGTCTCGTAGACCCGGTGCCCCGCCAGCAGCGCGCGCAGCGCCAGGTCCCCGTCCTCGCCCGCCTTGAATCGCGAACCGGAGCCCAGCATTTCGTCAAAACCGCTCAGCGACTGCCAAACGTCATGGCGAACTGCCATGCAGGCACCGAGCCCCTCCACGCGGTGTTTGTCGCGGATGCCACTGGCGAGAAACGGCACGTTTCGGATGTACCCTGGGATACAACCCGCCTCGGGAGCATGCGGCGCCGGCCGGACATTGCCGAACACGATGCTGATTCGATGGTCCACCGCGAATGCTGCCTCCACCTGGCGGAGCCAGTCGGCAGGGACCTTGCAGTCGTCATCGGTCATCAGCACGATCGCGCCGCGCACTTCGCGGATTCCGGCGTTTAATCCCGCCGAACGGCCTCTGGTGGCGCTGCGCAGATATCGAACGCGAGGATCGCTCAACACCGGATCCAGGGCGGCCTTCGTGAGGTGGTCGTTGCTCTGGTCCACGACCACAACTTCGAAATCGGGATAGTCATTTTGCAGAATGGAGCGGACCGCATCTTGTATCACGTTGGCGCGGTGGCGGGTGGACAGGACCACGGCGATGCTGGCGTGTTCTTTCGTCATGCGGTTTTTTCGGGCTTGGGCGAGCGCGCATTCCCGGCGTCCGCGCGCGGCTTTCTCCGTATCGTGTCCAGCGAGACGGAGATCTTGCTGCGAACCTTGGGCGGGACCAGCCAGATCAGAAAATGCGCCAGAAAATCGATTGATCGAGGCCTGCCATTGGCAAATGCCTCCCATGGCAGCATCCAGAACGCCCTCCAGTGCCGGCCCCGCGCCGCGGTTGAACTGGCCCAGATCATGAGAAACGATGCGTAGGCGCGAGGCGTCACCATGCCGCGATTCGCTTTCATCCAGCCGAGGGAGTACTGCCAGTCGGCCGTGTTGCTGATCCTGGGACGGTTGCCCTCGATATGCCAAATGGCCAGAGGCTCCCGATCGGGCACAAACACCACCGCCACGCTTTCTACGGCCGTCGCGCGCAATAACCAGTCCACGTCATTGTGCCTCGGCAGATCTGACCGGAAAGGAACCCGCAGTAGCAGGTTCCTCGTCGTCAGAACGGTCGAGGGCAAAACCAGGCCCTCTCCACCTCGGGCGCCGCTTTGGCAGAACAGATACTCGCTGATGGGTTCGTCAACCGCGGGGGTGCGGCGGGGCCAGACCAAATCGCCTTCCTCGCTGCGCGCAATCAAGCGGCACGAGACGATCGGGTGAGCATACGGGCACTGCTCGGCCGTTCGTACCTGGATCTCCAGTTTCCTCGGGAACCATTCGTCGTCGTCATCCAGAAAGGCAATCCAGCGGCCTGTGGCCTCGTCTACCCCCGCGTTGCGCGCGCCCGCGCCGCCGGCGGCCGTTGAGAGCACTCTTACCCGTAGCCGGGGGTCGTCGATGGAACCCAGGTTCTCCATCGTCTCGGGATCAGGCCCGTCCACCACTACGATGGCTTCAAGTGCCCGCAGGGACTGGCGCAGTACGCCTTCCAGCGCCCGAAGCACCAGCCGCGGGCGGCGATTGGTAGGAATGATGACGGATACCAGCGGCGCCGGGCTTCCGTTGCGGCTTCCTGAATCGGGGCCCGGTGGAGTCAAGGCCGCCCTGAGTCCGAGAATGCCATAATCCGGTTCCCAATCTCCCGGCGCACGCCGCGGATGGTGACCAGCGTCTGCTGCAACCGTCCCGGCGCCTCCCGGCGCGGATAATTCACCGCAGCCTGTTTCTCGAAGGCGGAATACCGCAGGCACCAATAGGGACAGTACTCGTCATCGCAAGGCCGGTCCTCGGCGAACAGCTTGATCCGCCGCTCGAAAATGCTGCCGAGAACCGTCTTCGTGCCGCAGCGGAAGATCCTTCCGTCGTAGCCGATGGAAACCGACCGTCTGCCGGCCGAGCAGGAAATGCCCGTGAAATCAGGGATTCCGTCCAGATAGTATTGGTCGAGCAGTGGATTTACCGTGGCGCGCTGGCGGTCAGGCTGCCAGGTGCTGGTCCGCGTTACCCGCTCGGCTTCCTCGGAGAAGCCGCGAAACTCGCTGCGCTCCGCTTCGGTGTAGGCCTGCGGATACCAGCGGCCCTGGTAGGAGCCCCGGACCGCTTTCGGAATCAGCGGGACCCCCAGGGCCGCTAAGGCCCGCGCGGCGCGAGGGTACTCTGCAAAAGCGGGAGGCGTCATCACCAGCGACGCAAACACCGGGAAACCGCGCTCCAAAAGGGAAATCACATTCGTCTCCAGATTGCGCCATCCCTTCCGGCGGTCGCGCTCTGCCGTATGAACACCGCAGTGCACATAGGAGACGCGCGAAGGGTCTATCTCCGCTGCGAAGTCGCGCACGCGAGGAGAGGACAGGTTGGAATTGATCGAAATGTAATGCCGCGATGTCAATGCCCGGCAGAGGCCTACGAAATCCGGGTGAAAGAACGGTTCGCCGCCGGTAATGTGCAATAGCCAGGTTTTTTGCGTCGAATCGAAGAAATCCAGGTACTGTTGGCTGGAGATCCTCCCCACCAGAGGGTGCTCCGTCGATGCGCGGGAGAAGCAGTAGTCGCAGTCGTAATTGCAAAAAAGGTTGAGCGTCCAGTCAGCCTCGATGTCGAACGTCATGCGGTAAACGCTTCATTATACCGAGCCGGCTGAGGCCACGTCCGATGGATACGGCGGCAGACGGAACTCGCATCCTCACGGCGCCAGCCACAGCAGCGGCGTCAACCCCGCCACGGCCAGGGCAGCCAGCAGGCTCAGGCTCAACACGCCGGTCTTTCGATCGCTCAGCGAGAACGAGTAGATCCCTTTGACCAGGTTATTGCTGGAGGCGGCAATCAGAACCGCCACCGCCGCCACACCCAGCGGTGCGCTGCTACCGGCGGACTGCGTCATTCCCATGATGAACGGATCGACGTCCGTGACGCCCATGAGCCCCGCCAGCGAGTAAACCCCGGCCTTGCCCAGGTAAGTGACTACCAGGTGCGTGGCCACCAGCATGGTGACGAAGAGCGCCGCGAAGCCCAGGGCGGCGCGCAGTTCCAGGGGGTTCTTTGGCTCGAACTCACGCTCCACATCCCCTGTTTTGGCATCGGGAATGCGGCTCCACAACCACCCGCTCGCGATGCCGGCTCCCGCCAGCACCAGAAACGGCACTCCCAGCAGCGTAATCAGGTTTCGGTTGAAGATGAACACCAGACCGGCCAGCCGCAGATACATCATGCCGGAGGCGACCAGAGTGACCCCGGAAAACAAGTGCGGCCGGTTCTCGCGTTTGGCGCGCTTGGCCAGCACCAGTGTAGTCACCGTGGAAGAATAGGCGCCTCCCAGCAATGCCGCCAGCATCACGCCGCCCTGTCCCTTGGTGACCTTCTGGATCACGTAGCTGCCGTAAGAGACCGAGCTGACTGCCACCACCACCAGCCAGGCCTTGGAGGGATTGATTGCGAAACTCCCGAATTCCTGGTTGGGAAGCACCGGCAGAATCACCGCAGTGACCAACAGGAACTTCGTGAAGGTGAGGATTTCGTCCGGTGCGATTCGCTGCGTGAGTCCTTCCAGCGCGCTCTTCAGTTCCAGCAGCAGCATACTGGCCACGGTGAGCGTGGTGGCGATCCAGAACTGTTCGCGATACACCAGCGCGGCCGCCAGATACGTCGTCAGCGCCGACATCTCGGAGGTCACGCCCGCCGTTCCCGCCGATTGCAGCTTGTTGCGGTACGACAGCATCAGGAAGCCGGCCACCACCGCGAAGCCCAGCACCACCGGCAGAATCGCTCCGCCCGCCAGAAAAGAGATGCCGTAGGCGATAAGACCAATCAGCGGATAGGTGCGCACGCCGCCAAATGAGAACTGCCCGGTCCCGATGCGCCGCTCCTCACGCTCCAGGCCCGTCAGAAAGGCGAGAAACAGCACCAGCAAAATCTTGACGCCTTCCGGCGGCAACAGTCGGTAGAGATCGGTCCACACGAAATCAGTACAAGCATATCTGATTTGCGCGCCCCATTGAACCGGCGCGTCCATGGGCTCGGCGGTGCCCGCTGCCCGCCTAGTCGCCGACCACTTTACCCAGCGAGACCCACTCCTGCCCGTTGAACTGGATCAGGAACAGCCGCTTGATCGGCTGATAATCGGTCGGACTCGTCGTGATTCTGATTCCGGGGCGCAGCATCCCCAGTTCCAGATCGAGGTTCGCCGCCTGCTTCATTACGTTGGCCCGGGTCAGGTCGTCGCCGCACTTCTTCAGAACTTCCACCAGCGCCTGCGCGACCTCGTAGCCGTACACCAGATTGGCATCCCGAATGTTCGCGTCGGGGTTGTACTTTCTCATCCATTCCAAAAACGCCGCCACCGCGGCGTCGCTCTGCGCTTGCGGCCTGAGCCAGTTCTTGGAGCGCGCATTCGTAATCACGCCGGCCGCCTTCTTCAGGCCGGCCGGCTCGAGAAAGGCGGCGACGGAGAGCGACGCATTGGGGATGAATTGCAGCGGATGCCAGTCGATATCATAGGCCTTGCGAATCGCCCGCGTCGCAGACCGTCCCACCGCCAGGTTCATAAACACGTCGGCGCCCGAGTCTTTGAGCGCAGCGACCTGCGCATCGATCGCATCCGGGTCGGAGTAATCGAAGGACGCCTCCTTGACGATTACGGCCGCCGCCTTTTCCGCAAGTCCTTCCCGGATGCCCAGCAACCACTCCTGTCCGGAAGAGTCGCGCGCATACAGGATCCCGATCCGGGCGTCCGGCTTGTTCTGCAGGACGTACTTGGCATAGACTCGCCCTTCGGTCCGCTTGCTGGCCTGAAACCCCATCGTCCACGGGAAATGCGAAGGATCGTCGAATGCCGATTCGGTGGCCGCGACAAAGAGCTGCGGCACCTTTTTCTCATTCATGTAAGAACGGATCGCCAGGTTGGCCGGGCTGCCCCAACTGCCGGCCGTCAGCAAAACCTTGTCCTCTTCCACCAGCCGCCGCGCCAGGTCGACCGCTTTATCGTTATCGGAGCCTGAATCGACGCTGATGAAGTTGATCTTGCGGCCATTGACCCCGCCTTGGTCGTTGATCATCCGAAAGTAAGCCGCCTCCGCGCGTCCGATGGCGCCGTACTCCGAAAATATTCCGCCGTACGGCATCACGTTGCCGATCTTGATCTCGGAGTCGGTCGCGCCCGGGTCGTATCTCTTCTCCGCCTGTGCGGCGGCAAGCGAGCACAGCAGGAGCACCGTCGCGCGCAGTCGCAGCCTCCGCGTGCGCTGATTCCGGATTCGTCCCCGGCCCCGGTTCGTCCGCCTCTCCATATGCGCCATCCTTCCATCCACTCTACGAAGTTTCGCCGTTCCGGCCTCTAGCGCTGCGCCCAATAGTGGTGGCGGGCCTGCACCGCCACTCCCTTCTGCTTGGCCGTCAGCTGGATGCTCCGAAACTCGGAGATGGTGGCCGGCTTGTCCGACACGTAGCCCAGGCTGTATTGGTTGCGCAGTTCTTCCTGTAGGACATCGAAAACCTGGTCCAGGCTTTGCTTCTTCGAAACCTCGAAGAAGCTGCCGCCGGTCTCGTTCGACAAGCGCTGCAGAACACTCTTGCCGTCGTGGCCTCCGCCGAAAAGTCCATAGGCGCCGGGGTCGGAATACAGAATCGAATAGATGAGCGTGTCCGCGCGCTCCGCCGCCTCTACCGCATCCTGCGCTGTGCCGGCGCTGCCGAAATCCACTCCATCGGAAAGCACGATCAACGCCTTGCGGCCGCTCTGCTTTCTCATGATCTCGTCGCTCGCCCGCGCCACCGCATCGTAAAGCAGTGTCCCGCCGCCCTGCTGCATACGCAGCTGGCGCGTCGTTTCCGTGTCCACGTAGGCCAGCGCATCCTCCAGCCGTCCGACCGACGACGTCAGCGCCTGGCGCACCTGAACCACGCTGTCGAACTGCATGATGAACACCTGGTCCTTGCCTTCCCGCACCACCTGGTCCAGGAAGCGCAGGCTGGCGCCGCGCTCGCCGTCCAACACCCGCCGCTGGCTGGCGCTGGTATCCACCATCAGGCCCACCGTGAGCGCCAGGTTGCTCTCTCGCGCGAAATAACGGATGGTCTGCGGCCTGCCCTCTTCAGAAAGCAGGAAATCGTCCTGGCTGAGATTGCCGACCAGTGATCCGTTCTTGCTGCGCACCGTCGCCAGAACGTTGACTACTTTGACATCGGTGGAGAATACCGGCTGGTCCTGGCCGCGGGCGAATCGCCTTCCACACCAGGCCGCCGCCGCCAGGACAACCGACCTTCTCTGCATCGCGTCGATTATATCAGCGCGTCTTTCGGCCTCGCGCTCTTGGAGCTGCCGCCGCCATTGCTAGAATCAAATGAAAATGAAACTTGCACTCGGCCTTCTCGCCTGCGGTTTACTGTACGCGCAGCCCGCTGCGCGGCTTGACGTCGACGCCACCGATGCGCCCCGCCGCCTCTTCCACGTGCACCTGACCCTCCCCGCCAAGCCGGGCGCATTGACCCTGCTGTATCCGCAGTGGATTCCGGGCGAGCACATGCCGAGCGGCCCCATCGTCAACCTGGTCGGCCTCAAGATCCAGGCCGCCGGCCAGACAGTCCCCTGGCGGCGCGACGACATCAATATGTTTGCCTTTCATGTCGACGTGCCCGCCGGCGCGTCCTCGCTCGACGTGGTCTTTGACTTCATTTCGCCGCCCGAAGCATTCGGCTTCACCGAAGGCGCCTCCGCCACCACCGAGCTCGCCGTTCTCAACTGGAACGAGTTCCTGCTCTATCCGCAAGGCAGCCCGCCCGACAGTACCCAATTCCAGGCTTCGCTGCGCGTGCCGAATGGTTGGAAATATGGCACGGCGCTGCCCATCCAGCATGAGTCCGGCAATGAAATCGAATTCCAGCCGGCCCCGCTCACCACGCTCATCGATTCCCCGGTTTCCACCGGCGCCCACTACCGCACCGTCGACCTGGGCAACGACCGGGGAGCCTCCCACTATCTCCATCTCGCCGGCGACAGCGCACAATCCGTAGATATCCCCCCGGAGCTGGCAGCCGAGTTTAAGAATCTGGTTTTGGAAACCGGCGCGCTCTTCGAATCGCGCCACTATCGTGACTACCATTTCCTGCTCACGCTTTCCGATCACGTGGCGCACTTCGGCCTGGAGCACCACGAATCGAGCGACGACCGCGTGGATGAGCGCACTCTCATCGATCCGGGACCGCGCACCCTCAGCGCCTCCCTCCTCCCGCACGAATTCACCCACTCCTGGAACGGCAAGTATCGCCGTCCCGCCGGCCTCACCAACGGCGCTGCGGACGGCGGCTACGAGACACCCATGGAGGGCGACCTGCTCTGGGTTTACGAGGGCCTCACCGAGTACCTGGGCGAGATTCTCGCGCCGCGCAGCGGCCTCTGGACGCCGCAGGAATACCGCGACTCCCTGGCCATCACCGCTGCCGCGCTCGATACGGAGTACGGCCGCACCTGGCGGCCGCTCGAAGATACCGCCGTGGCCGCGCAGCTCCTCTATACCACGGGCGATGACTACGGCGCCTACCGGCGTAGCGTCGACTACTACCCAGAGGGCACGCTCATCTGGTTGGAAGCCGACGCCACCATCCGCCAGCTCAGCCACGGCGCCAGGAGCCTCAACGATTTTTGCCGCTTGTTCCACGGCGGTCCCGGCGGCGCTCCCGCGATGAAGACTTACACATTTCAGGACGTCGTCGTGGCACTGGGCGACGTGCAGCCCTACGATTGGGCTGCATTCTTCAACCAGCGGCTCCATTCCACGTCGCCTCACGCACCCTTGGGCGGCATCGAGCGCACCGGCTGGAAGCTCGCCTATGACGACGTGCGGTCCGAATTCTGGAAGTCCTCCGAGGAGGCCTTCAAGGGCGCGGACCTCAGCTACTCCATCGGCCTCAAGGTGAAGGAAGATGGCACCATCGCGGACGTCGCTTTGAACGGTCCGGCTGCGAAAGCGGGAGTTGCGCCCACCGGCAAATTGATCGCGGTCAATACCCGCCAGTTCAACACCACGGTGTTGCGGGAAGCCATCCAGGCAGCCAAGAGCGCCCTTGCTCCGCTCGAACTTCTCGTCAAGTCTGGCGAGTATTACAAAACCTATGCCGTCGACTACCACGATGGCGAGCGCTACCCGCACCTGGTAAGGGACGCGGGAACGCCGGACCTCTTAACCCAGATCATCGCGCCGCTGGCCAAACACTGATTCGCCCCCGCATGTTCTGCCGGCGGGCTGCTGAGCGTCCGTGCCGATCCTCACTGGAACCCTCCGGCGATCTCCCCCGTTACACCAGTGTGCGGTTCGTCTTGCCATTGGCCGCTGTTTTCGCGGCCGCTGCTTTCGCCCAGGACGCGCGGGAGATCCTGCGCCGGTCCGTCGAGCTGGATCAAGCCAACTGGCTCCGTATGGCTGATTACACTTGGGTGTGCCACCTCCACGAACGCCATTTCGATAGCCATAACCAGGTCACCTCCGAGCACCAGGAGGCTTGGGAGACCATCATTCTGGATGGGCAGCCCTATCGCCGCATACTCGATCGCGATGGTAAACCCCTGCCGCCCGATAAGCAGCGAAAGCAGCAGCACAAGCTGGATACTGCCGCGGCGGATCTGGAGAAGGAAACCTTGCAGGAAAAACAGCGGCGCGCCGCAGACTACGAAAAGACCCGCCGCCGCGAGCGCCAATTCCTGCTCGAAATACCCGATGCATACGATCTGCGGCTGGAAGGAGACGACAAGGTGGACGGTCTCGATGTTTGGGTCATCTCCGGCGTACCCAAGCCCGGATATCGCCCCAGGAGCCGTGACGGCGCGGCGCTGCTCAAAATTCGCGGCAAAATGTGGATTGAAAAGACCGGATACCAGTGGGTCCGGATCGAAGCACAGACCACGGACACTATCTCGTTTGGCCTGTTTCTCGCCCGCTTGAACCCCGGCGCCAGGCTGGTCCTCGAACAGACGCGCATCAAGGACGAAGTCTGGTTGCCAAAACGCGAGTATTTGAGCGGGAGCGGACGCATCGGGCTGGTGAAGAGGATCGCGGAGGACCAGGAGATCACCTGGGGCGACTACAAGAAGTTCCGCGTCGATTCCAAGCTAATCCCCAGCCCGCCAAGGTAGGACAGACGATCGGTGTATGTCGTCTGTGCCATGCGCCCGCCGCCCGCGAAAGTGGATGAAAAACATCCCGCACCTCAGCCCGCCGTAGCGCCGGCGGTCTTGCCGCCGGTATATTATCGGGGATTTACCAATGCTGGTCAGCCACCTCACGCAAATTCCACTCCCAGCCGTGCGCCCTGTCCTATCGGTACCCGCACAGTCCCGTCCAGACCCGCTTTCACGGCTACTTGCGCTGCGGGCTTGCCTCGTTCCATGCGCCGGATTCGGCCGACCCTCTGCCCCGCCGGCGGCCGGAGAACGAGCTCCTGCGCCCGCGAGGCCTCCAGTTCGGCGCTCGTCGCTTTGCCGTCTTGCCACGCGATGTCGACTCGCAGGCCGCCGCGCGCGCGAAGACCCCGGATCCGGCCTTGAGCCCAATCCGGGTTCAGCGCCGGCAGCAGCGCGATCTCGCCCTCGTGGCTCTGTAGCAGCATCTCCGCAATGCCCGCCGGGCCGCCGAAGTTGCCGTCGATCTGGAACACGAATCCGCCGCCGCCCCACGGGTGCGTGTCCAGCAGGTTTCGGTGCGTGCTCTGCTTCAGCAGGTGCGCCACAGCCTCCCCCGCTTTCGCGCCATCGCGGAAACGCGCGCGCAGGCACACAATCCAGGCCGCGCTCCACCCAGTGTAGCCGCCGCCCGACTTCAACCGCAGCTCCAGCGATTGCTCCGCTGCCTTCATCCACTCCGCCGACCGGCTCCAGGTGAATATGCCGGCCGGATACACCGAGTACAGGTGCGACATGTGCCGGTGGCCCGGCTCTGTCTCTTTGAATTCCTCCCGCCACTCGAGAAGTTGCCCCTGGCTGCCCTTCTGGAACGGCTGCAAGCGCGCGAGCGCCGCCTCGAGGCGCCCGGCGAAATCCTGGTCAGTCGCCAGCTCGCGTGTTGCCGCAATCGAGTTCGCGAACAGCTCCCGCACCATCGCCAGGTCCATCGTGCAGCCCGCGCTGACCGCGACGCTTTTGCCGTCAGCCGTGTAGAACCGGTTCTCCGGCGAGGTGGACGGGCACGTGGTGAGCCGCCCCTGGCCGTCGTCTACCAGCCACCCGAGCAGGAATTCCGCGGCGCCCTTCATCACCGGCCACGCGCGCTGGCGCAGGAATTCGCGATCTCCCGTGAAGCGGTAGTGCTCCCACAGGTGCTCGCACAGCCACGGCGCCGCCATCGCCCAGTTGGCCCAGTTCGTATCGCCCGTCCCGTTCCCCACCGGGTTTGCCGCCCGCCACAGGTCGGTGTTGTGATGCGCCGTCCAGCCCGGCATGCCGTATAGTTCGCGCGCCGTTCGGGCCCCGTTGCGGCTCAGCTCCTCGATCATTTCGGTCAGCGGCGCGTGACACTCGCTCAGGTTGCACGTCTCCGACAGCCAGTAGTTCATCTCGACGTTGATGTTGGTGGTGTAGTTGGCGCTCCAGGCCGGCCTGAGGATGTCGCTCCATACTCCCTGCAGGTTCGCCGCCTGCCCGCCCGGACGCGAACTCGCGATCAGCAGGTAGCGCCCGAACTGGAAATACAACGCCGCCAGCGACGCATCCGGCCGTTGCGCGTAGTCGGTCACCCGCTCGTCCGTCGGCAGTTTGGCGCCCGGCCCGCCCGGGCCGAGATCGAAATCCACGCGCCGGAACAGCCGCTGATGATCGGCAACGTGCGCCGCCCTCAACGCCGGCCAGCTCTTCCGTGCCGCCGCGTCCAGCGTCTTCACGCATCCGGCGTGGATCGCCGCGGCGCTCAGGTCCGGCATTCTGTCGAAGCCACGAAAGGCGGTGCCCGCCGCCACCAGCAGCGTCGCCGCGCTTGCGCCCTCAATGCGCAGCGCGTCACCGTCCGGGCGCACTGTGCCGCCCTCCGCGCGCGCCTCCAGCAGCGCCTCGCAGCGCATTCCTTTGCCTTCGGCGTCGTCCCAGATGATCGGGTTCGGCGTCCCCAGATAGTTCGGGTCCACGTGCGCCGGAGCCTTCGCCCGCAGCCGCAGCCGCGCCGTCCCGTCCGCCGCTACGCTGTGCTTCAGCAAGCTCGCGAACTCTACGCGGCAGTTCAGGCGCGCTCCGCCCCGTGCCTCCAGCCGCACCGCGATCACCTGGTCGGGCGCCGACACCAGCACCTCGCGTGCGATCGAGCCCGCGCCGAGGCCGTGCACGGTGGTGCAAATCGCCGTGTCGATGTTGAGCTCGCGCCGGTAGCCGTCGAGTTTCGCGTTCTCCAGGGTGATTTGCAGTTCGCCTAGCGGCTGGTAGCTTTCCGTGTAAGTGCCCTGCAGCTTGTGCGCCGCAGCGTCTGCCGCGGCGTAGTCTTTGTCCTGCAGCACGAGCCGCCGTACCTCGGCCAGCGTTCTCGGGCCATCGGGCGCATTCACATTGTGCGGCGAGCCTGACCAAAGCGTCGCTTCGTTGAGCCAGATGCGTTCCTTGGGCGCTCCGCCCAGAACCATCGCTCCCAGTCGCCCGTTCCCCACCGGCAGTCCGTCTACCCAATGCTCGGTTGGGTGGTTGTACCACAACGTCAGGTCCCGCCCGCTGCCTGGCGTCTGTGGTTCGGCCTGGGCCGGCAGAACGGCCGCCGAAAGAGCGGGAATCGTCAACAGGAATTCGCGGCGTTTCATACCCGAACGAGCATAACTCAAATGCAGCACCGCAACACGTCGGCGCGGTTGCAGGAGGCGGCCTCGGGACCGGGCCTACGCCATGTTCAGGCTGCGCAGCAGGTAGGCCGGGGTGCAGCTCCATGCATGGCAATAGCTGTTCACCAGCGTGCTGCCGTATGGCGACAGGTCGGCGTTGGACGGATCGTAGACCTCCCAGAATGTATCGGCGCCCGCCTTCACCATCCCGCCCCAATAGGTTTCCACCAGCTGCCTTGCTTCCTGCCTGAGCCCGCACCGCAGCATGGCTTCGGCGACGTAGTGGTACAGATACGGTGCACCCGGGCGCACCGCGCTGCCTGCTGCCGCCACCTCGTGGAACGCCTGGGCCGCCTCCTCGTTCGTCGCCACCCCGCTCAGCGTCATCCACGCCTGCGATGCCCAGGAGACTTGCCTCTTCGGTCCGCTGACAAATACCTTCTGTGAAGCATCGTAGAAGGCGTCCCGCGCGGCCGTCGCCATGCGGGCGGTCAAGTGCTCGTATTTGGCTGCGTCGCCCTCCGCTCCGCAGCGCCGCGCCAGTTCGGCCGCGCGGCGCAGGCAAAACACGAACACCCCGTGCATCGCGGCTGAGCGTTCCAGGGCGTTGCTCCAGTCGATGAAGACCCAGCTGTGCGCCGGCGCCGCGAAGATTCCGTCGGGCCCGACATGGGCCGACAGCAGTTCCATCTGCTTCCGCACCGCCGGCCACAGGTCGGCAGCCGTCTTCCAGTCGCCGGTCGCTTTGGCGTAGTCCAGTACCGCCGCTGCGTACAGCGCGGCGTAATCGATGATATACCCATGCCCCCGATGCGGCTCCGGATCCTCGAAAACGCACGCAGGCACCAAACCGTCCTCGCGCGGGAAGGCGGCGAACAGGTACAGACACCGCCTGACCAGGTCGTTGTTGTGGAACGTCGCGTAGTTTGTCAGAGCCTGCAGGCGAAGATCGCCGATCCACAGGCGCCGGTCCCGCTTGGGGCAGTCCTCGAACACGGGCTGCATGCAGTCCCGCAACGTGGCGACACTGATTCTGTCGACCTGTCGCAGCAGCGCCGGCACCGTGTCGGGCAAGGACGGTGGATCGCCTCCCGCCGACGATTGAGCCGTTGCTTTCATCTGCCCGATCCGCACGGCGTAGTTCGGCGAAGTGTCGATGACATCCACCTTCACGTAGCGGAACGCATAGCGGCGCGGCAATTCGATGCTGGCGGGCAGCACGTCGATGTTGATCACCTCATCCTGCAGCCACGCCCGGCTGAGAGCGCCCGTATATGGGTCCAGAGGCTCCGCGACTTCGGCCGGTACCTCCCCGAAAGTCAGCTTCAGCCGGGTCGGTGCATCCACGCCCCGCCCTTCGCCCGCAATCGCGAACCCAAAATGACCAGTCAGATGGCGCCCGAAATCGACAATGGCGGAGTCGCCTCGCCGCAGCAGGCGTTCGCTCAGCGCTTCTACGGCAGAGACCGGTTCCGCGCGCCAGTGCAGAAAGTCGGCCCTGTCTGCAACCATCCTCACGATTCCGGCAGGTGAAACCGGAGTCCGGCTCAGCCGCGGCTTCAAACTCTCTGCAGTGGCTAGCCAGCGCTCCTCGCGCGACGGGTCTGACGCCGCGCACGCTAGCACGGAAGTCCCAGCTGCCCACGTCGCGGACCTGACAAATTCACGACGGTTCAAGAATCAGCCCCCTTGCACAGCCTGTGCCCTTCGACGCTAACCCGCCACCGGCATCCTATCATGCCGCGCGCAGGGGACGCCGTTGCTGCTCACCTGCGCAAGACAGGAAAATCGCAGCGCTTTGGACCCGATACGGACAGGTCTAGAGGCTACTGAAAGAGTCCGCACCAAGACTTCGGAGCCGCTGGTGAACGCAGATACGCCGGATCTTTTCGATCTGTGTTCATCTGTGTTGATCTGGGGCTCATCACTCCTTCGTCTTGTCAGCGCCGGTCGCAACAGCGTCGTGATGTAAAATGAGGTTGCGTGTTCGGAGGAACCGCAATCGTTCCACCAGCGATTGGCGACGCTCCCTACCCATTCTGGCTCGTAATTGAGTCACGGGCCCTTAGCTCAGCTGGTTAGAGCAGCGGACTCATAATCCGTTGGTCGAAGGTTCAAATCCTTCAGGGCCCACCAGCCTCCAGCAGCCTCGCGCCGGCCGCTCCCCGCGTGATACTCTCGGCTTTGTGAACATGCGCTGCTTGCCCCTTGCCTGCCTCCTGTTTGCGCCGCTTCTCGCCGCGCAGGACCGGCCTCTTACGTCGCTGCCCTACACGCCTAGCCTGGAGCTGAAGTTTCTCGATCGCACAGCCGACCCATGCGTGGATTTCTACCGCTTCTCCTGCGGTAGTTGGAACAAGCTCAACCCGATTCCGCCCGACCAGGCGCGCTGGGATGTCTACGGCAAACTCGCCACCGAGAACATGCAGTACCTCTGGGGAATGCTCGAAGAGTACGCCAAGCCGGCCCCCGGCCGTTCCGCCAACCAGCAAAAGATCGGCGACTACTTCGCCGCTTGCATGGATGAGGCCGGCATCGAGCGGGCCGGCACGCGGCCGCTGGAGAAGGGCCTGGGCGAGATCGCTTCCCTCGGCAGCGCCGCTGGCCTGGCACCGCTGGTGGCGCGCCTGCATGTGCGCTCCGGCGGTTCGGGCCGCTTCCTGTTCGGCTTCGGCTCCAGCCAGGACTTTGCCAACTCGGAGCAAGTGATCGCCTTCGCCGAGGCCGGCGGGCTGGGTCTGCCCGATCGCGACTATTACGTCAAGGCCGACGCCAAGTCAAAGGAGACGCGCGAGCGCTACCTCGAACATGTGACCCGCATGTTGGGACTGCTCGGCGATGCGCCCGCCGCGGCCCACGCCGAAGCCGTCACCGTGATGGCGATCGAAACCGAGCTTGCAAAAGCGTCACTCACCCGCGTCGAACGCCGCGACCCGTACAAGCTGTTCCACAAGCTCTCTCGCGCCGATCTCGAAAAGCTGACCCCGCGCTTCGATTGGCCCCAGTATTGGAAGGCCGTCGGCCTACCCGCTCCCGCCGTCATCAACGTCACCGAGCCGGAGTTTTTCCGCGAAGTCGAAAAGCTGGTCGAAGCGCACCCCATTGGCGATTGGAAGACGTACCTGCGCTGGCACCTGGTCAGCGCTCGCGCCCCTTATCTCGGCAAGGCGTTCGTCACCGCCGACTTCGATTTCTACAGCAAGTACCTGCGCGGGGTCAAGGAGATGGAGCCGCGCTGGAAGCGCTGCGTGCGGCGCGTCGATCGCGACCTTGGCGAAGCCCTCGGCCAGGTGTTCGTGGAGAAGACCTTTACGCCGGAGACCAAAGCCAGCGCGGTCTACATGACGCGTGAGATCGAGAAGGCCATGGAAGCCGACCTTCGCCAGATCTCCTGGATGAGCGAAGCGACCAGGCAAAAGGCGCTCGAAAAGCTGCACGGGGTTGTCAATAAAATCGGCTACCCGGATCACTGGCGCGATTACAGTTCCGTGGTCATCAAGCCCGATGACTACACCGGCGACGCCGCGCGCTGCGCCACTTTCGAGAGCAATCGCGAGCTGGCCAAGATCGGCAAGCCAGTTGACCGCGGCGAGTGGGGAATGACGCCACCCACCGTCAACGCCTACTACGACCCGCAGATGAACGACGTCAACTTTCCCGCCGGCGTGCTGGAGCCGCCGCTCTATGATCCCAAGATGGACGACGCGCCCAACTACGGCAACACCGGCGCCACCATCGGCCACGAACTGACGC
>CAZZHN010000020.1:0-24924 GCA_964654065.1 uncultured Solibacteraceae bacterium
CGTGTCGTTTCATGGTGCTCCGCCCTGGAATGCAACTTCGCGAAAGTGACTTCGGATTCCAGGCTCAGCGGGCAGGCTGGATTGCCGGCGGCGGGCCGGGCGGGCTAAGCGGCTTTCCGGCGCTGAAAGAAGCTGAAAGCGGCCAGCAGAAGGGCGGAGGCCAGCATCGAGCCATCGCGCAGCAGGGTCTTCCAGGAAATGATTTCGCCGGGTCCGAAGCAGCCGCAATTGATCTCCATTTCCGGCACGGCTGAAGCCATGCCCTGATACAAGACGTGTCGTTTCATGGTGCTCCGCCCTGGAATGCAACTTCGCGAAAGTGACTTCGGATTCCAGGCTCAGCGGGCAGGCTGGATTGCCGGCGGCGGGCCGGGCGGGCTAAGCGGCTTTCCGGCGCTGAAAGAAGCTGAAAGCGGCCAGCAGAAGGGCGGAGGCCAGCATCGAGCCATCGCGCAGCAGGGTCTTCCAGGAAATGATTTCGCCGGGTCCGAAGCAGCCGCAATTGATCTCCATCCCTTTGGCAAAGGCGCGCACCATCAATCCGAAGAAGACGGCCAGCAGCAGGGCGGTGGCGGTGGCGGCGCTGCGCAGCCAGAAGCCGGCGATCAGGAGCAGTCCCACCACCAGTTCGAACCAGGGCAGGGTGCGCGCCACCAGTTCCACCGCCTTCAGAGGCAGCAACTGGTAGGAATCAATCGCCATGGCGAACAACTCCCAGGGCGTGCGCAACTTGGTCCAGGCGGCATAGACGAATATGGCACCGAGAACGATGCGGAGCAGGAGCGCGACGGCGCGTACGGCCTTACTTGGCGAGGTCATCGATCAATTGTTTCAGAATCGCGTAATTCAGGGTGCCGGATACCGGATACCGTTTGACGCCGCGCGAGATCACCAGGGTGGGGGTGGAAGGCACGGGAATGGCGTGACCAGCATTCACGTCGCGCTGAATTTCGCCCAACACGGACGCGTCATCGGCGGTTGCCTTCACCTTTTTCTGCTGCGACAGGGTAAGCGCGCTGGCCACGGTCTCCCACACCTTGCCGGTGACGGACCAGGCGACCTGGTCGCGGAACAGGGCATCCGCCACGGGCTGATAGAGGCCGAAATGGGCGGCGGCGGTGGCGTAGTCGGCTGCCTCGCGCGAGTGCGCATGCTGGGGCAAAGGGAACTCGCGATAAATGAGGTAGACCTTGCCGGCAGCTACGAAGTCCCGCTGCAAGAGCGGCAGGGTCTGGTCGTGAAACAGCTTGCAACTAGGGCACTCGAAATCGCTGTAAACCTGAATGCTCACGGGGGCGGCGGGGGTACCTGCCGTTTTGTTGGGGTCAATGTCGCTCACCGCCGCCACGGCCGGCCAGATTGACAGCAGCGCAACAACTCCGAGTCTCATATTCCTATATTACGCAGCAGGAGCGCGGAAAGTCGGCCTACTGGCCGAGGTAATGATTCAGGACGCTGGAGAGCAGCTGGTAGTTGGGGACGCCGCCGGGCAGCATGAAACGCCTGCCGTTGGCGGTAATGAACATGGTGGGCGTGCGGTCGACACCGTCCTTGGTGGCGTCGTCGATATCGCGGCGGACCTCGGCTTCGACGGCGGGATCTTTGGCGAGCGCCTGCACTTTTTTCTGCTCGGCCGCTGTCAAAACCGAGGCGACGGTCTCCCAGACCTGGCCGTTCATGGCCCAGTTCGCCTGGTTCTTCCAGAGGGCATCCGCCACTAGAGAGTACTTGCCAAGGCGGGCGGCCGCAGTGGCATAGAGGGCGGCTTCGCGGGCATAGGGGTGGCCCGGGCCGGCGAGGGGAAACTCGCGATTCACCAGGCAGACTTTCCCGCCCACCACATAGTCGCGGACCAGCAGGGGCAGGAGGTCATCATGCATCATCCTGCAATGCGGGCAGTCGAAGCTGCTGAACACCTCGACCACGATGGGTGCGTTAGTACCGCCAAGGGTCTTACCCGAATCGAAGGAGGCGGCGAACGCCAGGCAGGGAAGCAAAGCGGCGGCCAAGGCAGCGCGTTTCATGTCTGCTTCAATTGTACGCGACACGGCCCCAGGCACGGCATTGGGGCATGCCTGATGCGGGCGGCAGCCTTTCGCTGCCGTTCAAAACGTGATTAAATCGATTCATCCGGACCGCGAGGCTCGGAGAGGAGATCCCATGTTGTCGAGAGTCCTCACGGTGGGCATGATGGCGGCCGCGATCGCCGGCGCGCAGGGCGGGGGCGGCTGGGGAAAAAGGAGCGAGGACCCGAGCGGCGGGATGCTGGCGCAGAGGCAAAGCCAGCTCGACCAATTCGCCGACAAGCTGAAGCTGAACAAGGAACAACGCGGCGAGGCCGAGACCATCATGGACGCGGCGCGCGAAGAAATGGGGCCGGCGCAGCAGAAACTGCTGGAGGCGCGCAGAAACCTGGCAGCGGCGTTGATTGGCGGCCAAAGCGGCGACGCCGTTGACAAACTGACCAAGACGTACACATCGCTTTCGGCGCAAACCAAAGCGGTGGAAGCCAAAGCCTTCGGCAAGATCTGCACGCTGCTCAAGCCCAACCAGCAGTCCAAAGCGGTGCAGAACTTCGGGCTGATGGCGCAACTGGTGGAACAGGGGCAAATGGGCGGCGGCGGGCGGTGGAACGGCGGCCAGCAGGGCCAGTGGAGCGGGGCCGGTGGCGGCCGGAAATGAGCGTGGTGGGGCATATGTCTTTCAAACTCCTATTCGCGGGAATTCTGGCGGCGTCGCTGGCATCGGCGCAGTGGAGCGGCCGGGGCGGCGGTGGCGGCGGAGATCTGAGCCCGCGGCGAGAGGGTCCAGCGCAGACGCGGATGGACCGGATCACCGCCATGCTGGCGCTGGAGCCGGAGCAGAGGAAGCAGGTGAAGTCGATTCTCGACGATGGCCAGAAGGAGGCCGCGCCGGTGCGCGACCAGCTGGTGGCGGCGCAGTTGGGAATCGCCGAATCGATCCAGGCAGGCAAGAGCCAGGACGAGATTGGCAAGACGATTGACGATTACGCCGCACTGGACGCGCAGATGACCACAATCGAGCTGCGTTCGCTGGCCAAGATCGGCCAGGCTCTCAACCAGGAACAGCAGGCGAGGCTGGGCAGCCTGTTCTGGATGATGCGCGGGATTTTTAAGAACAAGAACTGGAACGACGCAGGCGGCTGGTAAGGCGAGGCAGGCGCCTGTCAGGAGCGGTGCGCTTCGGGTTCGCGCGTTGCACGTAACTACAAAAAGAGCTACATTGGAAAATGAGGTACGAATGGGACGATGCGAAGAATCGGAGGAATATCGTCAAGCATGGCCTCAGCTTCGAGGACGCTGACCAGGTCTTTGCCGGGCCTTGAGTCACGTTTCAGGATGACCGCTTGGACTACGGGGAGGAACGGCTGATCACTTTGGGCTTGCTGGCTGGGCGTCTGGTCGTCATAGCCCATTCACCTCGCGATGACGGAACGCGCATCATTTCGATGAGGAAGGGAAACCGGCGTGAACAAGAAATCTATCAAAAGCGACTTGGCCCGAATTGACCGCACGCGGGACGCCGATATTGACTATTCGGACATTCCGCCGTTGGACAAAGCGTTTCTCAAGAAGTCGGTCGCCGCCTGGCCGCCGACGAAGAAGCAGTTGACGATCCGGCTCGATGCAGATGTGCTCGATTGGCTCAAGGGCCATGGCAAGGGCTATCAGACGCGCATTAACCGCATTCTGCGCGTTGTGATGGAGAGCCAGCCACCCCGGCAGGCCCGTCAGTAGAACTCACCTCTGTCCGGCAAGCCCTTAGACTCAACTGCCCGCCTCGATCAAGCCCGGCCCTCCCTCAGAAACAGGAGGCCAGGCTGGGCCTGTTCTGGATGATGCGCGGGATCTTCAAGAACAAGAACTGGAACGACGCAGGCGGCTGGTAAGACGGGGCAGGCAGGCGCGCGGCCTAAGTTATGGCACGGATTTGCGCCAGAGCTTTCTTCATTCCCTGGCGCGCGGCGGCTGAGAGGGGGGCGCCGAGGTCGAAGGATTGGGCGCCGATGCCGACCAGCAAGGCTTCGGGCGCCCGGCCATAGACCTGCAAGGCCAGGCGCAGCAGACATCCCGGCGAGCACCAGTGGGTGGACGCGCTCTCGCCATCCACGGGCATCATGCGCACCTGGCCAGGCGGCAAGTCGGTACGGGCATCGATGAATACGACGCGGTCCTCGGCCGCCAGGCGCTCAGCCAGCTCGGGCACTAATTGTTGGACAGCGACGCCTCCCAGCATGGCGGCGAGGCGCGGGCCGATGGCGTCGTCACCGCGCAGGGAGTTGCCATAGCCGAGGATCAGCGGCGGGCGGCTTGGCGCGCCGGGTCCTGCTTGCTGCGCGGAGAGTGTTGTTGATGTTCCCCGGCTGCGACGTAATCTCGCCCGCAAGCGGGCGTTGGCAAGCTGAAGCATGCCCCACCTTCGCGCCGAGGGGTCTTGCTGCCGTTGGAAAAAGCGTCGAGACGAGTCTCGATGCCACGGCTGTGGGCTATCGGTATTACGTGCGGGCCTCATCGAGGAGAGCTCCATCGGGTGCGCGCAGTTCCACAGCGACCGGGGTGGCGCCGCCGGCGTGGGTGGAACAGCTGAGGCACGGGTCATAGGCGCGGACAACCGCCGACACGCGGTTCAGCATGCCTTCCTGCAGCTTGCCGCCATCGACGAAGTGCCTGGCCGTTTCCTCGACGCTGCCGGCGATGGCCAGGGCGTTGTGGCCGGTGGCGACGATCAGGTTGGCCCAAACGATGCCGCCGTCTTCGTTGACTTTGTAGTGATGGATGAGCGTTCCGCGGGGGGCTTCGATCATCCCGATGCCTTCGAGGGCGTTCACGCCGGCGCGCGCCCGCACGTGCGTGTCGAGGATGCGCGGATCGTGCAGGAGCGTTTCCATTCGCTCCAGCGCGTAGAGCGCCTCAATCAGGCGCGCGTAGTGATAGAGGAACGAACTGCATGGGGCCTGTCCGAAACGCTCGCGGAATTCCGCCAGTTCTTTGTCGGCCTCGGGCGTGCCGCACCGGTCCGCGACGCTCAAGCGCGCCAGGGGGCCGACGCGATAAATGCCGCCCGGAAAGCCCTTTGGCCGGAAGAACGGGGCCTTCATGTAGGAGTCTTTGGCGGAGGCTTCCGCGATGTACGACGCGTAATCCTCGGCCGGAACCTGGTCTTCGACGACGCCGCCGTCGGCATCGCGGAAACGTAGACCGCCGTCGTAGAGCTGCATGGCTCCGGAGCGGTCTACCATACCTGCGCTCATCATGGGCGCGGTGCCGAAGTTGCGGATCTCTTCGTCGAACCGGTCCAGCACGCTCTTGAACAGCGCGAGCGCCCGGCGGGCAATCTCCCTGGCCTGGGGCAGGCCGGCGAGCATCTCGCCCCGGCCCGCGGCGGTGAGCGGCTCCTTCATTCCGCCCGGCACGATCCAGGACGGATGCACGCGCTCTTTGCAGAGGATCTCGATGGCATGCTGCCCGAACTTGCGCAGCTCAATGCCGTCACGGGCCAGTTCCGGGTGTTTCTCGATGACACCCATCACGTTGCGATGCGCCACGTCCGCGTCGAAACCGAGCAGCAGGTCCGGCGATGACAGGTGGAAGAAGCTGAGCGCGTGAGACTGCACGAACTGGGCGCAGTGCGCCAGCTCGCGGAGCAGGGCGCCCGCTTTGGGAATGCGCACGGCGAGGATGGCGTCGCAAGCCTTGGAGGACGCCAGCAGATGGCTGATGGGGCAGATGCCGCAGACGCGCGAGGTGATGCCGGGCATCTCATAGAACGGGCGGCCCTCGGTGAACTTTTCGAAGCCGCGGATCTGCGTGACGTGGAACTGGGTGCGGGCGACCTTGCCGTCGTCTCCGAGGTGGATGGTGATCCTGGCATGCCCCTCAATGCGGGTGACGGGATCGATGATGATGCGTTTCATGGCGAAGTCTCCTAGCCGAACTTTACCTTCGCAGCAGCGTCGGGCTTGCGGCCCGCCAGCAGATCGCCGAGAACGCCGAGAATGGCCTTGGCGGCGGGCGGACATCCCGGCACGTACAGATCCACCTTCACAAATTCGCGCAGCGGCCGGGCTTGGGGCAGCAGGGCCGGCACGCCATCGGTGGGAACGCCCTTTGCCTCCTGGACGCCATCGACGTAAATGGATTGGAGAATTTTCTGCACCGGCAGGCCGTTGCGCATGGCGGAAACGTTGCTGGTTACGGCGCAATCACCCAGCGCCACCAAGGTGTGCGTCCGGCTGCGGATTTTCTGCAGCTTCTTCAAGTCTTCCTGGCTGCTGACCGCGCCTTCCACGAGAGTGACGTCCACGCCCTCGGGAAACTCCTGAGCATCCACCAGCGGGCCGTACACCAGGTCTGCCTTGCCGGCCACATCGATGATTGCGGCATCGATATCGAGCAGCGACATGTGGCAGCCGGAGCAGCCGTCCAACCAGACGGTTGCCAGTTTCAAACGGTTCACGGGCGGGCTCCTTTCAGCAGCGCCAGGGCGCTGATGTGATCGTGGCGCTTGGTCATCTCTTCCACCGCATAGCCTTTCTCGATCAACGCGCCGGTCGGGCAAGCCTGCACGCACTTGCCGCAGTTGGTGCAGCTGGCCGCCGATCCCCATGGCTGGTTCAGCTCGCTGGTGACGCGGGTCTTGATGCCGCGGTTGGCCAGGTCCCAAACGTGCGCCCCTTCCACTTCCGCGCAGACGCGGACGCAGCGGGTGCACAGCACGCAGCGGTTGTGATCGAGCACGAAGCGGCTGTGGGAGAGGTCGACCGGCAGCCGCGGATAGTTGTACGGATAGCGCACGCTGCTGACGCCGAGCGACGTGGCGAGCGATTGGAGCTCGCAATGGCCGTTGGAGACGCAGACGGCGCAGACGTGGTTGCGTTCCACCAGGAGGAGTTCGATGACCATGCGCCGGTAACGCGTGAGCTGCGGCGAGGCGGTGGTGACCGACATGCCGTCCTGCGCGGGCGTGGTGCAGGCGGGGAGTAGGCGCCCGACGCCGGCGACTTCCACCACGCACAAACGGCAGGCGCCCACCGCGGTGAGCCCCGCCATATAGCAGAGCGTGGGGATGTACTTCCCGGCCGCGCTGGCCGCTTCGAGGATGGTCATGCCCTCGGCGGCGCTGACCAACTCGCCGTCAATGCGGATCGAGATTTTCTTTTGCGGCATGGTTATCTCCCACTGACCGCCTTCACGTCACAGCGCAGGCAGCGGCACGCCTCTTCGGAGGCTTCCGCCGACGTCAAGCCGGTTACGACTTCCTCGACGCTTTTCGCCCGCAGATGAGCCGGGAGTTCGCGGGGATGGTGGCGGCGGCTCTCGCTGGGCTGCAGGGGCGCCTCCTGGTCGTACTCGAATTCGGGAAAGAGGCGGGCCCAGCGGCGCACGCCCATCAGCCGCTCATCGATGTTGCGCGCGGCTTTCTTGCCGTAGCCCATGGCGTTGGAGAGGTTGGAAGCGCCGCTGACGACGTCGCCGCCGGCGAAGAAGCGCGGCCGGCTGGTCTCCATGGAATAGCGGTCGACGTCGATGGTGTTATGGGCGCTGATCTTGAGGCCGGAGGCCTGCAGCAGGTCCATGTCGACGGATTCGCCGACCGCCAGGATGACGCTGTCGCACTCATAGCGCTGGATTTCTCCGGTGGGAACCGGCTTGCGGCGGCCCGAGGCATCGTACTCGCCGAGCTTGGTCTTGACGACTTCCAGAGCCTTCACGCGGCCGTCGGGTGTGCCGATGATGCGGTGAGGGGCGGCCAGGAAGAGAATCTTGGCGCCTTCCTCCTCAGCGGCGCGCGTCTCTTCTTCGATGGCGGGCATGTCTTTCCGCTCGCGGCGATAGAGGATGAGGGCTTCGGCCCCCATGCGAAGCGCGGTGCGCGCCGAATCGATGGCGGCGTTTCCGCCTCCGATGACGGCCACCTTGCCGCCGAGCTCGATTTCCTCCTGGCGGGCGACGGCCTCGAGGAACGGCAGGGCCGGCCAGACGCCTTTGAGCTCGGTGCCGGGCAGATACACCCACGACTCCTTCCAGGTTCCAAAGGAGAGGAACACGGCGTCGAAGCGATCGTCGAGCTCATGCAGGGGAAGGTCAAAGCCGACTCGGGTATCGAACACGAACCGGACGCCCATGCGCTCGATGAGCTGCAGCTCTTTGCGCAGCACGTCCTTCGGCAGGCGGTACTCAGGGAGCACGTAACGCAGCATGCCGCCCGCTTCCGCTTTGCTCTCATAGACGGTGACGTCATGACCGAGCATGGCCAGATAGTAGGCAGCGGTGAGGCCGGCAGGCCCCGCGCCGGCGACGGCGATCTTGCGGCCGCTGGGCGGGAAACGCCGCGCCACCACCTGCGCCATCAGGTCGTCATAGCGGGGGGAAGCGAAAACGGTGTCGGCGATGAGCCGGTGGACATCGCGCATGTTGACCGCTTCGTCCAGCGTCTGGCGGCGGCAGCGGTTGTCGCAGGGGTGCTGGCAGACACGGCCGGTGGAAGCCGGCAGCGGATTGTCGATCACGACGGACTGGTAGGCGTCCTCCAGCCTGCCTTCCTTGAAGAGCTGGAGGAACCGCGGGATGTTCATGTGGAGCGGGCAGCTGTTTTCGCAAGGGGAAAGCACCAGCTCCTGGCAGACGCCGGCCCGGCAGCGGCGCGCCACGATGTGGTCCTCAAACTCGTGGCGGAAGTGGCGCAGCGCGGTGAGCACGGGGTTGGGCGCGGACTGGCCGAGGCCGCACAGAGAGCAGTCGCGGATCATGCGGCCCAGTTCTTCGAGCACCTCGAACTGGTCCTGGGTGGCAACGCCGCGGGTGAACGCGTCGAGGGTCTTCAGCGCTTTGTCGAGACCGACGCGGCAGGGGACGCACTTGCCGCAGGATTCGGAGTGAGTGAACTCGATGAAGAAGCGGGCCACATCCACCATGCAGTTGTCTTCATCCATCACGACCATGCCGCCGGACCCCATGATGGAACCGATCTGGGCGAGGCTTTCGTAATCCACCGCGGTGTCGAACATTTCATGGGGGATGCAGCCGCCCGAGGGCCCGCCGGTCTGCACGGCCTTGATCGTTTTTCCGGCGATGCCGCCCTCGCCAATGTCGTAGACCAGCGTCTTGAGTGGCGTGCCCAGCGGCAGCTCCACCAGCCCGGAGTTGGTGACCTTGCCCACGAGCGAGAAAACCTTGGTGCCGGCGCTCTTGGTGCTGCCGGTCTCGGTGAACCAGGCGGCGCCTTTGGTGACGATGGGGGCGACGTTGTACCAGGTCTCGACGTTGTTGATGCTGGTTGGCCTGCCCCACAAGCCTTTCTGGGCCGGGAACGGAGGACGCGGGCGCGGACGCCCCGCCATGCCTTCGAGCGAGGCGATCAAGGCGGTCTCCTCGCCGCAGACAAAGGCTCCGGCGCCTTCCACCAGCGAAAGGTCGAACTGAAACCCGCGGCCGAGGATGTTTTCGCCCAGCAGGCCGTATTCGCGGGCCTGCTCGATGGCGCGCTCGAGGCGGTGGACGGCCAGAGGATATTCGGCGCGGACATATACGATGCCTTCGGGGGCGCCCATCACGTAAGCGCCGATGATCATGCCCTCGATCATCGAATGGGGGTCGCTCTCGATTTCGTTGCGGTTCATGTAAGCGCCGGGATCGCCTTCATCCGCGTTGCAGATGATGTATTTCTGGCTGACCTTGGTCTTGGCGAGGAATTCCCACTTGTTCCCGGTGAGATATCCGGCGCCGCCCCGGCCGCGGAGCTTCGACGCCTTGACCTGCTCGATCACCGCCTCCGGGTGCCCTTCGATGAGGACCTTATATAAGGCCTGGTAGCCGCCGACGGCCATGTACTCTTCCAGGTCGTCGGGATCGATGAAGCCGCAGTTTCGCGTGACGATCTTCTTCTGCCCGCGAAAGAAGGGGACCTCGTCCCAGTTGCGCAGCTCCGGCCAGGCACTTCCGTACTTGATGTGCGAGGTGATGTGATCCCATTCCTCGATCTTGCAGTAGACCAGGTCCGGAGTGACGCTGCCGGTGGCCGCGTCGTGGAGGATGCGCGTGACATCGCTGGACTGCACGCGGTGGAGAATCACCAGCGGGCGCCCCGGCAAGCGGATGGAGACCAGCGGCTCCTCGGAGCAGGGACCAAGACAGCCCACGCTGGCGAGCGCCACGTCCGCGCCGGTTCGGTCAATCTGCTCGGCGAAGGCGTGGTAGAGGCCCTCGGCGCCGTTGCCGCGGCCGCAGGTTCCCATGCCGACCGCGATGCGAGTCCGCGGCGGCAGCAGCTTTGCCAACCCCCGCTCGCGAACTTCACTAAAGGCGTTGATATCCAGAATCCGCGTCATTGGTCATGGCCCCCAGCGACAGCCGCCACTTCGCGCGTGAGCGTTCGCTCATTGACGTGGCCGCAGATGCGATGGTCGACTTCCACGACGGGCGCCAGTGCGCATTGTCCGAAGCAGGCCACGGTGCGAACGGTGAACTTGCCGTCCGGCGAGGTGGGCGAGTCGTCTTCGCCGCCATGGATCCCAAGATCCAGCCGGACACTCTCCAGCAGGCTGCGCGAGCCGCGCGTGTGGCAGGCCGTCCCGCGGCAGATGCAGATGGTGTGCTCGCCTTGGGGCTGCAGGTTGAACAGCGCATAGAACGTCGCCACGCTATAGATCTGGGCAAACGGGATCTTCATCGCCGCGGCGATGTAGCGCAGGGTGGCCTCGGGGAGATACTTCTGCGGATGGCGGTTCTGGACGGCTTCCAGGATGGCCAGCAAAGCGCCAGGACGGCCGCTGCGGCTCGCAATCACCTGGTCGATGAATGCTTCCATGGCCCAAAAATAACACTTCCTTGTCCGAAATGGAATGGGGGATGGCGGCGCGAGGGCACCGGCGCTCCGGGCGCGGTCTGTCAAGAACGGTCTGGGATTCCCGGGGCCGGGACGGAAGCTCCGCGGGCGCGGAAATCGGTGCCTTTACACGAGCAATTTGAAGGCGTGGGTCCACTGGTTGTGGAGGAAGCCAGGGAGGCACCAGAGCATGCAGAGAGGCTCGATGGCGCGGGCCGCTTCTACGCCGCCCATATCCGCCACTTCCCAGCCGAAGTCGTCCAGGATGCGGGCGGTGGACTGCTTGGCGGCCTCGCTGTTGCCGCAGATGAACATGGTTGGCCGGCCGCCCCTGAATTGGGGATCGACCATCATGGCGCTGCCCACCGAATTGAATGCCTTGACGAAGTTGGCGCCGGCGAACTCGTTTTGCAGCTGTTCCATGAGGGAAGCATCGAAGCGGGTAAACAATTTCAATACGCCCTTCTCCGGCGGGGCATCCTCAATCGGGTTGGTCGCGTCGATGACGAGTTTCCCGGCCAGGTTGCCGGCGCCGGCCAGTTGCAGCGCTCCCGCTGCCACCTTGCCCTTGACTGCCAGAACCACGATTTCGCCGAACGCGGCTGCGTCCGCGAAGCTGCCAACCGAACCCTTGGGGTTGGCTGCGGCCCACTCCGCCAGTTTGCCGGCAGTCCTGGTGCCCATCATTGCCTGGTGGCCATGCTTCAGGAAGCCCGTAGCCAGCGCCTTCGCCACGCCGCCCGATCCAATTACTCCGACTTTCATGGGTCTTCCCCCTCATGCACGAGTTTAACGCGCGGCCGGCCCGCGTCGATGGAAGAGATCGTGCCCTAAGAGCCGGGCGAGCTATTCTTGGTACAGCATGACGGCTATCGCGCTCACCATCGCCGGCTCCGATCCGAGCGGCGGCGCCGGTCTGCAGGCCGACCTGAAGACGTTTCACCAGTTCGGCGTGTATGGCGAGGCCGTGGCCACGCTGATCACGGTGCAGAACAGCGTGCGTGTTTCCCGTGTGGAGGTACTGGCGGCCGAACTGGTATGCCAGCAGATCGAGGCCGTTGTGGAAGACATGCCGCCGGGCGCTGCCAAGACGGGCGCGCTCGGTTCCGCCGCGATTGTGCACGCGGTAGCCCAGGCCGCGCGGTATTTCGAATTCCCGCTAGTGGTGGATCCGGTGCTTTTCAGCACGCAGGGCCAGCCGCTGCTGGCGCCGGATGCGGCGCGCTTGCTGGCGGAAGAATTGCTGCCGTTGGCGGCCCTGGTGACTCCCAACATTCCCGAGGCAGCGGCGCTCACGGGCATCGCCATCGAGGGATTGGACGACGCGCGACGCGTCGCCATACGCTTACGCGAAATGGGCGCGCGCGCCGTACTCCTCAAGGGAGGCCACCTGCCGGGCGATGCGGTGGACCTGCTGCTGGTGGGGTCCGCCTGGCATGAGTTCACCGCTGAGCGGATCCCGACGCCGCACACCCACGGCACCGGCTGCGCGTATTCAGCGGCCATCACCGCCTGCCTGGCGCTGGGAATGGCTCTTCCCGAAGCCGCCGCGCGCGCCAAACGCTGGGTCACGGAGGCCATTCGCACCAATCCCGGTCTGGGCCGCGGCGCAGGGCCTCTCAATCTTCACGCTGGTATTCTGTAAATAAGCATGACTAAGGTGCAGATCCGCTTTCGCCTCCGCCAGCCGCTCCGCGATACCCTGCTGCAGACCATCGCCGATGCGCACACGCTCTACGGCATCCAACGGGTGCAGTTGTCGCCCGCGATGGACAGCCTAATGGTGGAGTACGACGCGACCCGCCTGCGCCCCGCCGAGGTGGAAGCGGCCCTTTCCGGCGCCGGTATCGAAGCAGAACAAGCGTGAGTCCGGGCGTTCGCATGCCTGCGTATTCCGGTCACCGCTCCCTGACGGTCGCGGCTCCGAGGCGCTCCGAGCCGCCACCAGAGGGAGCGGTTGGTCCCGGTGCCCCACAGAAGAACCTCAATCGATCAATCCGTTTCGTACCGCGAAGCGCACCAGCTCGTTGATGCTGTGCAGATTGAGCTTTTCCATAATGCGGCCGCGGTGCGCGTCCACGGTGTAGACGCTCAGGTTGAGAACGACGGCGATTTCCTTGTTGGTCTTGCCTTCGGCGAGCATCTGCAGGACTTCGCGCTCGCGGCTGGTGAGCAAGTCTATGGGATTGGTGACGTGGCGGCGGTAATCGTCCAACACCGCGTCGGAGACGGCCGGGCTGAGGTAACCTTCGCCGGAGGCCACAGCGCGCACCGCGCTCACCAGGTCCGCGGCCACCGAATCCTTCAACAGGTAACCGCGGGCGCCGGCGCGCAGAATCTCGCGCACGTAGACAGAGTCCTTGTGCATGCTGAGCGCGAGGACGCGGGCGTGTGGCGCGTTCTCCGCCATGCGGCGGGTGGCCTCGATGCCGTTCAACTCCGGCATGGCGACGTCCATCACCACCACGTCCGGCTTGAGCTTCGCGGCCTGCTCCAACGCCTCGCGGCCGTTGCCGGCCTCGCCGACGATCTCCATGTCGGCCTGCTCAGCGAGGATCATCTGGAAGCCGCGCCTGACGACGGCGTGATCGTCAGCCAGCAGAATGCGAATTCGTTTCATCGGGTAAGGGGAGCCGCACCTCAATTAAAACACCCTGGCCGGGTTGAGAGCGCTCGGTCAGTTCGCCGCCGGCAATGCGGGCGCGCGCGCGCATGCCGATCAAGCCCATGCCGCGGCCTTCGGCCGGCGCGCCGGCGAGCCCGCGGCCGTTGTCTTCCACGCTGAGCCGGAGCTGCTGCTTACCGGCCATCAGCCTAACCGTCACGCGCCCGGCCTGCGCGTGGCGTGCCACATTGGTCAAGGCCTCCTGGGCGATGCGGAAGAGGTGTGTTTCGGTTTCGCCCGGCAGCCTGCCCTCGAAGTTGGATTCGAAGCGCGCTTCAATGCCGGTGCGCGCCGCAAATCCTTCCACCTGCCAGCGCAGACTGGCGGCCAGCCCGAAATCGTCGAGGATGGTGGGGCGCAGGAGCTGCGACATCTGGCGCACGTTGCCGATGGCCTCATCGACCAGGCTCAAGCAGTCCTGCAGGCGCTCCCGGTTCG
The DNA here is from genome assembly GCA_964654065.1 of uncultured Solibacteraceae bacterium. Lineage (GTDB taxonomy): Bacteria > Acidobacteriota > Terriglobia > Bryobacterales > Bryobacteraceae > Bog-375. The sequence continues at coordinate 13,949 of CAZZHN010000020.1, forward strand.
ACTGCCCGCCCGCCGCCAGCGCGCCGAGGTTGGTCTTGATGGCGGTAAGCGCCTGGCCCAGCTCATCGTGCAGCTCGTGAGAAAACCGCCGCGCGGTGGCTTCCTGATCCTCCAACATGTGCCAGGAAACGCGGCCAAGCTCCGCCGTCTGCCATTCCATGCCGCGAATCAGCCGCGAAACCATGCGGACGGTGATGATGGCGAACAACAGCGCCAGCAGCAAGCTGGAACCGGCAAAAATCACCGTGGTATGGAGCAGATCGGAGGTCCGCTGGTTGAGCTGCGCCTGGGCCGCGCCCGCCTGCTGGTATTCCCGCTCCACCAGCCGCGCTACCACGGTCATGAAGTCTTCATGGTCGCGGAAAAGTTCCACCGGGGCGAATGTCTCCGGTTCGTCCTCCGCCAGGATGTGCCGCGCTTCGCCCGAGAATGCGAGCGATGCTGCCTGGAGCCGCGCCCAAAGATCACGGTCCGGGGTACGGGCGCCCTCGGCGGCGATGCGCGCGGTGTCGGCATCGGCGGTATCGAGCTGCTTGAGGATGGCGCCTTCGTCGACCGAATCTGGATCACGCGCCAGCACCGAGAATACCTCGGTCAAACTCGTTTGCTGGCCGTGCAACTCGCCGATCAGGCGGCGCGCCACTTCCTGCCCGCCGATCAGGCTGGCGGCGCTCTGCTGGATGGCGTGGATATTGCGGACGGCCACCAGCGCCGCCGCCAGCAGCAAAATCATCACCAGCCCGAACCCGGCCGTGAGCACGCGGAAGATGTTGCCGTGGGTAATCGGCTTGGGTTGCATGGCGTTCTCAGTATCGCAACTCGCGGCCCCGGCTTGAATCGCCGGTTCGGGCTATGCGCGACACCCAATTCACACTAAGAAATCTTAACCACACCCACCCTGAATTCGGGGCCTGGAGTAGCCTGCGGCGGCTATCGTGCTTTTTCCGGGGTTGGCCCAACATAGAACTGTAAGCGGGCGATGAGGCCCGCAGAGGAGAAGAGAAAATGAAAAAGACACTGTTCGCCATCGCCCTCGCGTTCGCTACCCTGTCGTTCGCCGCGCAAACGCCGGCAGCCGCGCCCGCCGGGCAAACCACCAAGACCGCCAAAAGCGCTGCAAAACCGAAGAGCACGAAGAAAGGCACGAAGAGCTCGAAGAAGACCACTGGCTCTTCGAAGGCTTCGGGCACTTCCAAGGTTGCCAGCGCCGCGCCCTCCAGCCCGGTGAAGAACTAACCGGCCCGTCATTCTGAAAGCCCCGCCGTGTCCTCGGAGGACGGCGGGGCTTTTGTGTGAGTACGGTGAGAGACGCGAGGGGACCGAAAAAGCACCGGTGGCAGAGACCACCGGCGCTACCGAAGACGGGGGCGGATCAGAGGGGACAAAGAAATGTCGAGACGACTCCCGACACAGCAGGCTGAACGGCCTGCGCCACGGGGTTATGCGGCGCGGGTTTTGCGGGTCATTTTTTGGGCCCAACGCAAGTAGCCGGCCAGTTCGCGGCGCTGGCGCCAGGAAAAGCGCCAGAACTCAGCGAAGGTGATGGTTTCGGCGTGAATTCCCCAGTAAGTTTCCATACGCCATCGCAGGTACGGGCTGCGCCACGGGCAGAGGCGGTAACCGCGGGTCAGGCGCCAGAGAATCGCCAGCACTATTTCGATTTCAGGGAATTGGATCCCTGCGGGGGCGGCGCTCCCTGATCCGGGGTGGCGAAGTAGCCAGTGCGCGTCCGCACCGATGGGTGGCCGGGGGCATTCACGGCGATTTTGATCGTCCGGTAAGAGCCGTCCATGGCGGCGTTGCTCGGGGAGTACTCGATGGTGTACTGGCTGCGGATATCCCGCGCCACGTCGGTGGCAATCCGGTCGACGTCGCTCAGGTCCTTGGGGAAGTAGGTTTCGCCGCCCGTTGCCGTCGCCAGTTCCTCCAGCGCGCGCTTAGCGCGCACGGCCTCGCGCCGCTCTTCTTCGCTCAACAGGCCCACCGCGTAAATCAGCACCTCGCTCTGCTGCGCGGCTTTCACCAGATTCTCCAGGCTGATCACGCTGGAATTATCGTTGCCGTCGGTGACCACCACCAGGACCTTCTTGTCGCGGCTGCCCTTCTGCTTGATATGGTCGATCGACATGCGAATGGCGTCGCGCATGGCGGTGCCGCCGCGCGAATCGATGCGCGAAAGCGCCTCTTCCATTTCGGTGATGTCGTTGGTGAAGTCCTTGCCGTGGGGCAGATCGAGGTAAGCGTCGTCGTTGAAATTGACCACAAAGACCTCGTCGTCCTTGTTGGAGGCCTTGACCAGTCCCAGCGCCGCCGCCGCCACCTTGGCGCGCTTCTCGCGCATGCTGCCGCTGTTATCGATGATCAGCCCGAGCGAAACCGGCACGTCCTCCCGCTTGAACGCCTTGATGGCTTGCGGCGCGCCGTTCTCGGCGACCGAAAAAGCCGATTCGGGAAGGTCCGTCACCAGATGGCCGTTCTTGTCCACCACCGTCGTGTGACACACCACCAGACGCGTATCGGTGCGGAACACCACGCCGGCATCCTCGGCGCCGGAAGGAACCGCGGGTCTGTCCTGGCCGAAAGCGGCCAGCGCGACCATCAGCGCCGGCGCCCGCCAGCTATTGCGAAGGAGCATAATATCCCAGTCTCCAGAAGGGCCGCAGCAGCGGCAGGCCGCGCGGCGGAATCACCTTGACCACCACATGGCGGTACTTGCCGTCGCGATCCAGGTTCTGCGGACTATATCCCAGTACGTACTGATTCCGCAGTTCCACGCCGATTTTCGCCGCCACATCCGGTAGTTCGTTCAAGTTGTCCACTTCATACTGCCGGCCGCCGGTCTGTTCGGCGATGGTGGCGAGCAGGGCAGGTCCGGCGCTCTCTTCCGGAGTACGCGCGCGCGCCGGGCCTTCCTCGTAAATTCCAATCGCATAGATTTGGACGTCCGCTTCCCTCACCAGGTTCTTGATTTCCGCTTCCGTGTACCGGCTGTTGTTATCGCCGCCATCGGAGATGATGAGCAGCGCTTTACGCGGGTTCTTCGCCTGCTTCATGGTGTGCAGGCCGAGAAAGACGGCATCGAGCAGCGCCGTCCGGCCGCGCGAGAAGGTAAACGTCAGGCGGTTCTGAATTTCCTCCAGATTCTGCGTGAAGGGCTGCACCAGATTGGCCGTATCGTTGAACTGGATCAGGAAGAACTCATCCTCCGGGTTGGCGGTCTTGAAGAACTCGGAAACCGCCAGCCGCGATTTTTCCAGCTTGTGGCCCATGCTGCCGCTGCAATCGAAGATCACACCCGCCGAAAGCGGCGCATCCTCGCTCGAGAACTGGCTGATTTCCTGCTCTTTCTTGTCTTCGAACACCTTGAAATTCTCTTTTTCGAGACCCGTGACGAAGCGGTTCATGGGATCGGTCACAGTCACCGGAATCAGCACCAGCGTGGAATCCACGCGGATGTTGGCCTTGGGAAGAATCTGCTCTTTTCCGGTTGCCTTGGGCCTCGGCGCGATGGTAGCGGGAGAGCCACCGGGTTCTTGAGCTTGCGCCCCAAACGAGAAACCCAGGAAGGCGGCGAGGACGACGGGCAGCTCACACCGGGACAGGAGCATAGCTGTCAGGCCAGCATTTCTATAACTAAGTCTATCACAGGGGTTTTATGGTATGATCGCCTGTGCCCCGTAAAATTCTGGGCGTAATACCAGCGCGGTTTGCCTCTTCACGTTTTCCCGGCAAGGTCCTGGCACTCCTCTCCTCCAAAACCATCCTGCAGCATGTTTACGAACGCGCGTGCCAGTCCCGTTATCTGAGCACGACGATCATCGCCACGGACGATGAGCGGGTTTACGAGGCCGCACGGAGTTTCGGAGCGCCGGTTCGCATGACGAGCCGCGATCACGCCTCCGGCACCGACCGTGTGGCGGAAGTCGCCTCCGGCGAAGACGCCTCGGTGGTGGTCAACATTCAAGGCGATGAGCCACTGATCGATCCTGCCGCCATCGACGCCGCCATTCTGCCGGTGGTCCACGACGACGGGGTGGTGATGGCAACGCTGAAGAAAAAGATTGAGGACCCCCGCGAAATCACGGACCCCAACGTGGTCAAAGTGGTCGCCAGCCACGCGGGGGATGCTATCTACTTTTCGCGCTGCCCGATTCCCTATATGCGGTCCGCAGGCGGCGCGTGGTTCAAGCATATTGGGTTGTACGTGTACCGGCGCGATTTCCTGCTGGGGTATTCGCGCCTCGCGGCAGGCCCGCTGGAGCGCGCCGAATGCCTGGAGCAACTGCGCGCGCTGGAGAACGGCTACTCGATACGAGTCGTCGAAACCGATTATGAGTCGCTGGGCGTGGACACGCCGGAGGACCTGGCACGGGTCTCGCGCCTCTTTGAAGCTTCCATGATGCCGGGGGTGAAGTGAGATGGCAAAGTACATTTTCGTAACGGGCGGCGTGGTTTCGTCGCTGGGCAAAGGAATTGCCGCAGCTTCCATAGGGTGCCTGCTGGAAAGCCGCGGCCTGAAAGTCACCTGCCAGAAATTCGATCCCTATCTGAACGTAGATCCGGGCACCATGAGCCCGTTCCAGCACGGCGAGGTCTTCGTCACCGACGACGGCGCTGAGACCGACCTCGACCTGGGCCATTACGAGCGCTTCACGCACGCCAAACTGACGCAGAGCAATAACCTCACCTCGGGCCGCATCTATGAGCAGATCATCGCCCGCGAACGGCGAGGCGATTACCTGGGCAAGACTGTGCAGGTGATCCCGCACGTGACCAACGAGATCAAGGCCGGCCTGAAGCGGGTGGCGCAGGACGTGGACGTGGTGATCGCCGAGATCGGCGGCACCGTGGGCGATATCGAATCGCTGCCGTTTCTGGAAGCCATCCGCCAGATGCGCCACGAACAGGGCCGCGGCAACTGCCTGTACGTGCACGTGACGCTGGTGCCGTGGATCGCCGCCGCTCAGGAACTCAAAACCAAGCCGACGCAGCACAGCGTCAAAGAGCTGCGCGCTATCGGTATCCAGCCGGATATCCTGATCTGCCGCTCGGAGCGGTTCATCGGGCAGGAGATGAAGGAGAAGATCGCGCTGTTCTGCGACGTGGATGTGGAAGCCGTCGTGACGGCGCGCGACGTCAAGAGCGTTTACGAAGTACCGCTGATGTTCGCCGGTGAAGGTGTCGACGACATCGTATGCCGGCTGCTACACCTGAACACCGCGGAGCGCAACCTGGACCGCTGGACCGCCATGCTGGAGCGCATGCAGAATCCGCGTGACGAGGTAACGATCGGCCTGGTTGGAAAGTACGTAGAGTACGAGGATTCCTACAAAAGCCTCAAGGAAGCGCTGCTGCATGGCGGCCTGGCGCACCAGTTGAAGGTGAACATCCACTGGATCGAAGCCGAAGGCGTGCACGGCCCGGACTGGGAAAGACAGCTCGAGGGCTATGACGGCATTCTGGTGCCCGGCGGGTTCGGCAAGCGCGGCATCGAGGGCATGATCAACGCCATCCGCTACGCGCGCGAGCGGAAGGTGCCTTACTTCGGCATCTGCCTGGGCATGCAGACAATGGTGATCGAATACGCGCGCAACGTGTGCGGGCTGGAGGGAGCGGATTCCACCGAGTTCAACCCCGGCACACCGCACCGCGTGATTTTCAAGCTGCGCGAGTTGAAGGGCGTGGACGAGCTGGGCGGCACGATGCGGCTGGGAAGCTGGCCCTGCCGGCTAGCGGAACCGAGCTTCGCCTATGGAGCTTATGGCACGCGCGAAATTCACGAGCGCCACCGGCACCGCTATGAGTTCAACCGCGAGTATGAGGACCGGCTGAAAGCCGCCGGCCTGCGCATCACCGGCGAGACGCCCGACAACACCTACGTCGAGATCTGCGAGATCGCCGATCACCCCTGGTACCTGGGCTGCCAGTTCCATCCGGAGTTTAAGTCGAAGCCGATGGAACCGCATCCGCTATTCAAGTCGTTCATCGGCGCTGCCTACGAAAACCGGCAGCGGCTGCGGCCGCGCGCCGCGAGCCGGGACCGGGCGGAGACGATGCTCACCAATGGCGATTGAGTTCAGCGCGTTCGGCGCCGGCCGGCCGCTGGTGCTGATCGCGGGTCCCTGCGTCATTGAAAGCGAAGAGCACGTGCACCGGATGGCGCGGGGCATTCGCGATGCCGTGGGCGATTTCGTCTTCAAGGCCTCGTTCGATAAGGCCAACCGGACCAGCCTGGATGCCTACCGCGGGCCGGGTGTCGCCGAAGGTTTGCGCATTCTGGGCGAGCTGAAGGCGGAGGGCTTTCCGATCCTGACGGATATCCATGAGCCGGGGCAGGCCGAAGCCGCGGCCGGCGTGGCCGACATCCTGCAGATTCCCGCTTTTTTATGCCGGCAAACCGATCTGCTGTTGGCGGCGGGCCGCACCGGGCGCATCGTCAACATCAAGAAGGGGCAGTTCTTGGCGCCGCACGATATCCACCGCGCCGCGGAAAAGGTCGCCTCCACCGGCAACTCCCAGGTGGTCATCACGGAGCGCGGCTCCTCATTCGGCTATAACAACCTGGTGGTGGACATGCGCGGGCTCAAGATCATGCGCGACGCGGGATGGCCGGTGGTGTTTGATGCCACTCACAGCGTGCAACTGCCCAGCGGCGCCGGCGGCGTTTCCGGCGGGCAGCCGCAGTTCATCGAGCCCCTGGCGCGGGCCGCCGTAGCGGTGGGAGTCAGCGGCGTATTCGTCGAAGTGCATGACGCGCCGGAGAAAGCGCTGTCTGACGGCCCGAACGCCCTGCGACTGGACCTGTTGCCGGCATTCTGGCGCGGCCTCCAGGCGATTGACGCGCTGGCAAGATCCCTCCCGGCGGTTTAGCTTTGTACCGGCTCGTCGAGCCAGGAGCGGAACGGGGGCGTCCCGCGCAGACCAGGGGGTCTGCCCCACGGCGGCTTCCAGGCGAACATATGACGAAGATCCGGATGTTTGTCCCACGAACTAAACATTTGCTAAAATAGGACTTACCCCGTAACAGGAGCCAACTTGTCAGACTCGGAACTACCACCACAGGGACCACCTGCGCCGCCCTCCGGCGGCACGCTGCCTTTGCCAGGAACGCCGGGCGGCGACGGCAACAAAAACCTCGTCCCCATCAACATCGAAGAGGAGATGCGGCGCAGCTATCTGGATTACGCGATGAGCGTGATCGTGGGCCGCGCGCTGCCGGACATTCGCGACGGATTGAAGCCCGTGCACCGGCGCATTCTTTACACGATGCAGCAGATGGGCCTGGCGCCCAACCGCGCGACGCGGAAGTGCGCGCGCATCGTGGGCGACTGCATGGGCAAATATCATCCTCACGGCAACCTGGCCATCTATGATGCATTGGTCCGGCTGGCGCAGGATTTCTCGATGCGCTATCCGCTGGTGGACGGGCAGGGCAACTTCGGGTCGGTGGATGGGGATCCGCCGGCGGCCGACCGGTACACCGAAGCGCGCCTGTCGTGGGTGGCCACGGCGGTGCTGGAGGACATCGACAAAGAAACGGTCGACTTCAAACCCAACTACGACGGCAGCGAACAGGAACCGGAGGTGCTGCCGACTCGGGTGCCGAACCTGCTTGTGAATGGTTCGTCCGGTATCGCTGTCGGAATGGCAACCAACATTCCGCCGCACAATCTCACCGAGATCATCAACGCCACGGTGCAGCTGGTGCAGCATCCGAGCACGCCGCTCGCCAAGATCCTCGAGATGGTGCCGGGGCCCGACTTTCCAACGGGCGGGTTCATCCTCGGCCGGCAGGGGATCATCGACGCGTATACGCGGGGCCGCGGCCAGCTCAAGCTGCGCGCCAAAGCCGCCATCGAGCGGGTGGGCAAGGACAAAGAGCAGATCGTGGTCACCGAGATTCCCTACCAGGTGAACAAGTCGAAGCTGCTGGAGCAGATCGCCTCGCTGGTGAACGAGAAGCGCATTGAAGGCGTGGCGGACGTGCTGGACCACAGCGACCGCGACGGGATGCGCATCACCATCGAGCTGAAGCGCGGGGAGCAGGCCGAGGTGGTGCTCAACAACCTCTACAAACACACCCAACTGCAGACCGGCTTCGGCATCATCCTGCTCTCGATCATCAACGGGCAGCCGCGCGAGCTGGGCCTGGTGGAGATCATCAAGTGCTTCATCGAGCACCGGGTGGACGTGGTGCGGCGGCGCACCGAATACGAACTGCGCAAGGCCCGCGAGCGCGAACATATTTTGCTGGGCTTCCAAAAGGCGCTGGACAACCTGGACGAAGTCATCCGGTTGATCCGCGCCGCCAAAGCGCCGCGCGAGGCGCGCGATTCGCTGATCGGACGCTTCGCATTCACCGAGCGGCAGGCGCAGGCCATCATCGAGATGCAGTTGCAGCGGCTGACCGGCATGGAACGGCAGAAGATCCTCGATGAGCTGACCGACATCCAACGCCGCATTGCGGAATACCTCGAGATACTGGGCTCCGATAAAGTGTTGCGCGACTTGATCGTCAAGGAGTTGAAGGAAGTCCAGAAAGAGTACGGCGACGAACGGCGGACGCAGATCATCGACGACGCTGGCGAAATCCGCCTGGAGGACCTGGTGGCCGTGGAAGACACGGCGGTGACGGTCACGCGGGGCGGCTACCTGAAGCGCACGTCCGTCGATACCTACCGCCGCCAGACGCGCGGCGGCAAGGGGCGCATCGGCATGGGAACGCGCACGGAGGACTTCGTGGAGCACCTGATTATCGCCTCCACGCACGCCTACCTGCTGATCTTCACCACGCGCGGGCGCGTGTACTGGCTGAAGGCCTACGAAATTCCCGACGCCACCACCACGGGGAAGGGCAAACACATTTCCAACCTGATCAACCTGCAGCCGGACGAAACGGTAAAGGCGTTTCTGTCGGTGGCGGACTTCGTGCCCGACCAGTTCATCGTGATGGTGACGCGCCACGGCGTGATTAAGAAATCGGAGCTGACGGAGTTCGACAATCCGATGGCGCGGGGCATTATCGCGGTGTCGCTCGACGAGGGCGATGAACTGATCGGCGCCAGGATCACCAACGGCGCCAACTACATTTTCCTGGGATCGCACGAGGGGCAGGCCATCCGGTTCGCCGAAAGCCAGGTGCGCGCCATGGGCCGCCAGGCGCGCGGCGTACGGGCCATGGACCTGCCGGAAGGCGATTTCCTGGTGGGCATGGAGATTGTCGAAAAGGAGGGTCTCATTCTCTCCATCGCCGAAAACGGCTTCGGCAAGCGCACCAAGCTGGAAGACTACCGGCTGACGGCGCGCGGCGGCAAGGGCGTGATCAACATGAAGACCACGTCCAAGACCGGCAAAGTGGTCGCGGTCCTTTCGGTGAGGGAAGATACCGACCTGATGATCGTCAGCCAGAACGGTAAGATCATTCGCATCGAGTCCTCCACGATCCGCCAGGTGGGCCGGTCAACGCAGGGCGTTAGGCTGGTGAGCCTGGAGGATGGCGACAAGGTGGCGGCGGCGAGCGTCATCCCCGACACAGAGAACGGCAACGGCGGCTCGCAGGAGATGCTGCCCGTACAGTAGACTGAAGTGGGGCAGGTCCCCGACCTGCCGACGCCTGAAGTCCTATGCCCGCTCTGGTGGAGCTCACAAACACGGCACGCCTCCCGGAAAAAGAAGAGCGGCTCTTCGAAATTCTGCGTGGGATGGGCCGCATGCTGGTCGCCTTTTCCGGCGGCACGGACTCGGCCTACCTGGCATGGGCGGCGCACCGCGCGGTGGGCAGCGGAGCACTGGCGGTTACGGCCGATTCGGCTTCCATCCCGGAATCTCATAAGCGCGACGCCGAGGCGTTCGTGGCTCAGTTCGGCATTGCCCACGAATATATCGAGACGCACGAGTTCGACAACCCGGACTACACGCGCAACAATCCCGACCGCTGCTTTCACTGCAAAGACGAGCTGTTTACGCGGCTGGAACAGGTGGGGCGCGAACGCGGCTTCGAGCACATCATTTACGGTGTGAATGTGGATGACCTGGGCGACTATCGCCCGGGGCAAAGCGCCGCCGAGCAGCACCGCGTAGCGGCGCCGCTGGCCGATGCGGGATTGTCCAAGTCGGAGATCCGCGAACTCTCGCGCGCGGCGGGCCTGCCGACGTGGGACCGGCCAGCATCGGCATGCCTGAGTTCGCGCATTCCTTATGGAACGCCGGTGACGGTGGAGACGGTGAAGACGGTCGAAGCCGGCGAGGAGCAGATCAAGGCGCTCGGCTTCCGGCAATTCCGCGTGCGCTTCCATGGCGAGGTGGTGCGGGTGGAAATCGCGCGCGAGGAGATGGCGCAGGCGTTGACGCTGGAAATGGCGGCGCGCTTCACCGAGATCTTTAAGGCCCTGGGTTTCCGCTACGTCACTCTGGACCTGGAAGGCTACCGCCAGGGGTCCCTCAACGAAGTCTTGAACCTGAAGAAGTAGGGCGGCGCGGCGGACTATTCCTCCACGAGACGGTGACTGGCGCTGGCGTCCAGGTCCAGCTTGTAGATGCGCTTCAAGTCCGCGATCAGTTTTAGGCTGTCGCGGCCAAACGGCGCTTTACCTTCGAAGGCGTGCAGGACGATGCCTTCCAGGAGATCTCCCAACGTCAGGTCATGATACTCGGCCAGCGCCTTGAGCACCTTCAGGAGGCGCTTTTCCATGCGGACGCCGGTCTGGACGCGCTCGATCTTGAGGCGGGGCTGTTTCTTCACGACTCGATTGTACCATGGTACACAGGTATTGAAGTCGCGCGGGGAAACGCCTCGAAGCTTCGCGATTCACGGCCAAAAACACCGGCGGCAAAGACCGCCGGCGCTACGGACTTTTGCGGCCGACCCGAGACACGGGGCGGCTACCGCTCCCTGACGGTCGCGGCTCGGAAAGGACATCGGAGCCGCGACCGTCAGGGAGCGGAAGGCGTCAGGCACCTACGGCTGCAGCAGCACT
>CAZZHN010000020.1:24934-37591 GCA_964654065.1 uncultured Solibacteraceae bacterium
GGGCGGACTTTACGAAGTCAGCGCCGCAGGCCGCGGCGGCAACTTCCGCCTGTGGAGCGCGGGAGCCAGCCCGCCCGGGGCGGTCAAACAGGTGATGCTTGTCTCGGGCGAGACGATCGCCCGCGGACAGTTCATCAGTCCGGGCTATCGCCAGGGAGGCGGCCGTTGGGGTGGCCAGGGTGCCTTTCTGGGCGGCTTGCGCGAAGGCGTGTGCGGCGTCGCGCAGCGGGAAGCGGGCGGCGATCAGGTCCTCGGCGCGGATGAGCGCGTGGTCCAGCAGAGGGATGGCGGCCTCAAAACGGCCGCAGCGCGAGCCCACCAGGGTTACTTCGTTGACGATGACGGGCGCGGTATCCACGCCCACGGCGCCATGCACGGTGGACTTGAGGATCACCGTGCCGCGCGGGCACGCCATGGCGACGGCCTGCCGCAAGCCTTCGGGTGAGCCGGTCGCGTCAACCACCCAATCGTACGCGGCGACTGGCAGCGCGCCGTTCACCCGTTCCGTGGCGACGCCGGAAGCGGCCGCAATCCGCAATTTCTCTTCGTGGCGTCCAAACAGGCGCACAGGGTAGCCGTGGACGTCGAGCACCTGCGCGACCAGGAGGCCCAACTTGCCGTCGCCCAGGACCGCAACCGGCGATTTCGGCGGGATCGTCACCTGGTCGAGAATCTCGCAGGCGGCGGCCAGCGGTTCGGCGAAAACGGCGCGCTCGAGCGGGATGCCATCCGGCAGAACGTGCAGGTTGCGTTCCGGCAGAGTGAAGAACTCCTGAAAGGCTCCGGGATGCCTCACGATGCCCAGCACGGCGCGATTCGGACAGTGGCGGCCGAGGCCTTTGCCACACCAGGCGCAGCGCGCGCAGGCAAGGTTGATCTCGCCCACTACACGTTTGGCGACAAGGGCGGGGTTATCGGCCTCGACCACCTCGGCGACAAATTCGTGACCGGGAGTGCCGGTGAAGCCGTAGTAGCCGCGCTGCAATTCCAGGTCGGTATTGCAGATACCGGCGAGCAGCAAGCGGAGCAACGCAAAGCCTGGAGGGCGTTCCAGCAGCGGCGCCTTGGTCACAGAAACCACGCCATTTTCCAGGTGCACGCGGAGCATTCCCCTATAATAAGGCTTCATGCCAGCGGAACTTGCCTGTTTCGAAGAGCGCTGCCGCGCGCGCTTTCCGATCACCGAGATCATTTACAACTGCCCGCGCTGCGGCGGTCTGCTGGAAGCCGTCTACCCTGCACCGGAAGGCCACCCATCCGGGTGGAAGCAGATCTGGCGCGAGCGGCGATTGTCGAACGTGCCGCTGGATCAGAGCGGCGTCTGGCGGTACCGCGAGCTGATTGGGTTCCTCGACGATTACCGGCAGGTGGTTACGTTGCGCGAGGGCAACACGCCGCTGCTCGACGCGCCGCGCGCCGCCCAGTACGGCGGTCTGGACCGCATCACGTTCAAGCACCAGGGATTCAATCCCACGGGCTCTTTCAAAGACAACGGCATGACCTGCGGCGTAGCGCAGGCCGTGCGCCTGGGCGCGCGGCGCGTGGCGTGCGTTTCCACCGGCAACACCTCGGCCTCGATGGCCGCCTATGCCAGCGCGGCCGGCCTCGACCCAGTGATCTTCATCCCACACGGCAACATTTCGTTCGGCAAGCTGGCGCAGGCGCTGGAGTACGGCGCACGCACGTTTCAGGTGGAGGCAAACTTCGATCAGATCCTGGCGCTGGTGCGGCAGCTGGCGGAGCGCCTGGGTATCTACCTGCTCAATTCCATCAACCCCTTCCGCATCGAGGGGCAGAAAACCATCATGGTGGAGATGATGGACCAGCGCGACTGGCGCGTGCCCGACTGGGTAGTGCTGCCGGGAGGCAATCTGGGCAACACGTCGGCCTTCGGCAAGGCGCTGCGGGAAATGAAAGAGCTTGGCTTGATCGGCCGCCTGCCGCGCCTGGCGGTGATTCAAGCAGAAGGCTCAGCGCCGTTCTTCGATTTGTTCCGGGCTGCGGACCACTCGCGCCTCAACGCCGTGACCCACCCGGAGACGCTGGCGACCGCCATCAAGATCGGCGACCCGATTTCGTGGCCGAAGGCGCTGCACGAGGTGCTGACGTCAGGCGGCGTGGTGGAAAAAGTGACCGAGCAGGAAATTGCGGACGCCAAGGCGATCATTGGGCGCTGTGGCATCGGCTGCGAGCCCGCTTCTGCGGCGACGCTGGCCGGCATTCGCAAACTTTCCGCGGCGGGCACCATTGCAGGGGACGCGGACGTGGTGGCGGTGCTTACGGGTAACGTTCTCAAGGACCCGGATTACATTCACCGCTATCACACAGGATCGTTGCATGCGCCGGACGGAACATTGCTGCGGTCAACGTTCGCTAATGCGCCGGTTGTGGTGGAGGCAAACGCGGATCAGATTGCGGAATTGATCAACAAGTGAACCGATACCCTCATTTGCGGCTGCAAATCCCCGCGTTTTCTCCCTGGATAGTACTAACTTTGCTTATTGTGTTCCTTTCATTAGTTCTGGTACATCTAGAACTATGGTTAGCCGCAGAGTCAACGCCAGCTTGAATCGGTATCTGCAGAGGACTCCGGAGCAGAAGCAACTGGAATCTCTCTACGCGCGACGCGCAGCCTTGGATCTGGTGATCCAACGGCTGGAAGACTATTGGCGGGCGCGTGCCAAGCGGCTGGCCTCCAGCCTAGCGAAGATCGCCTGAGTTTCGCTCTCTAGCGCTTCAGCAAAACCTCAATCCGTTCCGCCAGTTCGGCCCCAGAGACGGCGCCGGGATGGTAGAAGCGCACAATTCCATTGGCATCGAGCAGCACCAGAGTTGGCGTCGTACTGGCTCCATAAGTCTGAAAACTGGCGGCGCTCACCGGCACGGCCATGCCGGAAAGAGCGGAATAGAACTGGCGGCGGACGGCATCGATATACGGCAACTCCTGGGCGGGCGTAGCGTCGTCGCCTTCCGCCGCGTAACCGTAGAGCTTGGTGGGTCCGACCAGCACCAGTCCTTTGGGACCGTAAACGCGCACGATTTCGGCCAGCACGGGCGCTTCGGCTTTGCAGTCCGGACACCAGTGCGCCCAGAAAAATAGCAGCACCACGTGGCCGCGAAGAGCGGCCAGGCCGGTGGGTTTGGGTCCCAGCCAGGTTGCCTCATTGAGCGGCGGCGCGGGCGTACCGGTCAGCCCCAGCAGATTGATGTTTTTCTGGATCCGTTCGGCAAGCCCGGTGGCGGCGAAGGACGCCAGTTCCTGCCGCAGGTAGGCCACTGCCTGCGGCCGTTCCCCGCGCGCGGCCAGCACCTGCGAGTGAACCTCAATGGCGGCGCCGAGCGCGGTGGAGAGGGACGGGTCCGCGTCCGGGTTCCGCATACCCACCAGACTGGCTGCCATGCGGCGCGCCTGGGCGGCGTAGGCGTCCGCCTCATTGTTGTGGTGAGCGCCGAGTTCCCCGCGCGCCAGCCAGGATAGGGCTGCGGCGAGTTCCGCGGTAGCGCCTTTTTGTGCCTGGTAGACACGGACCGCTTGTTCGGCGGCGGCGAAATCGTGGCGCGCCGACAGCGCGCGGACGTCGTCCACCAGCGAGGCGTACGCAAGAAACAGGCCAACTGTTAGGGGCGCCAGGATCACAGCAGCGAACTGACCAGTTGTGTCAGCCGGGGGTCGCTCCAGTCCGCTCCCTCGGGAATCTTCTCCTGCACCTTGCCCCGCGCGTCAATGATGTAGGTTTCGGGATAGATGAAGGTTCCGTAGTCGGCGTGGACCTTGAAATCGCGCGCGGTGAGAAAGGCCGGCTTGTACTTGTTCAGGAAAGCCTGGTACGCTTTCTCGTCGCGATCCACGCTCAAGGCCAGCACCACCACTCCCTTGTCCTTGAATTGGGCGGCAAACTGGCTGAGCGACGGCGTCTCCTGGACGCAGGGCGGGCACCAGGTGGCCCAGAAGTTGAGCACCAGGACCTTGCCGCCGAAGTTCGGGACACCGATGGTGGCGCCGTTGTCGGCGACCACCGTGAAGGCGGGCGCGGAATCACCCTGCACCACAACCCGCTCGTGCATTCCGTCGTAGATGACGTAAACCAGCGCTGCCAGGAGCGCAGCGATGGCGATTTTCAGAAAGCGGTCGGTTTTGACGCTCTGCATGGGGAAAAACTATAATTAATTGTATCTCCAGCCCGGCTCGGGCGTCGAATAATTGTCCCATGTTGATTACCCGGAAGGTGGAGTTTTCGGCTTCGCACGTCTGCCGCAATCCGCGGCTGTCGGACGAGGAGAACCAGCGCGTCTTCGGCCTCGCGGCCAATCCCAACGGCCATGGGCACAACTACCTGCTGGAAGTCAGCCTGGAAGGCGAGCCGGACCCGGTGACCGGCATGGTATTCGACCTGAAAGAGATGAAGGACGTGCTGCATCGCGAGGTGGTGGAGCCGTTCGACCACCGGTTTCTGAATCACGAAGTGCCGCCATTTGACCACGTGATTCCGACTCCGGAAAACATCGCGCGCGACATCTGGCAGCGTATCGAGCCGCACTTTACCGGCCGCGGCAGGCGACTGCATTCGGTGCGGTTGTACGAAACGCCCGACCTCTACGTCGACTACTTTGGAGAGCCGCCGTGTTCCGGGTAACGCGGCGCTACCAGTTCTCGGCCTCCCATCGCCTGCACGCTGCCGGGTTGAGCGACGAAGAGAACCGGCGGCTATATGGCAAATGCAACAATCCGTTTGGCCACGGCCACAACTACGTGGTGGAAGTGAGCGCGCGCGGTCCGGCGGATCCAAACACTGGTTCAGCGGTGGATCCACGCCGGCTGGATGAACTGGTGGCGAAGGAGGTGCTGCAGCCGTTCGAGCACCGCAATCTCAATTGCGACGTGGCGGCGTTCCGTGATCTGACACCGACCTCGGAGAATCTGGCGGTAGAGATCTGCCGGCGGCTGAAGCGGAGCTGGGGAAGCATGTTTCCCGGCGAGTGGCCGCAGCTGGAAAAGGTTCGCATCGCCGAGACCGCACGCAACATCTTTGAAATGGAAGCCCATGAGATCCCATAAAGCGCTGGTTAAAGTGATGCAGCCGAAGCGGGACGAGATCGGCGCAGATTCCAACATTGCACCGCAGATTCGCGAGATTCTGGCGAAGCTGGGCGAAGATCCCGGCCGGCAGGGCCTGCAGCGCACGCCGGAGCGGGTGGACCAGGCACTCAAGTTTCTCACCAGCGGCTACCGTACCGACATCAACAAGGTGCTCAACGGCGCGCTTTACGAAGTGAAATACGACGAGATGGTGGTGGTGCGCGACATCGAGTTCTTCAGCATGTGCGAGCATCACCTGCTGCCGTTTTTCGGCAAGATTCACGTGGCGTACATACCGCGCAGCCGGGTGATTGGCTTGAGCAAGATTCCACGCATCGTGGACGTCTTCGCGCGCCGGCTGCAGATTCAGGAGCGGCTCACCCAGGAAGTGGCGCAGACGATTGAAGAAGTGATCTCGCCGGTGGGGGTCGGTGTGATTTGCGAAGCCCGCCACTTCTGCATGATGATGCGCGGGGTGGAAAAGCAGCACTCCGGCGCCATGACGAGCGCCATGTTGGGTGCATTCCGGACGCAGAAAAAAACGCGCGACGAATTCCTCTCCCTGGTGAACCACCGGAGCTACGGGTACTAGGGCGGCATTTCGCAGTCAGCACAGAGATTGGATGCGCGGCCCGGGCGAGCCATGCCTCGCCCCGACAAAGACTCGTGGCCTTCGGCTACGCGTCACCTCACTCCCGAGCTGCGATGAGGGACTGCACCCTCCGCCCTCTATGCGAGTTCGAGCCGCCTTAACTTCATCCGGCCGGTGCGAACGTGGGCAAGGTCATACCGTGCCTGCTGCACCAGCCAGCTTTCAGCGCTGCCGCCAAACACCTTGGACAGCCTGACGGCCATTTCGGGAGATATGCCGCGCTTCTCGTTCACCAGTTCTGACAAGGTGGTGCGCGTCACTCCCAGGGCGGCGGCGGCGTGCGTGATGCTTAAGCCCAGCGGCTCAATGCACTGGCGCAGCACAAAACCTCCGGGGTGAGGGGGATTCTTCATCGGCATGGTTCAGGCTCCTTTCAGTGGTAATCCAGATAGTCAAGGTCAAAGGCGTCGGGGTCGACAAAGCGGAAAATCACCCGCCAGTTTGCACGCACAACTACTGCCCAAAATCCTTTGAACACGCCTTTGAGCGGATGCAGCCGGAAACCGGGCATATCCATGTCGGCTACGGCGCGGGCCGCATCGAGCCTCGCCAGAATATCGCGGAGCTTAGCGACGTGTTCGGCAAATACACCGCGCGGATCGTCGTCTGCATGCAGACGTTTTAGCCCCTTGTGGTGTCATCAACCGAATCATTTTTGACCGTAACGCGTTACGTAACGGATGTCAATCTACGTCCGCACCATCAATCTGCGGCGGAGCATATCGAGCGCCATCTGGGTGGTGAAGACGCGGATGCGGGGGCGGTCGCCGATGAACTGGCGATGGAAGGAGACCGTCTTTTCCGGGTCGGCCAGGGCGACATACACCGTCCCCACGGGCGCCGAGTCCTCGCCTGCATCGGGGCCGGCAACACCGGTAACCGCCAGCGCGTACGTGGCATTGGTGCGGAGGCGCGCGCTGGCGGCCATGGCTTCCGCAGTCTCGCGGCTTACGGCGCCGAAATGGGCCAGCAGTTGCGCGTCCACACCAAGCAATTCGACCTTCATGGCGTTCGAATAGGTGATGAAGCCCCCCAGGAAATAACGCGAGCTGCCGGGAACGGTGGTGAAACGCTCTCCCAGCATGCCGCCGGTCAAGCTCTCCGCCACCGCTACGGTGGCGCCGGCTTTCCGCAGCATGTCGCCGACAACCACCTCGAGCGAATCGCCGTTGCGCGAGTAAACCTTGTCCCCCAGCAGCGCTTCAATGGGCGCGCCCACCTCGGCCAGCAGCGCCTCCGCCTCGCCCGAGCTGGCGCAACGGGCGCGCAGGTGTACCTGAATGTCGCCGTTGCCGGCCAGGATGGTGGTGACCGGGTTGAGGTACTTCTTGTAAACCGGCGAAATGAGCTGGTCCAGATCGGACTCCGGCATTCCGGTCACGCGCAGCAGCAGGGTGCGGATGGCCTGGCTTGGCGCCAGGCGGCGGAGGCGCGACAGGCATTGCCGCTCAAACATGGCCTTCAGCTCGTGCGGCGGGCCGGGCAGGAGCATCACCACGCCGCCCGATTCCTCGATCCACTGGCCCGGCGCGGTGCCGCGATCGTTGGGCAGCACGTCGGCGCCCTCGATGACAAATGCCTGCCGCTTGTTGACCTCAACCATCTTGCGCTTCATGCGCGCGAAGCGTTCTTCGAGCTGGGCGGCGATATCAGGGCGGAAAATCAGCTTTCGATCGAGCGCCAAAGCGACCGCTTCGCGGGTGACATCGTCTTCGGTCGGCCCCAGGCCGCCGGAAAGGATCACGATGGGGGAGCGGGAAAGGGCCGCGCGCACGGCGTCCGCCAGGCGGTCGCGATCATCGCCGATCACAGCTTTGGCGGTGACTTCCACCCCCAGGTTGTTGAGCTCGGCGGTTAAGTAGAGCGAATTGGTGTCGACACGTTCCGCAGTAAGCAATTCGGAACCGGCCGCGATGATCTCGGCGTTCATCAGAAGAGAGGCAGGCCCTTGATGCCGACGTCGACGCGGTAAAGAGCATTGGTGGTGGCGACCACCAGCGCGCGCGACGGCGCGAAGGCCAGACCCACGATGCCCGGCCCGGACAGAAAGAGATCGGCCGCGCGGTCCGGTGTCACACGCACCACGCCTTTGCGCCCACCGATGGAAGCGGCCACGTACAGGTTGCCGTTTTCGTCGAATGCCAGTCCCTGCGGCCGGCCCAGGCCGCGGTAGAACACCTCCACTTCGCCGTGATCGGAAACGCGATGGACGCAATCGAAGCTGGAAGTGGTGGGCCCGGTGACATACAGGTAGCCATCCAGACCGAATGCCAGGTGATAAGCGGCGATGGAAGGCTCGATGGTGGCGAAGACGAAAACCTGGCGCTCGGGGTTGATCTTGAAGATGGTTCCGCTGCGGTCACCGACATACAGGTTGCGCTGCCGGTCAAAAGCGATGCCGGTGGCGACGCCCATGCCCTCCACGTACACCGTCATGTTGCCGCTGGGCGCGACCTGGTAAATGAAGCCGTCATAGCGGCTGGAAACGTAGAGGAGGCCTTCTGCATCGACAGCCAGACCGGTGGCATTCATGAGGTCGTTGAGAAACGGCTTCATGTTGAAGTTGAGATCGATTTTGTAGACCGCAACCGGCACCTTCTGGCCGCGCGAACCGCTAAAGGTGCTGTAGATGTTGCCAACCGCGTCAATCGCCGGGTTGCCGACGGGGTGCAGGCTGTCGGCGATGGGGACGCCGATGTCGCAGGCCCAGGATTCGCTCGACTGCTTGCCGCTTTCGATGACCAGCTCGCCTGCGGTGGCGCCCTCCGGCACGCGCGCGATGACGAAGGAATCGGAACCGATGACGAGGGGCGCGCCCACGTCGCCGATCATGACGCGCGGCCGCTCCGACTTCGCGAACCCTTTTCCGCGGATCTGGAACTCACCACCGGCGATGGCGGCGTGCGGGGACACCTGCGAAATCTGCGGCCGGGAAGCGGATGATTTCCGGAGGGACATTTAATATAGATTGAAACATCCTGCCAGCAATAGCACAAGTGCGGCGTAGAAACCGGCCATGGCATCGTCCGCATTGATGCCCAGCCCGCCCGGGAGGGATTCCAGCTGCCGCACCGGCGGCGGCTTCCAGATATCGAACAGGCGGAACAGGGCGAACGCGGCGAGGCAACTGATCCAATTCCAGGGGTGTGCACCCGCCAGCGCGATCCACTGGCCCAGCACCTCGTCCACGACTACGAAGCCGGGATCCTTCCCGCCGGACGCGCGTTCCGCCACGCCTGCCGCCCACACAGCGGGGCCGGCCAGCGCGACCGCCAGCAGCAGAAAGTGCCAGGGCGCGAATCCGGCGTAGCGATGGAGCACGATGGCGATGGCGATGGCCGCGGCCGAGCCTGCCGTGCCCGGCGCCCACGGCGAGCGGCCGCAGCCGAACCAGGTGGCGATGGCGAAAGCAAGACGGGTGCGTGGGCCGCTACTCATCCTCGTCCGTTTGGGCGACAGCGTCAGGGTCGGGGCCGTCCGGCGGCAGCGGCGTCGAAATCACGTACTTGCCAGACGCCCAATTACCCAGGTCGATGGTGCGGCAGCGCTCGCTGCAAAACGGAAACTCCGGAGCACCGAGGGCGACCTCTTTGTTGCATACGGGGCACTTCATAACCGCGCGGCAAGCGGCTCGATGTGCACCAAGCCCGGCGGCGGTAGCACCGGCGCAGCTTCGGTGGGCGCGAGCAGGGTGCCCACCACATCGTAATCGTGCGCCCCGGTAACGCGCAAGCGGCGAATTTCGCCGGGCCGCGGCGCCGCCCCCTCCACGTCGTTGATCAGGGTAACGCCATCGATCTCGGGCGCCTGGGTAGCCATGCGCGCCTCCCAAAGCAAGTCAGTCTCTTCGGAGAGGCCTTCCACCAGCACGGGCACCTCCACTCCTACCAGCGCGCGGGAGCGTGCGCGGGCAATCTTGCGCTGCAATGCCATCAGGCGCCGCTGCCGATTGCTCTTGGTGCGCGCGTCCACCTTGCCATCGAGCGCGTAGCTGCCGCTCGAATCTTCATCCGAATAGAGAAAGACGCCCATGTTGTCGAACCGCGCTGCCTGGACGAACTGGCACAGCTCTTCAAAATCCTCCGCCGTTTCGCCGGGGAAGCCGACGATGAAGCTGGTGCGGATGGCGACACCGGGAATGGTGCGGCGGATGCGCTCGATGAGAGACAGGAAAATGTCGCCGGAACCGCCGCGCTTCATGCGGCGCAGCACGCGGGCGCTGGCGTGCTGTAGCGGCATGTCGATGTACTTCACCAGGCGGGGGTGCGCGGCCATCGCATCCAGCAGGCGCTGGGTAACTTTGTTCGGGTAGGCGTACAGGAAGCGGATCCAGGTTTCGTGTCCGGCTTCAATTTGCGCCAGCCGCCCCAGTAGAGCGGCCAAACCATCGCGCAGGCCCAGATCCTCGCCGTAGCAGGTGGTGTCCTGGCCGATCAGGTTGATCTCGCGCACGCCCTGCTGAAACAGGCGGGTGGCTTCGGCAACGACGGATTCGAAGCGCCGGCTGCGGAATGCGCCGCGGTACTGGGGGATGACGCAGAAGCTGCACGGGTGATCGCAGCCCTCGGCAATCTTGATGTAGGCGAAGTGGCTCGGGGTGGAGAGCACGCGCGGCGTGAGGTCGTGATAGAGGTAGGGTGCCGCGGGCGCCGCGCCGGCGCTGTCCCCCCCTTCCATGCCTTCGCACAGCGACACGATGCGTTCGAGCTCGTTGGTGCCCACCAGCGCATCCACTTCCGGCATTTCTTTGCGGATGTCGCCGCGATAGCGCTCCACCAGGCAACCGGCAACGATCAACTTACGCGCGCGGCCGGTTTTCTTATATTCGGCCATCTCCAGAATGGTGTCGACGGATTCCTTCTTGGCTGGATCGATGAAGCTGCAGGTGTTCACCACCAGGACGTCTGCGTCGGCGGGATGGGTCGTCAGCTCGTGGCCGCGCGCCACGAGTTGGCCCATCATGACTTCGCTATCGACGAGATTCTTGGGACAACCGAGACTTACAAAACCGATTTTCAAGAGTGTTGATCCGAAACGGGGTGCTCCATTCAGGATAGCATTGAGGAGTGGTGGGTGCCGCGAAAAGGCCTTGGAACGGGCAATTGTGGGGCAGACCCCTTGGTCTGCGCGGGTCCCCCTGGACCCGCTGGCCGCGAGGCGAATCCACCGGTTGCCGTGCACGAAAAGCCGACGAGGGCGTCGGCTGCGGACCAGGGGGTCCGCCCCACAGGCTCTGCGGGGCCGCCGTAGCCCTCTTTCTTCTTCCTCTCGCCCATGCCGCGGATGTGTGCCCGCCGGGCGGCTCAGCGGAGCGGGGCGAGACACCGGGGGTGCTGGAGTGGCAATCCGCTTCGCACGCGCTGGCCAAGGACCGCTACTGCTTCGCGAACCAGGTGCGCAATCTTGGCGCCGGGCCGCTGTCGGTACGCTGGCCTGACGCGGGCATTGACCGCGCCGCCGTGGCCGGCCGGCTGGAGGTATCTTTCTGCTGCACCGCCGGCGAACGGGTCGCGGCCAGCAAGCTGTGGGCCGGCACACCCGAGGATCTGTTGGCGATCCACATGCGCCGCGAGCCGGAAGAGGGTAGCGCGGACCGCGAGGAAGGTTATCCCGATTTGATCGAGAGCGACGCGCGGGTGAAGAACTATTCCATTCGCGGGTCGCTGGAGGCCAGCGGCGCGACCGTGCAGGTCGACCTGACGCTAAAGTGCTCGGCCTCGCGCTTTGCGGACCGATACGCGTACCAGTTTGCCGTCACCGACCGCTCACTGGTGCCGCTGAAGGTGGATTGGGACCTGCTGCGGCAAATGGGGGAAGTCGCGAAGCCTTCCGTGCAGACCATCCCGAACGGCACGGCCTACCTGTTTCTCAGCGATCGCACGCCGGA
Organism: uncultured Solibacteraceae bacterium; assembly: GCA_964654065.1. Classification (GTDB taxonomy): domain Bacteria; phylum Acidobacteriota; class Terriglobia; order Bryobacterales; family Bryobacteraceae; genus Bog-375. Next base: position 36,551 of record CAZZHN010000020.1, read on the forward strand.
CGAAGCGGAGGGCTTCCTCGAGATTCACACCAGGACCGGCGCCAGCGTGGCCCGGTTCCGGCTGGACGGCTACCGGCCCTCCGCGCAGCATTAGAGCTCGTTTCGCTATGGGCGCCCACTGACCGCTCCCTAACGGTCGCGGCTCTGACGCGCATCGGAGCCGCGACCGTCAGGGAGCGGTTTGGCGCTGCCGCGACATCCCCTACAGCCAGTTCAAGTCGGCGTACCGCTCGCCGGTCAGATGCAGGAACAGGGGTTCCAGGGCGCGGAACTCCTGGCCGTCGTAGTGGATGGAGCCGTCGCCGGCGAGCACTGTGATATCGCCCTGCCAGACCAGCTTGCCCGGCCGGGTGATGATGGCGACCTCGGTGCACAGCCGCTCCACGGTTTCCAGCACATGGCTGGTGATGAACACGGTGCGGCCCTGTTCCGTGAAGCGGCGCAGCCACTGCTTCATGAGCGCGACGCCGGCCGGATCGATGCTCTCGAACGGCTCGTCGAGGAACAGCACCTCTGGCGAATGAATCACGGCTGCGCCAAAGGCCACCCGTTTGCGCATGCCTGTGCTGTACTCGGCCAGCGTCTTGCGGGTATCGGTCAACTCCAGCGCCGCCAGCAACTCGGTGACGCGCGTGCGCGTGGTCGCCTCATCCAATCCGAACATGCGCGCGACAAAGGCGAGGAACTCGTGCGCATAGAGCGGTTCGAAGAGGCCGAGCGTCTCCGGCATCACCCCCACGCGGCGCTTGAGGTCTGCACTCTCGGCGGTAAAGCGCTGGCCCAGGATTTCGATTTCGCCGGCCGTAGGATCGAGCAGCCCCGTCAGACAGCCAATGGTGGTGCTTTTGCCGGAGCCGTTGGGTCCCAGAAAACCGAACATCGAGCCCTCGGGAACGGCGAGTGAAAGATTCTCCACGGCGACCACGGTGCCGTACTTCTTGGCCAGGTTGCGCATCAGGATGGCGGAACTCATCGACTCAGGATCTCCCTTCCATAATGCCGAGCAGGCGCTCGCGGCGGGCGCGGAACCAAACTGCAGCG
>CAZZHN010000021.1:0-36623 GCA_964654065.1 uncultured Solibacteraceae bacterium
CCGCGTGCTGGTCCCTTACGGCATGATGCGCAAGATGTATCCCAACGCCAAGGAGATCGCCATCGTCGCCACCGCGTATGACGGCAAACTGCCGGAGGCGCTCGACCAGGTGCGCACCGTCCTGCGCATTGACCGCCGCGTGCCCTACAGCAAGCCCGACAACTTCGCGCTCTCCACCGCCGAGCAGATGGTTGCAGACTTTCGCCAAATCACCGCCATGACGTTTCTGGTGATGGCCGTGCTCAGCTCCATCGGGCTGCTAGTGGGCGGCATCGGCGTGATGAACATCATGCTGGTCTCGGTGACCGAGCGTACCCACGAGATCGGCGTCCGCAAGGCCATCGGCGCGCGCACCACGGACATCCTCATCCAGTTTTTGCTCGAAGCCGCCGTGCTCACCGGCCTCGGCGGCGTCGCCGGCATCCTCTTCGGCTGGTTCATTTCGCTCATTAGCCGCCTGGTTTTCACTTCCATCCCGGCCAGCGTTCCGCTCTGGGCCGCCGTCACCGGCGTGGTGGTTTCGGTGGCAGTCGGCCTGTTCTTCGGCATCTGGCCCGCCAACAAAGCCGCCCGCCTCGACCCCGTCGAAGCGCTAAGGTACGAGTGAACGTGGCGCAGGCTATCCAGCCTGCTGTGTCGAGAGTCATCTCGACATTTCTTCGTTGCGCCGTCTCACGCGCAATTTGATTCCACATTCACCCTCTGCTCCCGCCGGTGCTATCATGCTTTGAACCGCGCATCGCAGCCCGACCGCGGTGCATCACATGCCTCCGACCCCTCCCCCGCAGCCAGCCCCCACGCGTTTCTTGCCAGCGCTCCTCCTGCTATTCGCCTTGAGCGGCTGCTCGGCGCTCATCTATGAAATCGTCTGGTACCAGTTCCTGCAGCTGGTAATCGGATCAACGGCGGTTTCGCTCGGTGTACTGCTTGCCACCTTCATGGGCGGGCTTTGCCTGGGCAGTCTCGCATTGCCTCACGTTGCCCTGGCGCGCCGCCTGCACCCCTTGCGTGTCTATGCTTACATCGAACTCGGCATCGGCGCCGCAGCCATCCTGGTGGTGCTGGTCATGCCGCTCGCAAACTACGTCTACGTGGCCGGGGTCGGCCATGGCATGCCGGCCATTCTGCTGCGCGCGATGGTCGCCTCGCTTTGCCTGTTGCCTCAAACGCTGCTGATGGGAGCCTCGCTGCCAGCTGCCGCGCGCTGGCTCGAATCGACACCAGAAGGGATCTCGCGAATCGGGTTGCTCTACGGCGCCAACACCGCCGGCGCGGTGATCGGCTGCCTGCTCGCGGGCTTCTGCCTTCTGCGGTTCTCGGACATGAGGACCGCAACCTGGTCGGCGGTGCTGATCAACATGTTCGTTGCCGCGGTCAGCATGGTGCTCGTCCGGCGAAGCGGGAAACTTTTCGTCCCGCCGCCAGCCGCAGCCAACATCAGAGGTTACTGGCCGGCTCACGTCACCATCGCCATTTCCGGCGCCTGCGCCCTAGGCGCGGAAGTGGTTTGGACGCGCCTGCTTAGCCTCATGCTCGGGGCTACCGTCTACACGTTTTCCATCATTCTGGCAGTGTTCCTGGCCGGCCTAGGGATCGGTAGCGCGGCCGGCGCCCTCATTTCGCGCTCCGTCCGGCCCCGCCTCGCACTGGGCTACGCGCAGGCTCTGCTGGTGATGGCAATCGCCTGGACCGCCTTCCAGATTTCCGTGTCGCTGCCGTGGTGGCCCGTGAACCCTCTGCTGGCCACCGGCGCCTGGTATATGTTTCAGACTGACCTGGTGCGCGTCCTCTGGGCCGTTCTGCCTGCCACTCTGTTGTGGGGCGCGAGTTTTCCGCTCGCGCTGGCGGCGGCCGCAGCACCGGGCGAAGACCCTGGACAACTGGTCGCAGGAGTTTACGCGGCGAATACCTTGGGCGCGATCGCCGGCGCGCTGGGCTTCAGCATCGTCCTGATTCCGTGGATCGGCACCGCCGGCGCGGAGCGTGTGCTCGTCCTGCTTGCCGCGGCGGGAGCACTTTTCGTGCTGGGGCCGGCGATTCGCGCCCGGTCCGGCAGGACTCCGGCCCTGGTGGCCGCCTTCGCTGTGACCGAAGCGCTCTACCTGGCCGCCCGCATTCAACCTGTTCCGCCGATGCTGATCGCCTTCGGCCGGCGCATCATGACTTCCGCCAACCGCGCGAAAATCCTTTACTCCGGTGAAGGCATCAATTCCTCCATCGCCATCTCGCAGTGGGACGACGGCGCCATCCAATTCCACGTCAGCGGAAAGGTGGAGGCCTCCACCGAAAGCTACGACATGCGGTTGCAGCGCATGCTCGGCCACCTGCCGGCGTTGCTGCATCCCAACCCGCAAGCGGTGCTGGTGGTCGGTTTCGGCGCGGGCGTGACCGCCGGAACCTTCGTGGTTCATCCCGAGGTGCGCAGCATCGTCATCTGCGAGATGGAACCGCTGGTTCCCGTGATTGCCGCGCGCTATTTCGGCCGCGAGAATTTCGACGTCGTCCACGATCCACGCACCCGCATCATCTACGACGACGCGCGTCACTTTGTCCTGACTACACCGGAGAAGTTCGACATCATCACCTCCGATCCCATCCATCCCTGGGTGAAGGGCAGCGCCACGCTCTATTCCCGCGAGTACTTCGAGCTGGTCAAGCAGCATCTCAATCCGGGCGGCATCGTCACCCAGTGGGTGCCGCTCTATGAGAGCGATGCAGACACGGTGAAGAGCGAGATCGCCACGTTTTTCGAAGCGTTCCCTGACGGAACCGTCTGGGCAAACGAGTTGAACGGCGGCGGCTACGACCTGTTTCTATTGGGCCAGCTTGAACCCATGCGGATCAATCTGGATCAACTGGAGGCGCGCCTGGCGCGGCCCGACCAGGCGCGGGTGGTCGCTTCGCTGCGGCAGGTGGGGTTCCATTCCCTCCCCAGCCTGCTGGCCGTCTACGCCGGCCAGGCAGCCGATCTGCGCACGTGGCTGGAAGGCGCCGAAATCAACCGCGACGGCAACCTCCGGCTACAATACCTCGCTGGGCTAGCGTTGAACGGCAGCCAGGAGAATGCCATCTATGGCGAACTCATGAGTTTCCGCCGATTCCCCCGCGATTTGTTCGCCGGCTCCTCGCAGGCTGAACTGGCCGCATTGTTCGCCGCCATGGGTGCGGGCCAGCATCCCTGAGAAACGGCACGCCCGGCCGCTCCCGAATCTTGCGCTTCTTTAACATCGTCGTCGCGCTATTGTCACATACCGCACGTAATCTAGGCGAAAGGAGAAATCAGGGAATGCTTTGTTTGCCGACGCGCATGACAGGTGTATTTGCGGCGGGTTTGTTGATTTGCTTCGCGGCTCTGGGTCAATCTCAGCCACAACCGAACGGCGTGATCTCCGGGTCAGTCCTGGACCAGACGGGAAAGCCGATCCAGGATGCCGTGGTAGAGGTGAAAAGCGAGCCCGCCGGGACCCCGCGTAGTGCGATCAGCGACGCCGAAGGCAAGTTCCGGGTTTCGGACCTTGCGCCTGGTACCTACTCAATTCGAGTTTCGGCACCCGGTTTCGCGTTGACCACTCGCTCCGGCGGCAAGGTCAACGCCGGCACAACCTTGGACATCCCCATCTCCATGTCGGTGGAGTCCGTGTCGACCACGATCATGGTCAACGAAACCATATCTCTGGCGGCTGTTACAGCGCCTTCCGGCAACACACTCGAGACCGTTTCGGCCAAAACCGAAGTCAGCTCGGACTTCATTAAGAACTTCATGTCGCCGCTGGCGGACTACGCCGAATACGTCAACTATGCGCCGGGTACGTTTAGCCTGAATCCCAACGGGATCGGCCTCGGCCAGGGTAAGACGTTTTTCCGCGGTTTCCAGGACGGACAATACACCATGACGTTCGACGGGATTCCGTTCGAAGACACCAATTCGCCGACCCATCATTCCTGGGCGAACTTTCCCAGCGGTTGGACCGACGCCGTCGAATTCGACCGCAGCCCCGGTCTCTCGTCAAACTTCGGCCCCACCAACTTCGGTGGATCGATCAACCTGGAGTCGCCGCAATTATTTCCCGACCCGGACATCCGCGCCACGGTCAGCTACGGCTCTTGGGACACGCGCGTCCTGCAGCTGGACGCCGACAGCGGTTTCTTTGGTCCCGGCAGCCGCAACAGCTTCCTCATGAATATCCAGCAGCTGCTTTCCGATGGATATCAAACTTACAACCTGCAGAAGCGGGATGCGGGGTACGGTAAGTATCAATATCGGGTCTCCGATCGCAGCTCACTTACTCTGTATGGCGGCCTTGTCGACATTTGGACCAACACGCCGAATACCACCAACCCGACCCGCGCCCAGGTGGCAGAGTTCGGCGATAACTTCCTACTCGACGGGACTCCGCTCCTGGCGAACGGCACGCCTGACCCCTACTATTACGGGCACAACACCTATCACGTCCAGACCGACTTCGAATATGCCGATTACACCGCCGATTTAGGCGGCGGATGGAAGTTCGACACGAAACTCTACACCACCCGCTATTGGAACAAACAGTTTTACCAGAACGGCGCCACCGTGAACCTCAGCCCCAATAAGCCAAGCGGCGTCGACAAGCTCAACGGTTATCGTCACGCCGGCGACACCGCGATCGTGACTAAGGAGACGAAGTGGGGCACCTTCCGCGCCGGCGCCTGGTTCGACTGGGCCTACACGGACCGTTACCAGATCCCATCCAACATCGTGACTCACGAAGATACGCCCCTGGGGAATTTCCACGAGCACTTCCTCACTGACTCCACGCAGCCGTTTGCCGAATTCGAATGGCACCCGGCGCCCAAACTGGTGGTCACGGTGGGAGTGAAAGACGCGAATTACTCCATGGAGCTCAATCAGTACCAGGACAATGGGAAGACCGTGGGCTGCCTGGGTGGAAAGCTGACTCCCCAACCGGTCACGGGCATACCGTTCTGCATCGGCGGAGCCGCGTTCGTCTCGCACACGATCGATTACAACAACTGGCTGCCGAATGTCGCCGCTCGCTACTACCTCAAGAGCAGCTGGTCCGTTTATGCCCAGTGGGCCGAGGGCAGCGTGATTCCGCCGAGCAACGTCTTCGACGTGCCCAACGGCCAGGTACTGGCTCCGCCCAAGCCGACCGTGGCCAAGACGTATCAGGTTGGCTCCGTGATGAAGCACAACCGCTGGACTCTGGACGCCGACGCGTACTACGTCCACTTCCAGAACGGTTACGATAGCTACACAGATCCAACCACCAACGAACCCGTCTTTGTCGCTACCGGGCCCTCTAATACCAAGGGGGTGGAAGCGGAGAGTAATATCATCATCGGCGGAGGAGTTTCGTTGTACCTCAACGGCACCCTCGGTTCGGCTAAATACCAGGAGGGCCCCAGCTTTCCCAACGGCGGCCTCTGGGTGGCCGACACGCCGAAAAACGTCGAGACCGTCAGCCTGCTGTGGCGCCACAACGATTGGGATTTGGGTCTGGTCGAGAAGCGAGTCGGCACGCTCTACAACGACAACGGCACGCTCACCTACTTGATCGATGGTGCTAAAATCCCCTACCCGGTGGATCAGGCTATTACCATCAATCCGTTCAACGTCGTGAACGTGTTCGCAAACTACACCATTAAGAGCGCGTCCTGGCTGCGCGGGAGCAAAATCGGCCTGGCGGTCAACAACCTCGCCAACAGCCATAACCTGGTTGGAGTCACGCCCGCAGTCGCCGCAACGGCTTTGGTGCCTTACGCGCAAAGTCCGAACGATCTGCTGAATCTCCTGCCCGGCCGCAGCGTCATGTTGACGTTCACGGCGGGCTTCGCGCCCCGCCGATAGCGCCGCATGCTTTAGCTTGCCCGCCTGTATTTTGGTGGGGCAGGCTCTAGCTTGAAAAGCGAGCTCCGGGTCCTCCTGCAGTCACAAATGGACACGCCTAAGCCGGTTTTTTCCATCTGCGTTCACCTGTGTTGATCTGCGGCTGATCCGCCCGCCGCCCGCATGGTACAAAGTGCGTATGCCCTTTTTTCGCGTCGAAACGCCCCAGGGGTGTTACGATGCCATCGTCGAACGCGGCATCGTCGGCTGCGCGGCGCGTTTCATGCCGGCCCGCGCCGGTAGGGTGTTCGTGATCTCGACCGAAGACGTGTGGTGCCACCAGGGAGCGGGCCTGGAGGCGGGCCTGCGCGATGTCGCCCACGAAGTGCTTTACCTCCCCGGCGGCGAAGAGAACAAACGGTTGGCGCCGCTGGAGGCGCTCGCCGAACGCATGGTCCTGGCCGGCGGCGACCGGGCCAGCGTCGTCATCGCCTTCGGTGGCGGCATCGTCAACGACATGGGTGGCTTTCTCGCCGCCATCTTCATGCGCGGCATTCCTGTGATTCAGGTCCCCACCACCCTGCTGGCGCAGGTAGACGCGGCGGTCGGTGGCAAAACCGGAGTCAACCTGGAGAGCGGCAAGAATCTGGTGGGCAGCTTTCACCAGCCAGCCGTTGTTTTGATTGATCCGTCGGTGCTCGAAACCTTGCCGGAGCGCGAATACCGCGCCGGGCTGTGGGAAATCGTGAAGGCCGGAATCATTCGCGAGCCGGAGCTGTTTCATTTCCTGGAGGAACGAAGCGCCGACGTGCTGGCGCGGACGCCCGCGGCCGTCGACCGCATCATCGCCGATTCGGTCCGCATGAAATGCGAAGTCGTATCGGCCGACGAGCGCGAAGACGGCCTGCGCCGCATCCTCAATCTCGGCCACACGTTCGGACACGCACTCGAGGCGGAAACCGCCTATCGCCGCTTCCTGCACGGCGAGGCCGTGGCGTTCGGCATGCGCGCCGCCGTGCGGCTGGGGGAAAGCACCGGGCACACGCCGGCCGCCGCCGCGGCCCGGATGTTCGAGCTTATCGGGCGCTATGGGCCGATTCCTTCGCTCGAAGGCATCACCGCGGAGCGGTTGCTCGCGCGCCTGGTGCACGACAAGAAGACCGTGCGCGGCAAGGTGCATTTCGTCCTGCCCGTGCGCATCGGCGCGGCGGAAGTGTTCGCGGGAATCGACGAGCCGCTGGTGCTCGATTCCATCAGGTTCGCGCTTTCATGAAGGGGACCACGCCCGAAGGCGCCCACAATGAACAGGAAGCCGCCCTCTGGGTGCGGGACATGTTCGGCCGCGTGGCGCACCGCTACGATCTGGCCAACCATCTGCTGTCCTTCAATATCGATCGTTATTGGCGCGGCCACACCGTGAAGCGGGTGCGGCATATTCTGGACAGGCCGAACGCTCGCGTTCTCGATATCTGCTGCGGCACCGGCGATCTGGCGCTGGCACTCGCCCGCGCCCGCCGAGGGCTCGTGCTGGGCTCGGATTTCTGCCATCCCATGCTGGTGGCCGCACGGCAAAAGGCGGACCAGCGCCGCGCGCGCACCGCCCTGTTTGAATCCGACGCCTTGCATTTGCCGCTCGGCGCCGGGTCGCTCGATCTGCTCACCGTGGCGTTCGGTTTCCGCAACCTGGCCAACTACGCGGCCGGCCTCGCCGAAATGCGCCGGGTGCTGGCGGCAGGAGGCGTGGCTGCCATCCTCGAGTTTTCACAGCCGCCCAACGCGGCCTTCGCCGCGCTCTACAACCTCTACTCACGCCGCATTCTGCCGATTATCGGCGGCGCGCTTTCCGGGTCGCGCGACGCCTACACCTATCTGCCGGAATCGGTCCGCAAGTTTCCCCGAGCCGCGGAACTGGCGGACGAAATGCGCTCCGCCGGCTTCGCCCAGGTGACCTACGAATATCTCACCGGCGGCATCGTAGCCCTTCACCTCGGCGTCGCTGGCTGAATTCCCGCCGCACGGTGGGACGGACCATCGTCTTTCGTGGTCTGTCGGGTTTTGGGTGTCGCGCGCCGCCTCGTTACTCCTGCAGCGTTTGGTGATGTCCTACTTCAGGACAGTACCCAGCGTTTTGTTCGAGACATTCCAGCGCAGTAAAATGAAACCATCGCTCCCGGCTGCTCAGAGCGCCCGGCCACATTACCATGCCCACTCACATCGTCCAGGTCGACGCCTTTACCAATCGTGCTTTCGCCGGCAACCCGGCTGCTGTCTGCGTGCTCACCGAACCACGCCCCGAGGCCTGGATGCGCGACGTCGCGCGCGAGATGAACCTGTCAGAAACTGCCTTCCTGCATCCCGAGAACGGTGGATATCGTCTGCGCTGGTTAACGCCCTCGGTGGAAGTGGACCTGTGCGGCCATGCGACCATCGCCAGCTCGCACGTGCTTTGGGAAGACGGCCACCTGCCGCAGGGCAAGCAGGCCCGCTTCCACACCCGCAGCGGACTGCTGCTCGCCGACCGGCGCGGCGAATGGATCGAGCTCGATTTCCCTGCCAAGTGCGCGACCCCGGTAGAAGCGCCGCCTGGCATGGTTGCCGCGCTCGGCGTCAATGCCCTGAACGTCGCGCGGAACCAGTTCGATTACCTGGTTGAACTGGCGTCGGAGGAGGAAGTCCGCGCAGCTGCCCCCGATTTCACCAGCTTGAAGAAGGTCGGCGCGCGCGGCGTCATCGTCACCGCCCGCGCTTCCACCGCCGGTTTCGATTTCATCTCACGCTTCTTCGCCCCCGGCTCCGGCATCGATGAGGACCCGGTCACCGGCTCCTCGCACACCGCCCTCGGACCGTACTGGGCAGAGCGCCTGGCTAAGTCCGAATTCACTGCCTTCCAGGCCTCCGCGCGCGGCGGCACGGTTCGCGTTCGGGTCAACGGCGACCGTGTCATCCTGGGCGGCCAGGCCGTCACCGTGATGCGCGCCGAGCTGCTCGCATAACACTTATGAACGCATTATTGATGAAAGAGTACCGGAAACTGGATCTGGTGGACATGCCCGGTCCCGCCCCCGGGCCCGGCGAATTGCTGGTGCGAGTCCATTCCTGCGGCATCTGCGGCAGCGACGTTCATGGCTTCGACGGCAGCACCGGACGCCGCCAGCCGCCGCTGGTGATGGGGCACGAAGCCGCCGGGACAGTGGCGGGCGTTGGCGCCGGCGTCACCGGATTCCGCGAAGGCGACCGCGTGACTTTCGATTCCACCGTCTACTGCGGCGCTTGCTTTTTCTGCACGCGCGGCGAGGTCAACCTCTGCGACAACCGCCAGGTGCTGGGTGTCTCCTGCGGCGATTATCGCCGCCACGGCGCGTTCGCCGAGTACGTAGTCGCCCCCGCGCGCATCACGTACCATTTGCCCGATGCGCTGCGCTTCGAACACGCCGCCATGATCGAAGCCGTCTCCGTGGCCGTGCATGCGGTGGGCTTGACGTCCATCCGGCTGGACGACACCGCGCTGGTGGTGGGCGCGGGTATGATCGGCGCCCTCGCGCTGCAGGCACTCAAACTGGCCGGCTGCGGGCAGATTATCGTTGCCGATGTGGATTCCGGCCGCCTCGAGATGGCGCGCCAGCTCGGTGCCACTGACGTCGTCAATCCCAAGCAAGGCGACGTGGCCGAGTTCGTGCGAAGCCGCACCTCCGGGCGCGGCGCGGATGTCGCCGTGGAAGCGGTCGGCGCCACCGAACCGATTCAGACCGCCATCGCCGCGCTGCGCAAAGGCGGCGTCCTGGCCCTGGTGGGCAACGTGGCCCCCAAGATCGAGCTGCCGCTGCAGTCCGTGGTCACCCGCCAGCTCCGCCTGTCCGGTTCCTGCGCCTCATCGGGCGAGTACCCGGCCTGCATCGACCTGCTGGCCCGCGGCGCCATCCGCGTCGAGCCTCTCATCAGCGCCGTGGCCCCGCTCGCCGAAGGCCCAGCCTGGTTTGACCGCCTCTACGCCCGCGAACCTGGCTTGATGAAAGTCATCCTGCAGCCCTAGTCCCAGCAAAGTGGGGCAGGCGCTTCCGCCTGCCAACCGGTGTGCAGCCGCATGGCAGGTCGGGACCTGCCCTCTTTCTTGTTTCCCGCCGGCCCGGATTCAGTGGGGCAGGTCCCCGACCTGACAACCCGCTTAGCCCCTCGTCACTGCCCTTGACGTTCCATTCGGCGTTGGACGTTCTTGGAAGCTCTCCAGGCCGGCGCCGTGACCTGGTAGAGAAAGCTCTCCTGGCCATTCAGGTCGTCGCGCCTGGTTCCCGCACGCACCCCGCCGATCTTCTCCACCGCTTTCTGTGAGCGCAAATTCTGTGGGCCCACTACAAACACGACCCTGTTCACAAATTGAAATGCATGCTGCAGCATCAGCCGCTTCATTTCGCCGTTGTAGCGCCCGCCCCAGTGCGACCTGGCTAGAAACGTCCAGCCGATCTCGATTTCGCTCATTTTCTGGTCGTAGCCGTGATATCGAGACGACCCGATCACCCTTCCGTCTTTGCGATCCCTCACGAGAAATGCACCGCCGGATTCCATGGCTCCGCGGAAAAATGCACGGAACACCGCTTCCTGGTAGCGGTCGTTCGCGGGATGTTGTTCCCAAATGAGCGGATCCGAGGCCACCGCATACAGTTCCTCAAAATCCTCTCCTCGCAGCGGCCGGAGTTCCACCAGCTCGCCTCCTAAAATGGGTTGCAGATCAAACGGCATTCGGATTTCCGCCCGCAAGCTTGGAAAACATGACTCTTATCATCTATCATCACTAAGGCCCGGCAAAGCGCTGGCAACGTTGCCCTAACCAATGCCGCCGAGGAGCGTCCAATCGCCATGACTGCCTTAGCCGAATTGCGCCAGGATTTTGCTTACAGCGTCCGTATGCTCGCCAAGAGCCCCGGCTACTCGGCGGTGGCGGTGCTCTCGCTCGCCTTGGGCATCGGCGCTAACACCGCCATCTTCAGCCTCATCGATTCGGTGATTCTGAAGATGCTGCCGGTGACGAACCCGCAGGAACTGGTGGCTCTGACCGACCCCACCGATTCGGGGGTCGATATCGGAACCAGCGGCGGGGAACGGGGCATCCTTTCCACCCGCGAGTTCGAGGGTTTGCGCGATCGGGCGCAGACCTTTTCCGGCGTACTCGCGGCGCAGAGTGAAATGCGCGGCCTGAACGCCAGCGTTAACGGAGGGCCGCCGGAAGAGATTCGCACCCGGCTGGTGAGCGGCAATTACTTCGCCGTTCTGGGCGCCACGCCGCTGGCAGGCAGGACCTTTGCGGCCGCCGACGAACGCGGCCCGGAATCGGCTCCGTACGCGGTTCTCAGTTACGCCTACTGGCAGCGAAGCTTCGGCGGTTCGTTCTCGGCCATCGGGGCGCACATCCGCGTGGCCAAGGCCGATCTCACGGTGATCGGCGTGGCACAGCCGAACTTTCACGGCGAGCAGATTGGCGCCGCGCCCGACCTCTGGGTTCCGCTGGACATGCAGCCGCTGCTGATGCCGGGCCGAATGTGGCTGCGGGACGATCCCGGCCACATCGCCGAGAAAGTGATGTGGCTACAGGTCATCGGGCGCCTCAAGCCGGGCGTTTCGCGCCAGCAGGCGCAGGCCAACGTGGATGTCGTTTTCAAGCAGATCGTCGCCGAGGAATTCTCGCAGCTTAGCCGCAGCCAGCCCGACATTCTGAAGCAGTACTTGAAACTGCACGACGCGGCCAACGGCGTGTCGCCCTTGCGTGGCGATTTCGCCGATCCGCTCTACGTGCTGATGGCGGTGGTGGCGCTGGTGTTGTTGATCGCCTGCGCCAACGTGGCGAACCTGTTGCTCGCACGCGCCACGGCGCGGCAGAAAGAGATCGGCGTGCGCCTTGCGCTGGGCGCGGGCCGCGCGCGGGTGGTGCGGCAGTTTCTGGTCGAGAGCCTTGTGCTCGCCGCGGCGGGCGGTGTGGCGGGCGCCGCCTTCGCCGTTGGCGGAGTGAAGCTGCTGATGCGCATGGTCTCGAGCGGGTCCCAGCCCATGGTCCTCGACATTCGTCCGGATCTCAAGGTCCTGCTCTTTACGACCGGCGTGTGCCTGTTCACGGGCCTGATTTTCGGACTCGCGCCGGCCTGGCAATCGTCCCGCGTCAACGTCAGCCGCACGCTTAAAGAGGCCGGCCGCGGCCTTACCGGGTCGAGCGCGCGCATCGGGCTAGGGAAGATTCTGGTGATCGGGCAGATCGCGCTTTCTGTGATGCTCCTGATCGGTGCGGGCTGGTTCGTCCGCACCCTGCGCAATCTGGAGAGCGTGGACCTGGGCTATTCGCGGGACCGCCTTCTGCTGGTGGAAGTGGACCTCCTCTCGGCGGGTTATTCGGGCGATAAGCTGCCCATCGTATACGACAATCTGCGCGACGGCCTGGCGCGCATTCCAGGCGTGCGTGCGGTGGCCTACTCCGCAAACGGGCTGTTCAGCGGCAGCGAGTCCGGCGACCTGATCAGCGTGGAGGGTTACTCGTCGAAGAATAAAGGCGACTTGCACAGCCGGTTTGACGCTGTCGGCCCAGGCTATTTTGCCGGCGTCGGCATCCCTATGCTGTTGGGCCGCGATATCGGACCGCAGGACGTGGCGAGCGCGGAATCTGTCTGCGTGGTGAATGAGACCTTCGCCAAATTCTACTTTGGCGGCGCCAGCCCGATTGGGAAGCATGTGACCGACGAGTTCCCCGATACGCGGAAGACGTTCACCATCGTCGGCGTGGCCCGCGACGCGCGCGACCACAGCCTCAGTCAGAAGATCGCCCGCCGCTTCTATCTTTCCGCGCGGCAACCGCTGGGCGAATACTTTCCGTTCATGGTCTATGAGATTCGCACTTTCGGCGATGCGTCGCCGGCGCTCGAAGCGTCGCGCAAAGCGATTCTGGCATTTGACCCGGCCATCCGCGTCGGGACGCCGAAGACCGTGGAAGGGCTGCTCGACGATAATCTGCGCCCGCAGCGCATCATCGCACAGCTCTCCACTGCGTTCGGGGCCCTGGCCCTGCTGCTGGCCGCGATCGGCCTGTACGGCGTGCTGTCTTACGGCGTCGCGCGGCGGACGAATGAAATCGGCATCCGCATGGCGCTCGGCGCGCAGAGCGGCAGCGTGGTCCGCATGGTTCTGCGCGAAACCGTGGTGCTCATCGCCATCGGCCTGCTCATCGGCCTTCCCGCCAGCCTGGCCTGCGCAAAGCTGGTGCAGAGCAAACTGTTCGGACTCAAAGCGGCTGACCCGCTTACCCTGGCGGTTGCCCTCGGCGTCCTGATTGCCGTTGCCCTGATCTCGGGCTGGATCCCCGCCCGCCGCGCCGCGAAGGTTGATCCGCTGACCGCCCTGCGCTACGAGTAGCCGTGGCGCAGGCTGTCAGCCTGCAACGTCGCCAGTCGGCAGCAAGGCCTCCTCGGTGGTCCTGCGCAAGGTGCGATAGCCGCGGCTGTTCTCTGGAGCTGTGGGAGCTGTTCCGCCTGCTGAGCCGAGATTCGCCCCGGCCTTCATTCCAGGGGCAGAGACTCCTGTGTTGGAGGCTGCCGCCTCGCCGGTGATGGATTCACGTCATGCGGCCGGCCGAATGTTCTGATTCACTTGGAAGAAGTTTCCGGGATCGTACGCTGCTTTGATCGCTGCCAGCCGAGCATAGTTCGCACGGTACGTCGCCCGAATCCGTTCATCGCCTTCTTCCATCATGAAGTTCAAGTATGCTCCGCCGGCACCGAATGGATGCAGGGCTTCGTAATAACTCTTGGCCCAACCGGTGATTTTTTCGGAGTTCGCCGGATCGGAGTCTACACCCACAATCACCCCGCTCCAAACGGCGTCGCGATAGCTGAACGCTGTCTCGCTTTCGCCTACCCGATTCACTTTTCCGTTCACCGGATACAGGTGCATGGTCGACTGCCAGCTCGGCAGGAGCCGCGCGTATTCGATATGCTTGGCGATCGCGGCGTCGCTGAGTTCTTTGAAGAAGTCGGCCTTCCAATACCATTGCAGACCGGGTGGGTAGATACCGTCGAACAGCCCCTGCAACATGGGAAACGGCATTGGCGCGAAGAATTCGAAAGCCGGCGGACGGTAGCTGCGGATCGATTCCAGAATCGTATTTGCCTGCTCCATCGAACCCTGATAGCACCACACGATCCCGCACATCTTTCGCAGGTGTAACTCCTCTGGGAAGGGCGGTCCCGGCGGCACGGTCATCATCGCGAAGAAGCCATTCATTTCTTCCGGCGCCTGCGTGATGAACTCCCGGTACCACTTCATCACGTCCGCGGCGTCTTCCATATTCCACAGCATCGGGCCAGCGCAAACGGTACCAACCGGGTGCGCTTCAAAAAGGAACGAGGTCACAATGCCGACGTTTCCGCCGCCCCCACGAACCGCCCAGAACAAGTCGGTATTCTCCTCGGCGTTGGCCACCACGAAGCTGCCGTCAGCCAGCACCATATCCACCGAGAGCAGGTTGTCGACCGTAAGCCCATACTTCCGGCTCAGGTGTCCCATCCCTCCACCCAACGTCAGCCCGGCAACCCCAGTGCTTGAGACGATGCCCGACGGCACGGCCAGGCCGAATGCGTGTGTGGCATGGTCCACGTCGCTCCACCTGCAGCCCGCGCCCACCTGCACCGTGCGCGATGAGGGATCGACCCTGACGTAGCGGATCGGTGCCAGGTCGATCACCATGCCGTCATCACAGACACCCAGACCGGCCGCGTTGTGCCCGCCACCCCGGATCGACACCAACAAACCATTGGTCTTCGCCATCCGCACTGCGGCTATGACGTCGGCGGCATCGGTGCATTTTGCGATCAGCCTCGGCCTGCGATCGATCATCCCGTTATAGACTTTCCGCGCCTCCTCGTACCCCGCATCTTCCGGCTCGATCAAGGCGCCGCGGAACTGGCCGCGAAATTCGGTTATCGCTTGTTGTAACGACATTGCTGTTCTCCTCTAGGCTCACTTTGCCCGAGGCGGCGTTCTAAGAGCGTTCTGAAGAGGCGGTCGCGGCCGTTCTGTTCGCAAGAACCGACAATTTTCGCTCCAACGCCAGGGAGCCCGACCGCCGCGCTGCCTCCACGCCTCTCCGGAAACTGGCGCGCGCCGCCTCGTGCTTTCCTTCGGCAGCCAGCAGGTCCCCCTGCACCCGATGCAACTCCGCGACCGCCCATTCCTCGCTGTTCTTGCCCGCGAAGGCAAAGCCAGTGGAGAGGCTGGCCAGAGCCTCACCCACCAGACCGGCGCGTCCCAGCGTTTCCGCCAGGAGTGTGAAATAGTACGGTAGACGGAGTTCAGCACCCAGACGGCGCATCCCATCCAGGCCCTCGCGAAGTTGCGCCAGACCGCCGGCCGCCTCGCCCTCGGCTGCGGCCGCCCAGCCTGCCAGGACATTCGCCATGGCGAGATAATACGCGAAGCCATGGCGGCCGCACAGGTCCACGGCTTCCCGCCCGCGCGCGAGGGCCGCGCCGCTATCGCCCCGGAACACGTGTAGCATGGCGGCATAGTTGAGCGCGATTGCCTGGCTGAATGGGTGGCTCATCTCGACGGCCGTCGCGATTGCTGCAGCGGCGTGAGAATCGGCCTGATTTCCGTCTTCCCGGTGCCATGCCAAATGGGCGAGGTAGGAGCGGCAAAAGACGCCGATATCCGGCCCCGCGAACAAAGCCAGCACCGATTCCGAGGGATCGCTGTGCGCGCGGATGGCCGCCGCTATGTGCTCGAGCGACGCTTCCATTTGGCCCAAATGAAACAGGCTGCACCCCAAGATGAAGTTTCCCGCCAGCATAAGCCCCGGAGTTGGCTCCCGCTCCGCCAGTCTCAGAAACTCGAGGCCGAAGTCCCTCGCTTTTTTGAGATCGCCCCGCACAGTGCGAAATACCCAGACTCCGCTCAGAATCACCGAGAGGTTGCGGCCGCCCAGCCGCCTCGAAAGCTCCAGCGCTCTCTCGTAGGTCTCTCCTACTTCCGCCGACGAGTAGCCCTCCGTCGTCACTAGCGCCGGACCCAATGTGATCAGCAGATCCAGTTCCTGTTTGAGCCTCTGGTCCGATTCCGGGAATCCCCGGCACAGGGCCAAGGCTCGCCGCAGGAGGTCCGCCGCCTCCGTATCCGCATACCTCTGCCGCGCATGCGCGGCCGCCCGGCTGTAGCGCTCGATCGCCTCTTCCGCCATTCCTGTCTGTTCGAAATGCGAGGCAATCTGCCCGTTCCAACTTTCGATATCGGCTTCGTGCACTTCGGCCAGTGAACGGGCCACCCGCCGGTGCCAATATCGTTGACGCACCAGGCTCAGCTCCGAATAGGCCACTTCACGCAGGCGGTCGTGCGTGAAATCGTACTCCGAGGCTCCCCGGCTTTCGATAATGCGCCGCTGCCACAATTCTTCGAGCGCCTGCGCAACACTGGCTTCGTCCCAGTCGGTCGCCTTCTCCAGTAACTCGACGGAAAACGGCCTCCCGATGGCGCTCGCCAGGCCAGCCAGTTCGTAAGCAGCGGCTGAAAGCTGTGCCAGGCGCGCGGCGATCACGGCATGAACCCGGGTGCTCCGCAATCCCGCGCGTACACTCTCTACCACAAACAGGGGATTGCCCCCGGTAGACCGAACGATCTCCGCCACGTTCCCGCTTTCCACCGGTTTCGCGGATTCAAGACGGACGAGTTCGGCCGTCTCCTGGGCGTCCAAAGGCCTCAGAGGTATCTCCAGTATCATCCCCGATTGCCGCAGCCCTGCCGCGAACCGGGCAAACGGATGATCGCGGCCGATTTCTTCGGTCCGCACTGTACCAAGCAGGAGGACACCCGTCGCAGCAGGAGAGGTCAACAGGGCATTGAGCCACTCGAACGAGTCGGGATCGCACCATTGCATGTCATCGAGAAGCAGCAGGGCCGGCTTCCGGATCCTTCCGAAAGCAGCGTCCAGGGATTCGTAGAACTGAAGACGCTGCCAGCTCTCCGCCAGCGGCCTGGGTTGTCCAGCCTGGTCACCTATTTCCGGTACCAGCCGTGCCAGCTCCGCCTGTTGCGGCGGCGCGATACTCGTCCAGCCCGCACGAACAACATCGGATCGGAGCCACTCTGCGACAGGCGCGTAAGCCACCTGCCCCTGTCCCGCGTAACAGCGTCCGCGGGCGGTTGCGTGCCCTTGCCGAACGCACGATTGAAATAATTCGTCGGCGAGCCTCGTCTTGCCAATCCCTGGTTCACCGGAAATTACGGCCACTCGCGGACCATCCTCCACAGCCCATTGCCATGCCGACACCAACTCGCGCCATTCTTTCGTGCGGCCCACAAGCGCCCGCACTTTCTGCAGTTGGCCGGCCGGCTTCGCTACGGGCGACACCGGCGATTCGGATGCCTGCTCTGTTTTCAGAATGCGTTCAAACAATTCTTGCGTTGCGGCGCCCGGATCCACGCCTAATTCACGCCGCAACACCCGTTTGCACTGGTGATAAGCGCGCAATGCACTGGCGCGGTCGTGATTCGCCGCATGCAGCCGGATCAGCAATTGATGGTGCGCTTCGCCCAAAGAATCCAGTGCAACCAGGCGCTCGGCGCATGGGATTGCCGACGCGTATTCCTTTTGCTCGTCGAAGAGTCTTGCGAGACGGTGCAATACCTCGACGAGCCGTCGCCGGTATTCTTCGCGCAGCGGCGTGAGCCAGTCGTCATAGAGAGCCGGCAGAAGGTCGTCTTCATAGATTTGCGCCGCGGCCGTGAGGGAAGCTATCTCCCCCGCGCGATCTTTCTCCACTCGCGCTGAGTCGGCTGCGGCAATGGCGCCCTGGAAATCAATGGCGTCGATTTTACAGGGAAGATCCTGCCGCCATCGAACCGCGAAATGATCGGTCACCAATAAATTGCATTCGGCGGGCAATGCTCGTTTCAAATTGTGGAGCAGCTGCCGCAGGTTCGTCCGAGCCTGCGATTCGCTGGAGGCCGGCCAGAGCATGAAGGCTAGCCGCTCGCGCGGCTGCGGCACATCGCCGTGAAGTACCAGATATGCGATCAGGGACTGGAGGCGGTTCGTGTTAAGAGTCGCGACCGGGCGTCCGGCCAAACTAATCCGTAGGTTGCCGAACAAGCTGATCCGTATGGGGAAGACCGCTGTGGAAGGCTGCTCGTCCGCGGACTTCGCGATGGCGGCGCTTTCCAGCGCTAGGCGCACCTCGTTCATTGTCTGGAACCGGTCTGGCGGCGACTTATGCAAGCAGCGAGTAATGATGGCCGAAATGCTCGGCGTGACACCTGTTTGAGGACTGAGCGCCGCGGGCTGGTCGCGCAGAATCGCAGCCATCGTTTCGACGGCTGAACTCCGCGAGAACGCCCGGAGGCCGCTTAGCATTTCATACAGGACGGAGCCGAAGGAAAAGATGTCGGAACGCGCATCTACCTCCTCGCCTTTGGCCTGTTCGGGTGACATGTATGCCGCGGTGCCCATGACCGCGCCTGCTTCGGTGAGGGCCGCGGTTTGGGTGGAACCATCGGGGACCTTTCCCGAAACGACCTTAGCGAGTCCAAAGTCCAACAGTTTCACGCCCGAGGCGGTGACCAGAATGTTGGCGGGTTTCAGGTCGCGATGCGTGATGTTTTTCTTGTGCGCTGCGTCGAGCGCATCGCAGATCTGAACCGCGTAGCGCAGCGCCCGATCGACTGTGAGAGGACCATCGAGAGGAGTTCCTTCGATGAACTCCATGACCAGATAATTTGGGCCTACGTCGTAAACCTGGCAAATGTGGGCGTGATTCAGTGCGGCAATGGCCTGCGCCTCGCGCTCAAACCGCTCACTGAACTGAGCAGCGGAGACTTTGATCGCCACATCGCGATTCAAACGCGGGTCGCGCGCTCGGTAAACCTCGCCCATGCCGCCGGCCCCGATAGGCGAAAGGATCTCGTACGGGCCGAGTTTATCGCCAACAGACAGTGGCATAAAAGCGGTTCAGCCCAGTTTACTCGATCAAAGAGCGGATTGGTTCCGGATGACAGCGTACCCGGAAGATCGCACCTCCAAGGCGCGCTTATTCGTTGCGCAGCGCTTCAATCGGATCCGTCCGGCACGCCCGCAACGCAGGGATGGCGGCTGCCGCCAGCGCCGTTGCCGTCAGCAGTGCCGCCGAGAGCAGAATCGTCGCTGGATCCTGCGCTTTGAGTCCGAATAGCAGGCCCGCCAGCAGCCGGGCTACGAACAACGCAACTGCCAGCCCAACCAAGCCTCCAGCCGTCACGGTGATGAGCGCTTCCCGCAGCACCATCCCCAAAACCGTGCTCCTGGTCGCCCCCAGGGCGACACGAATACCGAGCTCCTGCCTCCGTCGCGAGACCGCGTAGCTCATGGTTCCGTATAAACCGATGCCGGCCAGCAGCAGCGCGATGCCTCCGAAAAAACTTCCCATCGTGGCCAGTAGGCGCTCGCGAATCAAGGTATCGTCTACCAGTTTGTCCTCGCTGAGGATGTCGCCGAGAACGAATCCTGGATCGGCGGCGGCCACCGCGCCGCGAAGAGCCTTTCCCAGAGAACCAGTATCCCCGCGGACGTGCAGCCAGAGAGTCATGATGTGCGGCGTGCCGCCCACCGCGCTGAACGCAGTCTGCGGGAACGGAAAGTAGATCATCGGCAGCGGCGCGCTGCGCAGGCTCTCCAGTTGCATGTCCGGCGCCACCCCGACCACTTCCGCCCACCGCGGCGGATTGGACTCGAAGTCGCTGATCCGGCGGCCCAGCGGGTTTTGATTCCCGAAGCGGCGGTGCGCCGCAGTCTCATTGAGGATGGCGACCCATGGCGCGCCGGCCGCAAAATCGCGCGCCTCAAAATCGCGGCCCGCCACCAGCCTGGCGCCCAGTGTGCGGAACGAGTTGGCCGAAACCGGCACAACATAATTCGGATTCACGTCGGCGTGCCCGCTGGCGCCTTCAACCCGCACCGGCAGCATGGCCGACGCTCCCACAAACGGTCCGCCATTGGCGGTGCTCGCTGATTCTACTCCGGGAATCGCCGCGGCGCGGCGCGTCAGCTCTTGCCAGGCGAGATCCAGACGCGGGCCGCCTTCCGATTCAGGGCCGTTATAGGTGATCCCGGCCAGAATCACATGGTGCCGGTCGAAACCGGGGTCGAACGCCCGCAGGTTCAGCAGCGTGCGCACGAACAGGACCGACGTCACCAGCAGCACCAGGGAGACAGCCATCTGCATCGCCAGCAGCAGCCTGCCTTGCAGCGCGGGAACTGCGCGCGAGAGGCGCGTCCCGCTCTTGAGCGCCGAATGAACATCCACCTTCGAGGCGCGCAAGGCTGGCGAGAGGCTGAAGACGACGGCGGTGAGCAGCGAAACCGCAATCGTGAACGCGAGTACCCGCCCGTCCACCCCCGCCGCCAGCTGCACTGGGTCGTCGGAGGGCGCCAGCATCGCGATCAGCACGGGAACCGACCAGCGCGCCGCCAGCAGGCCGAGTGCGGCGGCGGCGCCGGCCAGAACAAGGCCCTCCGTCAGGAGTTGCCGAACCAGCCGCAGCCGGCCCGCGCCGAGCGAAACGCGTACCGCCATCTCCCGTTGCCGCGCGCTGGCACGCGCCAGCAGTAAGTTCGCCACGTTGGCGCAGGCCAGCAGTAGGACCAGGCCCATCACTGCGAAAACGATCTCGATCGGCTCGCCGTATTGCGTCCGCAGCGGAGAGATGCCCTTGGCCGCCGGAACCATCTTCAGCTTGAGCTTCGCTACTTTGTCGAAATAGGCAGGTGGCAGGTCGGGAGACCCCGTGCTCAGCCCTTCCATCTGGCTTCGGTGGTACCAGACCTGCAGCGGCGCCAATGCCCCCTCCATCGTCACGCCCGTCTTCAGCCGTCCGATGATGCGCACAAAAGTGCGCCCGCGAAAGCGCAGCCAGCGTTCGGGGTCCATGATCACCGGCGTCCACACGTCGGTCATCGACCCGACCTCCAAACCGAAGAATCCCGGCTCGGTTACGCCGATGATCTGAAACGGCGTCGCGCCGATGCGGATCGTGCGGCCGATCACCTGCCGGTCAAGTCCGAATCGCCGCTTCCAGAACCCATAGCTGATGACCGCCTCGGGGTGGCGCCCGATTTCGTCGTCGATCGAGGGCGCGAACGTGCGGCCCACCACCGCCTGCACGCCCAGCAGCGCGAAATAGTTGCCGGACACAGGGGACCGGCGGACCTTTTCCGGAGCGTCGCCTATGCGAACCTGGCTGTCGAAGGATTCCCTCTCCGTCGCCAGGTCGGCAACCTCGCTTGCGGCTCGTTGCATGTCACGGTAATCGGGAAACGAGAATCGGTCAAAGTGCTGGCCCGTCAGGGCCATCGGCTGCTGGATCTGGAATAGGCGTTGCGGCTCCCGCACCGGCAGCATTTTGAGCAGAACCGCGTCAGCGATGCTAAACACTGTGGTGTTGGCGCCGATCCCGATGGCCAGCGTCAGGATCGCCGCCAGCACAAACCCGGGCGAACGGCGGAAGGCGCGGAGGGCGTAGCGCAGATCCTGTGCGGCGTCGTCCAGCTAGCGGAGACCGCGCGCATCGCGGCACTCCTCTTTCGTGTAGGCGAGGCTGCCGATCGTGCGCAGCGCTGCCTGCTCCGCGGCCCGCCGGGGCATCCCGGCCGCGAGATTCTCCGCTACCTGCTGCTCGAAGTGGAACTGCACCTCATCATCGAGCTCGTGCTCGACGCGTCCGCGCCGCAACAAGGACCGGATTTTTAAACCGAAGCTCATAGGTAGCCGTTACCCGTTTTCGATCACGGCATCGATAGCGGCCGAGAGCCGGCTCCAGTTGGCCAATTCTTCTTTCAACTGCGCGCGGCCGGTTTTGGTCAGCGAATAGAATTTCGCTCTGCGGCCGGTCTCGGTTTCCGCCCAATGGGCGCTGATCCACTTCCGCTGTTCCAGCCGATGCAACGCCGGATACAGCGATCCCTGCTGGACCTGCAAGACTTCGCTCGATATCTGCTGAATGCGCTTGGCGATTGCCCAGCCGTGTTTCGGCTCCAGAGCCAGGGTCCTCAGGATCAGCAGGTCCAGCGTCCCTTGCACCAGGTCACTCGGTTTCCCCATAGGATGACTATCTACAATACTCCATTCAATTGTAGACCGTCAAGGGGTGTGAGAAAGCCGGCAGGAAAGCGTGGCGCAGCCTGTCCAGCCTGCTGAGCCGGGAGTCGTCCCGGCTTTTTCTTTCTTTCGATCGCCGGCCCGCTGCTACTTCTCTAGCGGCGTCACCGGGTCCAGCAGCATCCAGAAGACGACCCCAGTCAGGTATACGCCGGCCGAAACGTAAAACGTCAGGTTCCAATTGCTGTGCGTCCACTCCAGCAGGTGGCCGATCGCGACCGGCGCCACGAATCCTGCGAAGTTGCCCCACATGTTCATCGCGCCCGATAGCGTTCCGGCGAACTTGCCGCCCACATCCATCGCCGCGCCCCACGCGCAGGGCATCACCAGGTCGTTGCAGAAACTCGCCATCGCGATCGCCAGCATCGCCGGCAACGCGGCGGTTCGCGTGGTGGAGAACACCAGGAACGAAGCCGCGCCTACAAACCCAAGGCTCGCCATGATGCGGCGGGACGAGGTCACGCTCACGTTGCGTCGCCGCAGCCAGCCCAGCGCCGCCACGCACGCCGGGTTGCCCAGCCCGCCAAAGAACAACGGCAGAATCCCGAACCACGCCGTGGAAGAGGTCTGCAGATGCCGCGCCTCGCGCAGATACGTGGGAAGCCAGGTGATGTAGAAATACCATCCGTAGCAAAGCGAAAAATACTGCCAGCAAAGCATCCACACCTGGCGGGAACGCACCAGCCTGCCCCAGGGAACGTCGCCGTGGCCGGTGGCGAGCGTCGCGCTCTGGCCTAGCAGGCGGCGCTCCGCGTCATTCAACCGCGGGTTCTCCCTCGGATCGTTGCGATACCAGCGGTAGAACAGCACCGCCCAACCCACGCCGAGCAGCCCGAACAGCGCAAAAGCGTTGCGCCAGCCCACGAACCCCATCACCATCGCTCCCAGCGGCGGCGGGAAGGCGCCGCCCCAGCGCGCGCTCAGCCACATAATGCCTTGAGCGCGCACCTTTTCGCGGGCCGGCAGCCAGGTGGTGAATGCCTTCGTCAGGTTGGGAAAGCAGCCCGCCTCGCCGGCGCCGAACAGGAATTGCGAGGTCGTGATTGAGGCCAGGTTCCAGGCGCGTCCCGTGGCAGCCGTAAAGAACGACCACCACAGCACGATACGCAGCAGCACCTTCCGTGGGCCGATCCGGTCGCCGAGATATCCCCCCGGCATTTCGAACAGCGAGTACGCCAGCCCGAAGGCTCCGAAGGCCCAGCCCATTTCGGGCTGGGAAAGATGCAGATCGTGGCGGATGAACAGCGCCGCGTAGGAAATGGAAACGCGGTCTATATAAGTGATGATCGCCAGCGTCACCGCGAAAACGATCACCCAATAGCGAACCCGCGTCGGCCGCTCGGTGGTAATTACGTCGGCTGCGCTCATTCTCGCGGCCGCGGCCGGATGCTGAAGTGATACACCAGCGCACCCGCGCCCACGGTGGCGAACGCAGTGAGCGACGCGACCGTCGCTTCCTTGAAGCCGAAGAGCACCATGGCGGCGCCTACCAGAATATACGAAACCGGCAGCAGCGGGTAAGCGAAGTCGATCGCACGCAGCCGTTGCCAGCCCGGCCGCGTTCGCCGGAAAACCATCAGCGAGGCCACCGAAAGCACCGTGAAAATGGTCAGGCTCATGCCGATGTAGGTCAGCAGGTCGCGAAACGAGGTTAGCGTCATCAGCATCGCGCACAGGCACTGGCTCAGAATCGCGAACACCGGCGTGTGATACCGCGCATGCACCTTGCCGGCTGCCGGAAAGAACGCGTGGTTCTTGGCCATCGCGTAATACACGCGCGGACCAATAGTCAGCTCGGCGTTAACGGTGGCGACAATGGAGAGCGCCATGAGCGCCGAAAACAGCCCCGCGATGCCCGTTCCAAACAGGTTCGAGGCAGAAAGCGCACCCACTTTGATCACGCCCTTCATCCGCTCCAGCGGCGTGGAATAGATGTAAACCACGTTCAACCCCAGGTACAGCACCGCCACCAGCGCGCTTCCGGCCGCCAGCGCCGAAGGCAGTGTGCGCTCCGGCCGCCGCACTTCTTCAGCCACGTACGTGGCCGCATTCCAGCCGCTGTATCCGAACATCACCCAGAGCAGGCTGATGGCGAACTGAGCCGGCAGCGAGGCGGCCGACGTCCGCACCGCGGGCTGCGAAAAATGGCTCCAGCTGCCCGTTCCAACCGAAAGCCCCAGCACGACGAAGGCAACAATCACGCACAGTTTGGTGGTGGTCAGCGAATTCTGCACCTTGGCGGTGAGCCCCACCCCCAGGCAGTTGAGAATGGTGAGCACCGCGATCAGCCCGCACGCCACGGCCTGTGCCGGTCCCAGGTGCAGCGAAAGGATTCCCGAGCCCAGCACGATCGGCGTGTTGGCCTGCGAGAGCGCCGGGAAAAAATGGCTCAGGTACTCGGTGAACGCCAGTGCCGTCACCGCAATCGGCGCCGAAAAACCGGCGAAGAAGGAAACCCAGCCGGTCATGAATCCCCACTCCGGCCCAAACGCGTGCGTCAGATAAACGTACTCGCCGCCCGAACTGGGAAAGTTCACGCCCAACTCCGAGTAGCTGAGCGCTCCCGCAAAAGCAAACAGCGCACCGGCCGTCCAGCAGCCGATGATCAGTCCCGCGCTCCCCAGGTCGCCCGCCATGAAACCGGTGGTGGCGAAAATGCCGGTTCCCACCATGTTGGAGATCACCAGCGCCGTGGCGCTGAAGAACCCAAGCTGGCGGAGCAACCCCGGCCGGGCCATTTGTGTTTGTGTTGGCATGCGTGTGACGCGTCAGAGCCGGGCCCAGAGGGCACCCCGCAGGGAGCGGTTGCCGGTGCTGAATCTCTACTCCATGACGGACCCTAACGCTATTGTAGTGGACCCGCGCGCGCCGCCTACTGGCCTTTCGGCCGTGCATAGTAGCTTGCCGTGAGATCATAGATGGACCGCTCCGGCTTCTCCGCCTGGAGATGTTTCAGGATGCCCTCTTTATCGGCGTCGCTCCGTTCCTGCCCCAGTTTGAATTTGCCCTCTAACATGTCGATCTCCAGCTCGAAGCCGAGAATGCCGCCGATCAGACCGGAGGTGTAGCTGCGCGGCAGCTTGGCCAGATCGTACGGTGAATCCGCCCCCTCGAACTTGCGGATCAGCTTGCTGAGCAGGCTGCGCATCGCCTCTTCGTCGGTCACAGCTTTCAGTTTCCCGGACGCGTGCACCACCGCAAAATTCCACGTCGGAACAACCTCCGCCTTCGAGTACCAGGTGGGCGAGATGTAGGAATGCGGCCCGTGGAAAACAATTACCGCTCTCCGCCCGGCCATGATGGCCTCGGTCTGCGCGTTTTGCCGCGAGATATGGCCGTAGATCAGACCATCTTTGCCGGCCGTGCGGTCCAGCACGCTCGGAATGTGTGTGATGCGAAGCGTGGGCTCCGTGGTGATCAGGTCGACGAAGGCGAACTCGTCCATGAAGTCGTGCATCAGCTTCCGGTCCTCAACCTGCTGGACCTTGGGAATGTAAACCGATTCTGCGGTTGAAGAAGTCGTCTGCGCCTCCAGGTCGAAACCAGCGGCGACCATCCCTGCCAGCATACTGCGTCTGTTCATCCTCGCGCTCCCTCTCACGCTATAGTAATGGTCCTGGGCGCCGGATGTCACCGCGCCTGGCATCCGACTATGCTCATTCTCGCCTCGCAGTCGCCGCGCCGCAGTGAGATTCTGCGCCAGGCCGGCATCCCGTTCACGGTGCGGCCGGTCGAGGTGGATGAAACGCCGCTACCCGGCGAAGACCCGCGCGCTTATGTCGAACGCCTGGCGCTGGCCAAAGCGCTGGCCGCACCGGCCGGCCCTCAGGAAACGGTGCTGGCTGCCGACACCACCGTGACCGTCGACGGCGCTCTGCTCGCCAAGCCCGCCGATGCCCCCGACGCCCGCCGCATGTTGTCCCTGCTTTCCGGCAGGCGCCACGACGTGCTCACCGGCATCTGCCTTCGCAAAGGCGAAACGCTCATCCGCGATTGCGCCTCCACCGCGGTGTGGTTTCAGCCGCTCAGTGTTGCGGAAATCGACGAGTACGTCGCCAGCGGTGAACCCGCCGATAAGGCTGGCGCCTATGCCATCCAGGGCCTGGCCTCGAAGTTCGTCTCTCGCATCGAAGGCTGCTATTTCAATGTCATGGGCCTGCCGGTGTCCTTGGTCTACCGCCATCTCGCAAACTTGTCTGAGCCGCGGCCGTGAGGGAGCGGTTGGCGCCGTCATCACCGAAACGAGTTCGCGCAGACCGATTTGCGCCGCTACACGCCCGCGCCCAGCGCCCGGAAAATCGCCTGCGCCGCTTCCGTCGACCACAGCCCTAAATAGCTTCCCAGCGGCGTCGCCGCCATCAGCACGATCAACGCCAGGAAACCGGCCCGCGCCAGCTCGCGGTAAATAACCATCGGGATCCGCGCCGCCAGCAGCAGCTTCGAGCCATCCAGCGGCGGTACCGGCAACAGATTGAACAGCGCCAGGTAGAGGCTCAACAGCACGCCGCGCTCCGCGAACGCGGACAGGCCGGGCGCGAACCGCGAGACAGCCAGGGCGGCTGCGGCCAGTAGCACCGCCATCACGATGTTGCTGGCCGGTCCAGCCAGCGCCACCACCGGCAGGCCATTCAGGCCACCGCGCAGCTTCGCCGGATTCGTCGAAACCGGCCGCCCCCAGCCCAGGAACCCGCCGCCCATAAGCGAAGTGACAAATGGCAGCAGCGCGGTGCCGATCCAATCCACGTGCGCCAGCGGATTCAGCGTAACGCGCCCGTCGTTACGCGGCGTGTCGTCGCCCAACCGGGTCGCCACCCAGGCGTGCGCAAACTCGTGCGGCGCCGTCAGCATCCAGAGCAGCAGGACGTTGGTCAACGCGTACTGGATTTGTGCGAGATGCAGCAGGTCTCCGTTTCCCCGCAAGTTCAACCGCGCCGTGCCACTGCCGCCCACAGCAACAGCAGCGCAACCACAGCTACAACCGAGATGATCGCCGTGAGTCCGATACCCTTAGATTCTAGCCGCAAACCGGAGACTAACCGCAAAACGGGGACTGGCGCGAATTTCGCAGTAGTTTTGCGAAACTTCGTGCCTGTCCCCGCTTTGCCCTGTCCTCGGTCCGCCCCCGTCCGCCTTTTGCCCCATAGACGCCGCAGCACCTTGCCCGCCCCGAATGCCAATCCCCGCACCCACGCTATCCTGGAATACGGAGGTACGATGCGCATCTTCTTAGTGGGAGCCAGCGGCGTCTTGGGCCGGGCAGTAGCCGCGGAACTGGCGCCTCGGCACGAAATCGTCAGCGGCGGCCGGAATTCGGGCGACGTGCGGATCGACATCACGGACGCCGATAACATCCGCGCCGCCTTCGCCAGCCTGGGTACCGTCGATGCGGTCGTCTGCGCGGCCGGCAGTGTGCGCTTTGAGCCGCTCGAGGCGATCACGGCGGCGCCGCTCGCCTCCTCGGTGTACGGCGCCGGAATCCACGACAAGCTGATGGGTCAGGTCAACCTTGCCCTCGAAGCGCGACAGCATCTGGCCGACCGCGGCTCCATCACCCTGATATCCGGCGTGCTCACCGATTCGCCCATCGCCGCCGGGTCGTCCGCCAGCATGGTCAACGGAGCCATCGAGGCATTTGTGCGCGCCGCCGCCATCGAGCTTCCCCGCGGCCTTCGCATCAATGCCGTCAGCCCCGGAGTCCTGTTGGAATCCATGCCCCACTACGCCCCGTTCTTCCGGGGCTTCGAGCCCGTCCCGGCCGCCCGCGCCGCGCTTGCCTATGGCCGCAGCGTGGAAGGCCTCGAAACCGGCAAAGTCTACCGCGTGTTCTAAACGCCGAGGGGCAGACCCCTGGTCTGCGCGGGACGCCCTCGTCCCGCTATTCGCACGAAGCTCCCGGCCGTCGTTTACCCTTGCCGGGCAATGACATGCCCTCGTCCCGCTCCTGCGCTCGTCCCCCTCGCGGCCCCTATTCTTCTCGCAGCGCCGCCATCGGGTCGGTGCGCATCGCGCGCAGGGCGGGGAACGCGCTGGCAGCCAGCGCCACCACCAGCAGCGCCGCGGTCGCGCCGACTAGCGTGACGGGGTCGCTGGCACCTACGCCGAATAATAGCGAAGCGACGATCGGGCGCATCGCGAGGCATCCCACCAGTCCGGCCCCGGCCCCGATCGCTGCCAGCCGCAGCGCACGCCCGGTGATCATCCCGAAGACGCTCGCCGGCTGCGCTCCAAGGGCCATTCGAATGCCGATCTCCCCGCGGCCCGCCGCCACCAGGTACGAAAGCACGCCATACAGTCCCACCGCCGCCAGCACCAGCGCCAGTGCCGCGAACCCGCCCAGTACTTGCATCTGGAAGCGCTGCCGCGCCAGGGATTCGGCCATGACGGCGTCCATCGTTCTGAACTCGACGGCGATTTCGTGGTCTACCGCCGCTACCTCCCGGCGCACCGCGCCAGCCAGGCTGGCCGGATTGAGCGGCGTTCGGATCATTAGGGCGGGGAGTAGCAGGCGGTTGGCCTGCGTATAGCAGACGTATGTCTGCGGAATGATTTTCTCCGTCAGGCCATCCGTGCGAGTGTCTCCCGCCACGCCCACGATGGTCAACCAGGGCGCGTTTTTCTCATACATGCTGCCGAACTGAATCCGGTCGCCCAGCGGGTTTCGGCGGGGCCAGTAGAGGCGCTCCATTTCCGAGCTGATAATCGCCACTCCGCCGCTCGACGTGGTGTCGCCGTCGGTGAAATCGCGCCCGCTCAAGATGGGAATGCCCATCGCGCGCAGGTAGCCGGAGCTGATCACGACATAATTGGCGTCGGCATCGCCCGGGAGCGTGCGGCCCTCCACCTTGAAGGATCCGTCGCTGGCGCCGTCGGGCGGAGGGCTGTCTGTGGTGCCGGCGGCCTGCGCGCCGGGAATGGCGCGCACACGGGCCAGCAGACTGGCGTACTCCGTCCGCAAGCGGGGCAGTTCCTTGTCGTCACCCGTCGACGCAAAAGAGAGTGTCGCTCTCAGCACGTGATCGGGACGGAAGCCCGGATCGACGGCCCGTAGCCGAAGGAAGCTGTTCACCAGCAGTCCCGCGCCCGCCAGCAGCACCAGTGAGAGGCACACCTCGGAAACCACCAGTGCCGATTGCGTGCGATGCGAATGCCGTCCTGCCGTATAGCTGCGGGAGCCTCCCTTGATGGCCTCATTCATATTCAGGCGCGCGGCGCGCCAGGCCGGCAGCAGCCCGAAGAGCAAACCTGCAGCCGACGCGATCGCCAGCGCAAAGAGCATGACTCCCATATCGATGCGTATGTCCGCCGCGCGCGGCACCTCGGCTGGCAACAAAGCTTTCAGCAGGTCCATCGACCACAGCGCCAGCAGCAGTCCCGCGGCGCCGCCTGCCAAGGCGAGAAGCAGGCTCTCCGCCAACATCTGGCGAAAAAGGCGCCCGTGGCCGGCGCCCAGGGCCCGCCGCACAGCCAGTTCGCGCGCCCGCGCCGTCACTCTGACCAGCAGCAGGTTCGCCACATTGACGCACACGATCAACAGCAAAAAGCCGACCGCGCCGAAAAGCACCAGCAGCGCCGGCCGCACTTTGCCGACGGTGTGCGCGTCGAGCGAAACCACCGAAGCATTCTTGCTCATGAACGGGCCGGGCTCCAACTGGTAGAGCCGGTGCATAATGGCGCCGATGTCAGCCTGCGCCTGGGCGATGGTGACGCCGGGGCGCAGGCGGCCGATGACGCGGAAATTGTGCGCCGTGCGGCTCGGTGTCGCGTTCCCCAAAGCGATCGCCGATACCCAGATTTCCGCGTTGGACGGATAGGCGAAACCCGGCGGCATGATGCCGGCGACCGTGACCGGGAAGCCGCTCAAGTGGAGCAGCCGGCCGACGATTTTGCGGTCTCCTCCATAGGCGCGCTGCCACAGCCCGTAGCCCAGCACGGCGCGGAGCGGCGCTCCCGCGGTCTGTTCCTCCGGCAGAAGGGTGCGGCCGAGCATCGGCTGAACGCCGAGGGTTTCGAAGAAACCGGGCGTTATTTCGCCGACGAAGGTGCGCTGCGGCAGGTCGCCGCCGGTGTTGACCACATCGGTGCCGAAGGCCGCCATAGAACGGAAGGTGCGGTTTTGCTCGCTCCAGTCGCGAAAGTTCGGATACGCCACCTGCCTGGGGAAGCCGTCATCGTTCCATTCCGCGACCCACGCCAGCCGATCGGGCTCCGGGTACGGCAGCGGGTTCAGCAGCACCGCCTTGATCACACTGAACAGGCTTACCCCGGCGCCAACACCTAGGGCAACCGTCAGTATCGAAACCACCGTTAAGCTGGGAATTCGCCGCAATGCGCGCACGGCCTGACGCAGGTCTTTCAGCATAATGGCCGAGGAGTGCAACCCGAGTGCCATTTGTCCCCGTTGTATCGCTCCCCTGACCCGGAGGCCGCGCCTCCAGCGAAGACCGTTAAATGCCATCTTTTCTGCACGCCTGGCGCCGTACCACGAAGCCTGCTCAGTTGGCCTTACCGCTCGCGCCCCGCCACATGTCCGTTTTTGGGAATAGACCGATCACTCGCGCGAGGCGACCCATCCTGTAGCGCCGGCGGTCTTTGCCGCCGGTGCCCTGGCAGCTTTCCGAGCCTGGTTGAAAAAAGGCTAAGAAATCCAGCCCCTGATTGAACGCCAGATGAACACCAATAGCGAATTCTTTCTTTATCTGTGTTGATCTGTATTCATCTGTGGCTGGTTGCAGGCTTGCCTTTCTTCATTGTTCCTGCCTCGCCCGTCCGGCGGCTAGCCAACCGTCCCAAGGCGTCGGCTTGGAAAGTCGTTTGAGCCAACCCCCTCGCGCGCCCTCACGCGTCTCCCGCACGCCTTCCCGCGCCCTGCACGCTATAATCGCATCGTAATGGATGTTTACGAGGAGTTGGTTCGCTTGCGCGCCCTGGGCCA
This sequence comes from uncultured Solibacteraceae bacterium, assembly GCA_964654065.1. Taxonomy (GTDB): domain Bacteria; phylum Acidobacteriota; class Terriglobia; order Bryobacterales; family Bryobacteraceae; genus Bog-375. The sequence goes on from CAZZHN010000021.1 coordinate 30,908, forward strand.
GAAATGCGCGCTGGCGACTATCGTCGAGGTCCACGGCTCGATTCCCAGCTACGAAAGCGCCAAGCTGCTGGTGCGGGAAGACGGCTCGATGGTAGGCACCATCGGCGGTGGTTGCGTCGAAGCCGAGGTCTGGACCGCGGCGCGCGAAGTGATGGAAACGGAAAAGCCGAAGCATTTCACGTTCAATCTCGGCCAGCAGGCGGCCTACGACAACGGCCTGATCTGTGGCGGCCAGCTCAAGGTCTTCGTGGAACCGGTGCTGCCGGTGCCGCACGCCTTCATCTTCGGTGCGGGACATATCTCCAAGAGCTTGTCGAAAGTGGCAACCTTGGCTGGCTTCGCCACCGTCGTGATCGACGACCGCGAGAGCTTCGCCAACCGCGAGCGTTTTCCGGAAACCGAGGCCGTGCACGCGGGCGAATACGAAACCGTGTTTCCGGCTCTGGCGATCCATGAGACCAGTTACGTGATCATCGTCACCCGCGGCCATCGCGATGACATGCGTGTCCTGAAGCTGGCGGTCGAGACGCCGGCCCGCTACATCGCCATGATAGGCAGCAAGCGCAAAGTACTCAACGTGGTGAAGGAACTGGAAAAGGAAGGCGTGGCTCGCACCGCCTTCGAACGCGTCCATGCCCCAATGGGCCTGGATATCGGCGCCATCTCGCCGGAGGAGATCGCCGTCGCCGTGGTGGCGGAAATGATCGCCGTGCGCCGCAACGCGGCCTCGCACTGGCGGGAGCTCTCGCTTTCGGTGCTGGCCGGGAACGCCCCCGCCGCCGTCTCACCGTGACCGCCGGGCTCATTCTGGCGGCCGGCGAATCGCGCCGCATGGGCACGCCCAAGGCGCTCCTGCGCTACCGGGACGAGTCCTTTCTGGATACCTTGATCGGTCTGTTCCAGGCGCGCTGTGCGCCCGTCATCGTGGTCCTGGGGTCGGCAGCGAGCCAGGTCCGCGCCGCCACCGGGCGTACCGCAACGTTCGTCGAGAATCAACGCTGGCAGAGCGGCCAGACCAGCTCCATGCAATGCGGGCTGCGCGCCGTGCCGCCGGACGCGGAAGGCGTCCTCTTCACCCTGGTGGACCATCCGGCGGTGAAGAGGGAAACCATCGGCGCCCTGGTGGCTCCCGGCGGTCCTCGCAACCAGCCAGCGCTCTTGCGCGTGCCGCGCTGCCAGGGGCGCCACGGACATCCCATCTGGTTTTCGCGCCAGTTGATCGCCGAATTCCTTGCGCTTGCCGAGTCCGGCGCTGCCCGCGACGTGGTGCATGCCCACGCCGGCGCAACAGAATTTGTCGATGTGGATGACGCGGGCGTACTGGCGGACATCGACGATCCGGCGGCATACCGTGCTTTGCTGGAGGCCGCGCGATGAAGGTCAGCGCCGGAGCCGCACTCAAGCTGGCCGGGGCTGCCCTCACCGTGGTGCTGGCAATCGGCATCGCTGCGCCCTATATCAACACCGGATCGTACGGCGAGCGCCTGCGCGGCTCGCTGGAGCGCGCCCTGGGCCGCCGCGTCGAATTCCGCGGCAGCGTCCGCTTCAGCCTGTTCAGCGGCCCCGGGTTCTCGGTGGACGACGTCGTGATCCACGAAGACCCCTCCATCGGCTTCGAACCCATCGCTTACATCGACACCATGACCGTGCGGCCCAGTCTTTGGTCACTGGCAGGAGGCCGTTTCCGGATCGCTTCCATCAAGCTGGATGGCGCCAGCATCAACCTGGCGAAGTCTGGTCCGGCTTCGGAGTGGGGCCGCTGGAATTTCGCCGCGCTGGTAGATCGCTCCGTGATGAGCCGCGCGCCCTCGCTCCACGTCCGCAACAGCCGCATCCACTTCAAGTTCGGCGATGAGAAATCGGTGTTTTACCTGACCAAGACCGACCTGGATATTTCGCCCCCCGGGACAGCGGGCGGCGGTTGGGATCTCGATTGTTCTGCCGAGCCGGCGCGCAGCGATCGAACCGCTCAGGGGCTGGGCGAATTCCGCCTGCGGGGCCGCTGGTATCTGGCGCCGGAACGGGTGGATCTCAATCTCGAAATCGATCGTGCCCTGCTCGGCGAGATGACGGCGATGCTGCGCGGCCAGGCCGGCGGGGTCAACGGCAGGATCTCCGCCCGGCTGCACCTGGCCGGGCCAATCGACCAGATCGGCATCGCCGGCCGGCTCACCATTGAAGACGTCCACCGCTGGGACCTGATGCCGCCCTACGGCCGGGGGTGGCCGCTGGAGGTCCGCGGCCAGCTGAACTTGCCCAGCCAGGAGTTGGAGATCGAATCGGGCTCCGTCAACGGCGCTGCGCTGCCGCTCGAGGTGCGCCTGCACGCCAGCAATTACCTCTCGCAGCCGCGCTGGGCAGCGTCCCTGCACTGGAATCGTTTCCCGCTGGGGCCGCTTCTGGAGCTGGCGCGCCACATGGGGTTGAACGCCCCCCTCAACCTGCAACTGGACGGCACAGTGGACGGCGCCATCGGTTACTCCGGCGCCGGGCGTCTTCAGGGCCAGCTGGCGCTGCACGACACGGTGGTCACCATTCCTCAGGCTCCTCCGCTCGCCATCCCACAGGCCGGCATCGTATTCGAGCAGGGCCACGCACGGCTGGCTCCGGCCGAGGTGCATACCGCGGCACAGGACGAGGCGCAAATCGAAGCCGATTACGCCTTCAGCGACGGCGTTTTCGATCTCTCCATCTCCGCTGCGCGGATGAAAGTCGCCTCACTGCGCGCGCAGGTCGCTTTGGCGGCCGTTCCCTGGTTGGAACGGATGCGAAGCGGCGATTGGAGCGGCCAGTTGCGCTTCCATTGGGACGCCTCCACAGCCGGCTGGACCGGCAGTCTGCAGGTCGACCAGGCTGAAATGCCGGTCGACGGCCTCACCGATCCGCTGCTCATCGAGTCCGCCCGCGTTCAGATCGACGGCGCACGAGTCACCGTAGACCGGTTGCGGGGCCGCGCCGGCAAGCTGGACTTTACCGGCGACTACAGCTACCTCCCAGGGGTCACGCGCCCGAATCGCGTGCATTTGCATGCCGCGGAATGGGATGCAGCCCTCGTCGAAGCGGAATGCCTGTTGTCGCTGCGCCGCGGATCGAGCTTGCTCGATCGCGCCCTGGGCCGCGCCAGCCTGCCCGATTGGCTGAAGGCGCGCCAGCTGGAAGGCACGCTTCAGATCGAACATCTGGCGGTGGCCGGCGCGCGTCTGGATGGCGTGCGCTCGCGCCTGGAATGGGAGGCCGCGCGGATGGAATTCGGAAATCTCGAGGCCACGCTCGCCCACGCCGTGATCAAGGGGCATCTCGGGGTGAATTTAGGCGTCGCGATGCCTGCGTACCGCTTCACCGGCCAGGTAAAGAGCATGCCCTGGCAGTCCGGCAAGCTGGACGCAGACGGCACAATCGTCACTTCCGGCCTGGGGGCGCAGTTGATGGCCAATCTGGCTTCCGCGGGGACCTTCTCCGGCACCGCTCTCGACTTCGGCACTGACGCGCCCTGCCGCGCCACCGGCACCTACAGCCTCGCCTGGGCTCGCGGCGTTCCGCAACTCAAACTCACCGCTCTCAGCTTGCGCACCGAGGATGACATCTACACCGGCCGCGGCGCCACCCAGGACGATGGCAAGCTGCTGATCGTGCTGACCAACGGCGCCAAGCAACTCCGCATGGCTGGCCTCCCGGGTAAGTTGAAGGTGGAAGATTCGTTGCGGCAGTAACTTCGCGCGTGAGCGCCGCGATCGTTCGATTAGAATTGCCGTTCCGACCGCGTTGGTCGGTAGTGTCTGAAATGTCAGACGCTACCCGTCGGTCAGCATCCCTGTACACGTGGGTTATAATACAGATAGGTCGCTAAGGAAAGTTTCCTTTCTTCGCTTATGCCGCTTTACGAATATTCGTGTCACAAGTGCGGGAAGAACTTCGAGATTCTTCAGAAGTTTGCCGACGAAGCCCTCACCGTGCACCCGGAGTGCGGCGGTGAAGTAGAACGGCTGGTGTCGGCCCCCGCGCTCCAGTTTAAGGGGTCCGGCTGGTACGTCAACGATTACGGCAGCGGCAAGATCTCTGCCCCCGATTCCAAGAACGGACACGCCGATAAGACTGCCGGCAAGCCGGAGTCCAAAACCGAGTCCAAGTCCGAAACCAAGACCGAGACCAAACCCGCGCCCGCCGCCACCGCGGAAAAATAGCGCTTTTCCTGTGCCAGAGCTTCGTCTCAGGCGTTGGCCGTGGCCCGCACCGCTCCCTTGCGGCACGCCTCTGCCCATCGCGCCAGGTTCGAACCAACAACGGACATGGCCGGAGCCGCCTGGCGCGCGCGCGATTGGGTGCGGAATTCGTACTGGTCAATGGCGCACGCCGCCCATTCACCCGTGCTCCTCACAACCTTTCCAAAGATCACTAACCGCACCGGCGTCTCATCTCCCAGCGCAACCGGCCAGCTGATCGACAGTTCGACCACCGCGCCGCGTTTGACGGGTTCCGCGGGACGGAACGACGCCCCGTTGCTGGAAATATCGCGCGTCACGCCGATGCCATGCGTGACAACCCTTTCCCCGTCCAGAACCTTGTAGCGCAGCTCACGCTCCATCGGGAAACGCATCTTCTTTCGCCGGTCTACCTGCCGCTCATTTTGATCCATTGTTTCGAGACCTCCGATCTGCACTGTTTAGATAGCATTTACAGTTCCTTCGAATAATCCAAATAGAATCAATTGGTTAGTGGTTCCCATTCGAGCGAATGTCCAGCTGGTTGACAGCCGCGCACCACCGGATGTGTCAATCAAATTGACATATCCCGGTGATACTCTAATTGACCATGAACCGCATTCTGGCCCTATTGCTGATCGCCAGCAGCCTTCTCAGCGCGGCTCCTAAGAGACCGAAGCTGGTGCTGGCGATTGTGATCGACCAGTTCCGCTATGACTACCTGACGCGCTATCGCGCGGACTACCACGGCGGGTTCGACTTGCTGCTGACCAGGGGCGCCCGGTTCACCAACGCCCGCTACCAGCAGTTCCCCACCGTAACCGCGGTCGGTCACAGCATTTTTCTCAGCGGCGCCATGCCGTCACTCAGCGGCGTGGTTGCCAACGAATGGTACGACCGCGAGGAAGGGATGCAGGTCAGCAGCGTCTCCGATCCGCACACATCGCTGGTCGGAGGATCACGCGGAACCGGCTCTTCCCCGCGGCGTTTGCTGGTGGACACGGTGGGCGACGAGCTGAAGATGGCGGACAATAGCCAGTCGCGCGTGATCGGCATCTCACTCAAGGATCGCGCCGCCATTCTGCCCGCCGGACACATGGCCGACGCCGCGTACTGGTTCGACAACCAGAGCGGCAGTTTCGTCTCCAGCACCTATTACTTCGAAGACGCGCCGCTCTGGGTGAAGCAAGCCAACGCGACGCGGCCCGCCGACCGTTATGCCGGCGCGACCTGGATGGGCCGCCAGATGCCGCAGCCTGGCCAGCTGTATAGCGCGCTGGAAGCCACGCCGTTCGGCAACGAGCTGGTGGAGGACTTCGCCGAACTCGCCCTGGCCGGCGAAAAGCTGGGCCAGCGCGGTGTCACGGACCTGCTCGCAGTGAGTTTCTCGTCAAACGATTACGTGGGCCACGCCTTCGGACCGGATTCGCCGGAAGCGCGCGCCATCTCCCTGGCTAATGGAATGGTCCGCCGCTGGGCGTATTGCGGAGCGGACGTATATAGTCCGGAGGAGGAGG
>CAZZHN010000022.1:0-26789 GCA_964654065.1 uncultured Solibacteraceae bacterium
CCTTCATCACCAAGACGCCGCCCGTCCCGGTGCTGATCAAGCGCGCCGTGAACCTCGCCAAGGGTTCGGCCGAGCCGCACAAAACCAAGGTCGGCAAGATCAGCAAGAAGCAGGTGGAAGAGATCGCCAAGATCAAGATGCCGGACCTGAACTGCTTTGACCTCGAAGCCGCCATGCGCAGTGTGGCCGGCACCGCCCGCAGCATGGGCGTGGACGTGATATAGTCTTTCGTGCGATTCGTTTTCGTCTGAAAGACTCGAGCGGCGTCTCCGGACGCCGCTTTTTTGCGTGTTCTGTTGGCAGGCGCTTCCGCCTGCCAACGCAAGCCGCTCGCGGCCCCGCCCATGTACAACTACCCGCGGCCGATCCGGTCAATCTCGTTTTGGACGACTTCCCCTTCCAGTGTGGCCAATGGCAGCGAGAGGAAACCGATCCTCCGATCCAGAATCGAGAACGCCTCGAAGAAGGCGCGCTCCACTTCCTCCCGCGTTCCTCTGACCGCAGCCGGGTCGGGAATCCCCCACCGCGCCGTCAGCGGGTGCCCCGGCCAAATCGGGCACACTTCGCTCGCCGCCTGGTCACACACCGTAAACACAAAGTGCATCTGAGGCGAATCGGGCTGGGCAAACTCGTCCCAACTCTTGCTGCGCAACCCGTCTGTCGGCATGCCGGCAGCCGCGATCTGCCTCAGCGCTTCCGGATGGACGCTGCCGGCCGGGTGGCTTCCTGCGCTGTACCCGGTGAAGTTCGCCGCGCCCTTCTGATTCAAGATGGCTTCCGCCATAATCGAGCGCGCCGAATTGCCGGTGCACAGGAACAGTACGTTGAAGTGTCGTGGTGTCACATCTTCCTCCAGTTCGGCCGATTGAAATCAGTCCGCGCCTTCCATTTCCGGGAACCAGTGGCGTGTCCGGTTACAGAAGGAACAAACCGACAGCATCACCGGAACCTCAATCAGGACTCCGCCCACTGTAGCCAGCGCCGCCCCAGAGCCGGCTCCAAAGAGCGCAATCGCCGTGGCCACAGCCAGCTCGAAAAATAGGCGAGCGCTCAGGCGCCCGGCTGGCTGCCGGCCAGGGCCAGAATAAAGCGCTCCATTACGATGCGGTCGTCAGGACGCGTGTCGCGCATGCCCCGGTCTGCCTCGAAGGTCAGCTTGATAGCGCGCTCCAGTTGCGGCTGGCTGAACCTTGCGACGGTCTGCTGCACCTGTTCGGCGCGCGATCCCCACATGGGCACGCCGAGGCGCGAGAAATGCCCTTGGATCTGTTGCGCGCTTTTCAGGTTGGCTTCCCGCGCCACGAGTGCCATGCGGAATTGCGTGGCGAGGAACGCCAGCGCCAGCGGCAGGTATTCGCCTTCCCGCGTCAGCGTGTCCAGGATTTCCAGTGAACGCGCGCGGTCGCGGCGGCCCAGCGCATTGACCAGCGCGAAGATACTCGCCGCGCGCGCATCGGGCACCAGCGCCGCGATGTCGTCCACGCCTAGCGGCCGTATGCCGGCGTACGTTGCCAGCTTTTCGATTTCTACCGCGATGCGCGCCATGTCGGCGCCCAGCGATTCCACCAGCACATCGAGCGCCTCCGCCTCCAGGTGCGCGCCAGCGGCAGTTGCCAGCCGCTCCGCCTCCAGCCGGGCGGAGCGCGCGTCGAGCCGGCGCAATTCCACTACCTCTGGAACAGCCGCATAGAACTTCGCCACGCGCTCGAGTCGTCGCTTGTCGTCGCCTTCAAAATCAAAGCGGCTGGCCTCGAACACCAGTGTGACGCCGGGGGTCGGATCTTTCACATAGGCAGCCAGCGGCGCCGGGTCTCCGTCGGCGGCCGTTCCGCTGTCGCCTTCCGCTTCGGCTGCGCGGCCCCGCGGCAGTGCTGCTTCCGCGTCCACCACCCAGATCAGCCGCGCGACGGCAAACAAGGAAAGCGATCGCGCGTCGTCCAGCACGCTGGCCAGCGACGCCTTGGCCAGGTCGTGTGTGGTGACGGCCTCAGGCGGGAAGGCAGCGGTCAAAGCCCGCTTCAACTGGCGCCGCTGGTAGGCTTCGGGCCCGATCAGCAGCGCAACAGCGGGCGGACCGCCTTTCTTCACGCGCGCCAAGAATTGGGGAGCAGTCATGGCTGCCGGCTCTCACCGCGATGGCCCCTGGGCCGCTGGTGAATGCAGAAGAACACCGGTTTTTTCGGCAGGCTAACGCATGCCCCACCCACTAAAAGTTCTCCAGAATGGCGCTCACCACGGATTGCGCCACGTCCTTGCTCAGCCGCATGATGGCCGTGCCGCTCTCATCGAAGTATTGCTGCGGGTTGGTGGAAATCTGGTATCGCTCGCGGACTTCCATATTGGGCCGCGTAAACAGCGTCTTACCGCTGGTCCGCTCGGTCAGGTTGATCTGCAGCGTGACCACCACCTGCACGCTCGTCGCGCGGCCCGTCGCAGGGTCGAACAGAGTGGGGAAATTGCTGAAGTTGAGTACCCGGCCGCTTAACACCGCGTCCGCCTGGCTGGCATCGTCGATCAATTTGTATTTCGTGCGTGAGATCAACTCTCGCGTGATGTCGGCCGGCAGCAAACGCGCCAGCTGATAGCGCGTGCTGTTCATGGGCGTGACGGCGATGGTGCGGATGTTCTTCGGGATCAGCTCGCCTTGTCCCGAAACGTGGTAGCCGCAGCCGGCCAAGGCCGCCGCCATCGCCAGTGTTACCGTCGCGACCCGGGTCATGGCAGCTGGCGCGCCACCTCCGCGGCGTTTTCCGCGGCGAGCCGCAAATTGTCCGCCACCAGCCAGAACCAGCAGGCCTCCGGGTTGTTGCGGTCCACCGAGATGCCGCCCACCGCGATGCCGCTCTGGCCGGCCTGGCCCACGTTGGTGGGCGGTTCGAACTCGCCCGTGCGCACCTCGATGGGTCCCGCCGCCAGGCCGGCTTCCAGTGCCTCGATGCCAGGGTTGCCATCGAATTCCACCCACGCCGAAATGCTGTAACCGTGAAACACCGGTGCCTGGATCAGGCGCAGCGACGGCAGCGGCGCGCCGCTACCCTCTCCCGGCAGAGCCAGCAGCGTGGCCAGGTGCCTCTCAATGCGCAGCTCGGTGTCTTCCAGCGAAGCCGGCGCTTCTTCGCCGTAGCGCGCCAGCATGTTGAAGCTGAGCTGCGCGTCAAAGACCGCGCGCGGCAGGCTCTGGAACGAAAGCAGGCTGATGGTCTGCTGCTGCAATTCGTTCACGCCGCGCAAATCGTGCTCGCTAGCCGGCGCGAAGATCTCCACCACGCTCCGCAGAATGGGATCGTGCGCGTGCAGCCGCCGCAGAAACAGCGCCAGCGCGATGGCGGCGGGATGCGCGATCACGTGCACCCTGCCGTCGGCGGGATCTTCGGCCACTTCGCCTTCGTCGCCGGCGGCTGTCTCGCCGTCAGCTTCCACCAGCGGCGCTCGCAGCCGCGCGTCCGGCCGCTCCTCGGCAAAGCCGGTCAGATCGATGATGGCTGTGCCGTCATCGCCGTCCAGCAGTTCCAGAGCCTGGCGCGCGGAATCGGCGCCTCCCGCCAAAACTACCGCCCCCGCCCCCGCGAGCGCGTCTGCGTCCAGGCCTCCAACCACCGCCGGCGTGTCCCCGACCCGCGTCAGTGCGCCCGGCTCCTCGTTCTCGGCGGCGATCAGCTTGAGGGGAAGCTCCGGCGTGCTGGTGGCGGCGATATCGCGAATCTCGCGCCCCATGAGCGACTCGCTGCCCACCAGCGCGATGATCGGCGGGTTAGCCAATCTGGCGCTCCACTGCGGGCGGCGCCGAGGCGTGCCGCAGACGCCGGCGGATCGCGCCGCCGATTCGAATCACGATCCCGCTGGCGACATAACCGCCGGCCAGCGCCAGCCACATTGGTTGCGAATAATTCCAGAGACCATAAATGACTGCTCCCACCACAATGATGATCAGCGGCGTATACGGCTTGGAGAGATTGATGCCCTTGAAGCTGTAGTAGCGCCAGGTGCTGACCATCAGGAAACTCATCAGCAGCAGCAGTCCCAGCCAAAGAACAGCGACCGGCCACCAGACCAGCGGCTCGGCATCGAACGCCCAAACGACTGCGGCCACCATCGCGGCCGCCGCCGGAATGGGCAGGCCCACGAAGTACTTGCGATCCGGGCGGCCGGGATTCTTGGGGATGGGATTCTTCTGAATGTTGAAGCGCGCCAGCCGTGCGGCGCCGCAGAGCAGGAACAGGAAGGAGATGAAGTAGCCGGCATTGAAGATCTGGCCGCGGATCTTTTCGCCCAACCCGGGGTCCAGAAACTGCACGCCCCAGGAAAAGGCCAGGACTGCGGGGGCCATGCCAAAACTCACCACGTCGGCCAGGGAATCCATCTCGCGCCCGAATTCGCTGGTGGTGTTGGTCATGCGCGCGATGCGCCCGTCCAGGCCGTCCAGCAGCACCGCGGCGCCGATGGCCTTGGCCGCTACCCCGAAATGCTCGGCCGCGCCGGCTCCGCCCACCGTCGCCAGCATGGCGCCGTGGAACGAGCGCAGAATCGAAAGGTAGCCGAGGAAAATGTTGCCCGCCGTGAACAGGGTGGGCAGCGCGTAAGCCGCGCGGCGCGGCCGCCGGTCGGGCGATTTCGGGTCCACCAGCCGGTCCCTAAGCCCCATGGTCGAGCCCCCTGCGCCGCGCGATGATGCTCGACCCCGCGCTGACGCGCTCCCCGGGGCGAACCGTGATTTCCCAATCCGGCCCCAGCAGAACGTCCACGCGCGAACCGAACTTGATCAGGCCTACGCGTTCGCCGGTGGCCACGTGGTCGCCCGGCTTCTTGTCGAATACGATGCGCCGCGCAATCAGGCCCGCAATTTGCTTGAACACGACGGGCGAGCCTTCGCCTTGTACGGTGACGACGTTCTGCTCGTTCTCGGCGGAACACTTCTCCTTGCTGGCCACGTGGAAACTTCCGCGATGATACTCCACGGCACTCACCGTGCCGGCCACCGGCGCGCGGTTCACGTGGACGTCGAAAATATTCAGGAAGATGCTGATGCGTCTCACATCCGCGCTTTCGGCCTTCACCGCCACCACCTTGCCGTCGGCGGGCGAAACTGCCAGCGGGCCCTGCGGAACCACCCTCTCCGGGTCACGGAAAAAGTACAGGCAAAATAGCGCCAGCACCCACAAGGGGGCGGCGAACCACCACGGCCGCGCCAGCCAGCAGACGACGCCGCCGGCAGCGGCCAGGCCGAGCGCGTAATAAATGCCGTCAATCACGATCACGACAGTTTCATTTTCTCATGGATGCTCTCGAGGGCGGGCACTTTTGCCACTTTCACCGGTTGGTTCGTGCGCGCCGACTGGGCGGCGGCCAGCGCCACCAGGGTCGCCGCCAGGCCGTCGCGGCCGGTTACCGGAACCGGAGAATTCGCGCGCAGCGCATCCACGAATGCCTGCATTTCATTCCGATAAGCCTCCGCGTAACGCTCCAGGAAGAAGTGCAGCGGCGGCGCCGAATGAACGCCATGCTGGTCCAGGCGCACGTGCGTATCGGCCGTGCAGTTGGCGGCGGCAATCATGCCTCCCGCGCCAAACACTTCCACCCGCTGGTCGTAGCCGTAGACGGCCTGCCGGCTGTTGTCGATCGCTCCCACGGCGCCGCTGGCGAATTGCAGCGTTACGATGGCGGTATCCCAGTCCCGGGCCCGCTCGAACATCGAGTCCACCAGCACAGTAGCGCGCGCGTAAACCTCGGTGACTTCGCTCCCCATCAGAAAGCGGGCCATGTCGAAATCGTGGATCGTCATGTCCTGGAAGATGCCGCCCGAACTGCGGATGTAAGCCTCCGGCGGCGGCGCCGGGTCACGGCTGGTAATGCGCAAAACCTGCGCCGCGCCCACACCCCCCGCTGCCACGGTATCGCGGACCTTCGCGAAATTCGGGTCGAAGCGCCGATTAAAGCCCAGCATCATCTGGACACGGCCGGCTTCCGCAGCCTGGATCGCCGCCTGGATTTTGTCAACCGAAATATCCAGCGGCTTTTCGCAAAAGATGTGCTTGCCGGCGGAGGCAGAGTCCAGAATCACCTGGTAATGCGTCGGCGTGGGCGTCGCCACCACCACCGCATCTACGTCCTTCCGTTCGAGCACCCGGCGGTAGTCGTCGTAGGCGTCGGCGACGCCGGTCTCCGCCGCCAGGTGGACCAGCGCATCAGCCGCCGAATCGACCAGCGCCACCAGGTCCGCTCCGGCGATACGGCCCGCCAGGTTGTGCGCGTGAGTTTTCCCCATGCGGCCCGCACCCAGCACAGCGAACCGCAGCTTGTTGTTACTAGTCATTTCTGTCGTTTCGCCTGGCGGCGTCAAGCAGCCGGATTTCGCTTTTGGGCGATCGCAAGCTGCGTCTCAGCGCGCAGGCTCAACGATGCCCTAGCCGCGATTGACAAACCGGAAAAACAGCGCCTGCTTGGAAACCGGCTCCGCGCGCTCCGTGAGAGACGCCATCTGGTTTTCGCTGAGCGGTGTGAATTCGCGCGCCAGTTGCACGTTCTCCTCCAGTTGTGCGATCGAATCGCAGCCAATGATCACTGTGCTCACCGGGTGCGAGAGCGAATAGTACAGCGCCTCGCGCATGGTGAGCGGCCCCGGCGTGGTGGCAATCACGGCGCCTTCCCAGGAGTGCCGCTGCTGCTCCAGCGGTGGCGGTGTCCAGCTGGCCAGCAGCCGGCTGCGCCCCGGCACCTTCATGCCGATGATTCCCATCTGTTTCTCCACCGCCAGCGGCAGAAGCTGGTCCTTGAAACTGTAGTGGTGGTGGTCGGCGGCGTTCAGGGCCATCAGAATGGTGTCGAACGGATGGCGCCGGATGCACTCCATCAATGGCTCGGGGCGGAAGTGGCCGGTGATGCCCAGGTAGCGCACCATCTTCTGTTCCTGCGCCTGCCGCAGCGCTTCCATGGCGCCGCCCTTGGAAAACACCGCGTCCACGTCCTCCGCCAAGCCGATGTCATGCAACTGCCAAAGGTCCAGGTGGTCCGTCTGCAGCAACTGCAAAGATTTCTCGATCATGCGCAGGCTTCCGTCGCGCGTGCGCTCCTTCGTCTTGCTGGCGAGGAACGCTTGCGCGCGGCGCCGCTTCATCACCGTGCCGATGTATTGCTCGCTCCAGCGCTCCGGGCCGCCATAGATGGACGACGTGTCGATGTAATTGACGCCCAGATCGAGCGCCCGTTCCACAATCGGCACCGCGTTGGCTTCATTGTGCGCGTGCTCCAGCGCCGCCTGCCCGCCCAGGCTGAAGATGCCAACCTTATATCCAGTGCGCCCCAGGTTGCGCACCGGCATCGGTAGCGTAGCGGTTGCGTTCAGCGGACCGGCCGCGGCGTTCTGCGGCGAGGGCGCCGCCTGGCCCAGCACGGCGTGGCCCATCAATCCCGCCGCCGTGGCACTGCCCAGTTTCAGAAAAGCCCGTCTGCCCGCCTGCTCGCCTTCCGGAGTTCTTTTTCCCACGGCATTTCCTCCTTGCGGAAATCTGTCTTATCGTCCCACAGGCGCGACACGCTCGCCGCCACGCCCACCCTTTAGTTCACAAACCCCAATCGCCGCAGCGTCGCTGCCGGTTCCGTCCCGTCAAACCGCAGCACCGGGGCCTTTTCCCGCCCGTTGTCCAGAGCCACGCCAAACGGGTAGGCGGTGTACCCGAAAGTGCGCTTCAAGAGCTCGAAATCCGGCGTCACCACGGCATTCAATCCCGTCTCGCTGAGAAATTGCGCGGCATACTGCGGCAATTCGACGGGAATCGCCACTACGCGCGTCTGGCCCCATTCCAGCTTTGCCATTCCCTTAGCGGCATCGAAACAGTGCGAGCACGCGGGGTTGAAGAAGAATAAGAAATACTTTCCGCGCGTGAGTTTGTAAGGCTGTCCGCCGACCAGGATGCTGGCAGGCGCCCTGGTGCCGCGCTGCCGCACTTCGTTCACCCCGAAGGAGACCAGCGCGAAAACCGCCACCGCCCCCGCGATCACGACCATGGTGCGCAAGCTCCCGGTGGGCTTCGACCACAGTCCCGCCACCAGCGCCAGCCCCAGCATCGCCAGGTCGCCCAGGAAGAACTGCGGTCCCACCGCGCGTTTGATCCAGGGGAAGCAGCTGCAATCCGCACCGCGCAGCACACTGTAGTTGGCCGCAAAATAACCGATGAAGGCGATCAGCAGAAGCCCGATCAGAATTGCGCCCCAGCGCCGAAAGCGCGGCACCAGAACCAGCACCGCGCCTACCGTCTCGGCAATCCCGGCCGCCAGTGCCGCAGGAAGGCTCAACGCGCCCGGCACCTTGAGCTCAGTAATGCGCTGCGCCCACGCTTGGGTATCGGTAATCTTCCAGAGGCCGGAAAGCAGGAACAGGGCCGCCAGCAGAACCGCGGATGCCCAGCTCAGCTTGGTCTTCCAACCCGGGAATTCAACGGCGTGCAAGCGGAAACATCCCCTCCTGCTGCTGTGCCATACTGTCGTGCATGGCCTCATTGTAGCCCCTCAAAGATGTGCGAGGGAGGCAATGCCTGGGCCTCTGGCGCCGCCCCATGTTCGCCCTGCTCTGTACGCTCGCGCTCGCTTCTGCCGCCGCCGAGGAGATCGTGGACCACGTGTACACCATTCCCGCCGATGAGTGGCGCTACGTGGATCTGCGCATCGGACAGCGCGACGCGGTGGTCGAAGCCGAGTTTGGCGTGCGTTCCGGCTCGGACCATGTCCGCCTCGCCGTCATGCGCCGCGACGATCTGGACCATCTTCGCGAGGGGCTGGCGCACGGCGTGGTCGAAGCCACCGAAGCCGGCAGCGCCGGCAAGCTGTCCTGCCGGGTGCGGCCGCCCGGCGATTACGTGGTGGTGGTCGACAATCGGCAGGGCGATGGCCGTGCCGCCGTTGTCCGGCTGCGGATCTGGCTCGATTTTCCGCCCGGCGGCACCTACCCGGAGCGACTTTCCCCGCAGCGCCGCCTGGCAGTGATTCTGGTCAGCTTCGCCGCCTTCTTCGCCATCGTCACCTGGTCGGGCCGCAAGCTGCTGCCGCCGGTTAGGCGTTGAACGCTTCGCGCGCGGCGGCAATCGTCTGCCGGATATCGTCTTCGGTGTGCGCGGCCGAAACAAACGCCGCCTCGAACTGCGATGGCGCCAGGTACACGCCGCGGTCCAGCATGGCGCGGAAAAAGCGGCCGAAACGAGCCGTGTCGCAGCGCTTGGCCGATTCGTAGTCGGTGACCGGCCGGTCCGTGAAGAAGAAGGTGAACATGGACCCGACACGGTTCACCGTCACCCCCGCCGGCGCGGCGGCGCACAGCTCGGCGGACCGAGCTTCCAGTTGATCGTAAATGGCCGGATGCCGCTTCAGGTGGCGCAGCATGGCAAGGCCGGCGGCTACCGCCAGCGGATTGCCGGAAAGCGTGCCCGCCTGGTAAACCGGTCCGGACGGGGCCACCTGGCTCATGATGTCCCTGCGGCCGCCATAAGCGCCTACTGGCAATCCACCGCCGATCACCTTCCCGAGCGTCGTCAAGTCGGGCCGGACGCCAAACCGCTGCTGCGCGCCTCCGAAGGCCACGCGAAAACCCGTCATCACCTCATCGAAGATCAGCAGCGCTCCGTCGCGTCTGGTGACCTCGTGCAGCGCCTCCAAGAAACCGGCTGCCGGCGGCACACAGCCCATGTTGCCCGCTACCGGCTCCACGATCACCGCCGCGATGCGCCCGGCGTGGGCGCGAAATGCCTCCCGTACTGCGTCCGTCGAATTGTAGGGCAGGGCGATGGTGGTGTCCGCGAAGCTCTTGGGCACTCCCACCGTGTCGGGCAACCCCAGCGTGGCAACGCCTGAGCCGGCCTTGACCAGCAGCGAGTCCACGTGGCCGTGATAGCAGCCTTCGAATTTCACCGTCAGGTCGCGCCCGGTGAAGGCGCGCGCCAGCCGGATCGCGGACATGGTTGCTTCGGTGCCGGAATTGACCAGCCGCACCATTTCCATTGAGGGCACCGCATCGCAGATCGCGTCGGCCAGTTCCACCTCCGCTTCCGTCGGTGCCCCGAAGCTGGTGCCGATGGCCAGCGCTCGCTCGATCGCCTCCAGAATTTCCGGGTGCCGGTGGCCAAGCAGCAGCGGTCCCCAGGAGCCGACATAATCGATGTAACGGTTGCCGTCCACATCGACGACGTGCGACCCTTCGCCGCGCGCCAGGAACAACGGGTTCCCTCCCACGCTGCGGAAAGCTCGCACCGGCGAGTTGACTCCGCCCGGGATGAGTTCCTGGGCCTTGCGAAACAGTTCCTCGGACCTGGATTGCTTCATGTCGGTAAGCCGCCGTTGGCGCAGGCTGTCCAGCCTGCTGTGTCGAGAGTCGTCTCGACATTTCTTGCGCGAAATGGCAGCCTCGGCCGCCCGCGCCGCGCTCCCTTCACAGCAGGCAGGTTGGGCTCCTGCGCGGCAGCGCGCGCGCAAACTTCAGGCTCAAGGCGATGTCATACAGACTGCCGTTCAGGTTGCGCATCAGCCGGCGTTTCAGACTTGCATAAGGCTGCCTGCCGGCGAACAGGTCCTGCATGATGTGGGAAAATCGAGGGCTGCGGCGCGTCAACTCCACCATCCGCTGGGTCACTGCGCCGCACAGAAACCGGCCGACAAAGATTCGTTTGGCCAGCCGCGAGCCAAATTCCAGGTCGGCTGCGAAATCGTGCCGCAGCAGCGCGCGGTAGTGGGTCACCTTCGCCGCCAGGTCCCCTGCCTCGGCCAGCAGGGCACGCGCCGCCAGGTCGGCCGAGCGTATCGCATAGTAAAGGCCTTCCCCGGTAAGGGGATCCACCAGCCCGGCCGAATCGCCCACCGCCATCCAGCCCTCGCCCGCCACGCGGTTCGACTGCCACGACCCAGTGTCGAGCGAAGGCAGCAGGTGCGAATAGAAGCGGCCTTCCTTGCGCGGAATGCCCCGCTTCGCCATGAATTGTTCCAGCCGCGCGCGCAGCGCCCCCGCTGGTTCACCCTTCCCGCAAATCCCCACCGACAGGTGGCCGCAGCGCGGGAAAATCCAGATGTAGCCTTCCAGGTTTGGCAGGAACTGAATGTCAATTCGCTCCTGGTCGCCCGGGACATAGTAACCCATCGCCGCCATCGTGTCCTGCGGCTTCAATTCCGTGCCCACCTCGCGCAGCGGGTTGCGCGCGCCCATCGCCACAATGCAGAAATCGACCCGGTCCGCGCCGCCCGAAGTGCGGAGTTGCCAGCCCGCGTTCAGCCGCGTCAGTTCCAGCACGCGCGCCTTTTCGATCTGCGCCCCTGCGCGCTCGGCCCGCTCCAGCAGCATCCGGTTCAGATCGAAGCGGGAGTAAATCACCAGCGGATCGGAAAGCCGCAGGCTTGCCTCGCCGCCCTGCGGCGCGCCCAGCACCGTCTCGTGCACCAGGCGCTTCGGCGTCGGGTTGTCAATCAGAAACGGATACTGGCTGTACGCTTTGTAGGTGAGCCCGCCGCCGCAGGGCTTTTCCCAGGCCAGTTTTTCGTCAAACACCACAACCCTGAGTCCGGCCGATGCCAGTTGCTCCGCAGCGAACGCTCCCGCCGGCCCGCCGCCCAGGATTGCGACGCGTTTCATTTTGTCGTCTTATGCGTGGGTGGCAGATCCTGCGGCGCCGGCATTGCGCCGCCCGGTCCCGCTCCATGCGGGTTGGCCATTCCGTCGGGCGCCCCGCCGTGTGGGTTCGCCGCCCCAGGCACCGCGCCGCCGCCGTGCGGTGCGCCGCCAGCTTGCTTCCGTCCCGTCACCATCCATTGAGCGCCCTGCTGCTGGAGCAGATACGTCATGGCCATCCCAGCCACGCCCGGCGAGTTCTTGGGGGTGAAGGAAACGTTGGCCTCGGCATGGTCGCCGCTAAAGTTCACCGCGGTGACCTCGATGTTCATCGCGGCCACACTCAGCCCGCGCGCGCCTACATAATCCACCACCGCCTGGCGCACGGCGTCCTTGCTGGCATTGCCTCGATGACAGCCGGCCAGGGCCAGCGCCGCTAGAATCAGCGCACACGGAATTCGCACCTTTTGATTATAATCCGCCGTCACCTCGCGGCCGCCGCGCCGGTTCCCGGCCCCAGCCGAAGGAAAAAAGGCCGGGAGTGCGCCGCAAAGCTCCGTAGAGCGTTGGCATTTGCCCGGTTTGCGGATAAACTAAATGGCTATGCGTGGCAACGAAGAGGTATTGAAGTGTTTGGGCGAGTCCCTCCGGGCCGAGCTGACGGCCATCAATCAGTACTTTCTGCACTCTAAAATGTGCGAAAACTGGGGCTACTTCCGGCTGGCGGGCTACTACCGCAAAGAATCGATCGAAGAAATGGTCCACGCCGAGAAGCTCATGAACCGGATCCTGTTTCTCGATGGGACGCCGAACATGACCGACCTCGGCCCGATCCGCGTCGGCACCAACGTCAAAATGCAATTCGAGAACGACATGGCATTGGAACTGGAGGCGGTCCAACAGCTCAACCGCGCCATCAAAGTGTCCACGGCGGCCGGCGATAACGCTTCGCGGGCCCTGTTTGAGGAGATCCTCCGTCAGGAGGAAGACCACGTCGATCACCTCGAGGGACAGCTCCACGCCATCGGGGAAATGGGCCTGGACAATTACCTCGCGCAGCAGCTCCACAAGGGCGAGAAGGACTAGCCGCGCAATCCGGCCTGCCTGCCGCGGGCGTTTCGATCATAATAGCGGCAGGACCCGCATGCCACTCCATCGCATCGCGGTGCTGTTGCTGGCCGGGCTGGCGCTGAGGGGCCAGGCCCCGGGCCAGGTCGCGTGGAACGGCCGCGTGGTGGACCAGAACGATGCCCCGGTGGCTGGCGCCCGCGTCCGCATCCAGCAGGAAGGCCGCCCTGCGCTGGAAGCCGCGTCCTCGCCTACCGGATCGTTTGTCCTTTCGGTGCCGGCCGCCGGACGATACCTGGTCACCGTGGATCGCGCCGGGTATTTCCAGTTGCGCGATCAGCCCGTCGAAATCGCTGCCGGCGGCTCCGAAACAACCCTCGTACTCAATGTTCAGGAAGAGGTATTCCAGAGCATCCATGTCGGCGCTCTGCCGAGCCCCGTCGATCCGGCCGTCGCGGCCGACGAGCAGCACCTCAGCGGCACCGAGATTAACGACATCCCGTACCCCGCCACCGAGAGCCTGCGCAACGGTATGAGGCTGCTGCCGGGGACCGTCCAGGACCCCTCCGGCGGCCTCCATTTTCATGGCGGGGCCGAATATCAGACTCAGTACACGCTGAACGGCGTGGATATCACCGACCCCATTGGCGGACGCTTTGGGACGCTGCTCGCGGTCGATGGCGTGCAATCGGTCGATCTGGAAAGCGCGCGCGCCCCCGCGCCGTATGGACCCGGATCGGGCGGCACGCTCGCCATCCACTCCGAGAACGGAACCGATCAGTTCCGCTATACGGTGACGAATTTCGTCCCCGGCATCGACCAGCGGGGTGGCACGCGCATCGGCGACTGGACGCCGCGCGCCGTTTTTTCCGGGCCAATCTTCAAGGGAAAGGCCTGGTTCGCCGACAGCCTCTACGGAAGCTACAACAGCGGCTATGTGGCCGGCCTGCCGCCTGGCGCGGACACCAATGCCGCCTGGTCGATGGGCAACCTGGCTCACGCCCAGCTCAATCTGTCGCCTTCCAACATTTTCTACGCCGACTACCTGACCAACTTCGATCATCAGTCTCACTACGGCCTGGCCCCGCTCGACCCCATCTCCACCAGCACCGGCCTGAGCGACCGGCAATGGCTTCTGGCGGCGAAGGATTCGCAGTCGCGCTACGGCGGATCGCTAGTGGAGTTTGGCTTCGCGTGGCAGTCCGTTTATCACCGGTACGTGCCGGAGGGCACCGCGCCCTACCTCATCACGCCCGAGGGCCGCAGCGGAAACTACTACGTCGATTCGCGCCAGAACGGGCGGCGCGGGCAGGCCTTCGTCAACTACTTCCCCCGTGCGCGCGAGCTATGGGGACGCCACCAGCTGCAGGCTGGCGCCACCGCCCAGCTTTTGGATTACGACGCTCGATTCACGCGGTCGGAGGCTGAGGTGATCGGCTTTAGCGGTCTGCCCGATTTCGTCACAACGTTTCGCGGCAGCGGAGCATTCGATCGCGGCAACACAGTCGCCTCCGCTTATGTCAACGATCACTGGCAGCCCGCCGGCCGGCTCGCACTGGATGTCGGTGCGCGCTGGGATTGGGATGACCTGCTGGCACGATCGGCGGTCTCGCCCCGCGTCGCCGCCGCTTGGTCGCCGATGACGGACGGCCGCACTAAACTCACCGCCGGTTACGCCGTTTTGCTCGATCCCACCAACCTGGCACTCTTTTCCAGGCCCCTCGATCAGCAGGCCGTCATCACGCCTTACGACTCCTCCGGACAGCCGCTCGCGCCGCTCATCTCCACCTTCCTCGCCGGGCCTGATCTCAAGTTCCCGCGCTATGAACAATGGAGCGCCGGAGCGGCGCGCGATCTCGGGCGGCGCATCTCGGCCAGTGTCGAGTGGATGCATAAGCACGATACCGACGGCTTCAATTACGCCTCTGCCGGCCCTCTCCTCCCGGTGAATCTCGATCTCGTGGGCCTTGCCTGGGGATACGGCGGCGACTACGTGCTCTCCAATTTCAGACGCGACACATACGATGAAGTGTCGCTCACCGTGCGGCAATCATTCGGCGAGCAGTTTGGATGGCTGGCGAGTTACACCCGCTCGCGCGCTGTTTCCAACGCCGTGCTTTCGGATACCATCGACCAGCCTCTGCAGGTAATGAGCACCTTTGCGCCCATGCCCTGGGACGCTCCGAACCGGTTCCTCGGCTGGGGTTACTTCCCGCTGCACGGCCCCAACTGGGCGCTCGCCGTGCTGGTGGACTATCGCACCGGGCTTCCCTACTCCATCACGACGGATTCCGGCATCGTCATCGGGCCGGTGGACGCGCAGCGTTACCCCGATACGTTCGACGTCAACGTCCACATCGAGCGCCGTTTCGTTTTCCGCGGCTACCGCCTCGGCTTGCGGGTTGGCTGCAACAACATTACCGGGCACCAGAATTACACCGCCGTGAACAACGTGGAAGGCGCGCCCAGCTTCGGGAATTATTACGGCGCCGAAGGCCGCCGCGCCGTCGTCCGCATCCGCATGTTTGGCCGCGCCCGCAATCAGTAGGGGCCAGGCATGCCTGGCCCGCGCGTCGCGATGTGAAGCCTCGACTCCGCCAGCGCATGATACAGTTTGCTGAGGATGCAGCCCCTCTCTGAAGCCATTGCCGGCGCGCGCGTCTTCGACCTGGCGCAGCCCTACTTCCCTGGCATGCCGCACCACCCTTCGCACCCTCCGTTCCTGTTCGGGCTGGTGAAGCAGCACGGTGAGTATGTGGGCCCCGCCGGAAACAGTTCCGCCGCCGATGCGCTGGCGCTGGGAAGCCACGTCGGCACCCACATCGACGCGCTGTGCCATTTCTCCTGCGGCGGCAAACTGTTCGGCGGTGCGGAAGCGGCGTCCGCCCAATCCTGCCAGCAGGGATTCAGCCGGTACGGCATCGACACCGTCGCGCCCATCGTTCGCCGCGGCGTATTATTCGATGTCGCCCGGCACTCGGGTGTGGATGCTCTGCCGGCGAGCTTCGAAATCACCCCCCGACATCTCGACGAGATCGCACGCGCGCAAAGCCTCGATGTCCGCCGCGGCGACGTCGTGTTGCTGCGCACCGGTTGGGCCGCTTACTTCCACGACACGGCGAGATTCGTGTCCGAAGTGCGGGGTCCCGGCCCTGCCCGGGCGGGCGCAGAGTGGCTCAGCCGGCGAGGCGTCTTCGCCGCCGGATCCGACACTCTGGCGTTCGAGAAAATGCCCGATGCGGGCATGCCGGTGCATGTCCACCTGCTGGTGGAAAGCGGCATCCACATCCTCGAATGCCTGAACCTGGAAGAACTGGCCGCTGCCGGAGAGCGAGACTTCCTGCTCATAGCCGCCCCGCTGAAAATCCGCGGCGCCACCGGCGCCCCGGTGCGCCCGCTCGCCATTGTCCCGTAGGGCCCCGCGTCCGTAGCGCCGCCGGTCTTGCCGGCGGTGTGTTTTCGCCCGCCCGATGCGCGGCTGCGATTACTTCGTCACCGCGACCGTCTTCTCCAGCTTCACATCCGCCGAGGAACCGCCCATCATCACCTTTACCTGGTCGGCCTCCACTTCCCAGCGCTGCCGCGCCATGTCCCAGTAAGCAAGCGTCTCCGCCTTCAGCGGCAGCGCTACCGAGCGCGTCTGGCCGGGCAGCAGCGTGACACGGCGAAAGCCCTTCAGCTCCTTAATCGGCCGTCCCACGGCTGAGTTGAAGTGCTTCACGTAGAGCTGCACCACTTCGTCGCCCTTGCGCTTCCCCGTGTTGGTCACGTCGACGCTCACCGTGACCTCACCGCCCGCGCGCAGCACCGCGGCGCTGGTCCGCAAGTTCGCATACCGGAACGTCGTGTAGCTCAAGCCGTAGCCGAATGGATAAAGCGGCTCGCCCTGGAAATACATGTAGGTCCTGCCGTGGCGGATATCGTAGTCCATCTTGGCCGGAACCTGGTCGAGCGACTTCGGAAACGTCTGCACCAGCCGTCCACCCGGGTTGTAGTCGCCGAATAGCGCCTCGGCGATGGCAGTGCCTTCCTCCTGCGCGTTGTGCGTGATATGCAGAATCGCGGGCACGTTCTGCTCGGTCCAGTTGATCGCGAAGGGGAAGCTGGAAACCAGCGCCACGACCGTTTTGGGATTGGCCGCGTACACCTGCTTCACCAGCGATTCCTGCTCCAGATCGATCCACTTGCGGTCCATCGCCTCCTTGCCGTCGCTCGGCGTCGGGCAGTGCGCCCACCCCGCGCCGCAGGTCGGATGGTTGCCCACGAACACAATCGCGACATCCGATTCTTTCGCCGCCTGCACCGCGGCATCGCCGTCGTTGTTGCCTGCGTAGTTGACCTTCACCGCCGCGCCGGCTTTCTCCTTGATTCCGTCCAGCGGCGTAACCACGTACGGCGGCGTGCCGCTGTACCAGTCCAGCGCCACGTCGTTGGCGCGCGGGCCAATCACGGCGATCGATTTCACCATGTCGCGGTTCAGCGGCAGCAGGCCGCCCGCATTCTTCAGCAACACCATCGATTCCAGCGCCACCTGCTTGGCCACCGCCTTGTGATCGCCCTGCTTCCACGCGTCTTCATCGCCCTTGATCTTGGTGTACGCCACGCGCTCCGGCGGGTCCAGCATGCCCAACTTGATCATCACGCGAAATTCGTTCTCCAGCACCGCATCGATTTCGGCCTCGGTCAGCAGATTGTCTTTCAGCGCTTCGCGCACGTTGGCGCCAAAGATGCGGTCCAGAAACTGGTTGATGCCCGCCTTGACGGCGCCGGCCGCGGCATGCGGCAGGTCGGCGTAGTATTTATGGAATCTCACCATGTTGTTCAACGCGCCCGCGTCGGTACAAATGATGCCATCCTCTCCCCACTCCTTGACCGTCATCGATCTTAGAACAGGATTAGCCGTCATCGGAATTCCGTTCATGGCGTTGTAGGACGCCATGTAGGCCCGCGATCCGCCTTCCAGCACGCCCATGCGGAACGGCACGGAGTAGTATTCGCGCAGCAGCCGCTCATCGAAGTTGGATGACGACCCGTCGCGCGTATCTTCGTTGCTGTTGGCCAGAAAATGCTTCATCAGCGACGCCGTCAGCCAGTATTTCGGGTCATCGCCCTGCAGGCCCTTGACCATCGCCACCACCATGGTTCCGTTGAAGAAGGGGTCCTCGCCGAAGCATTCTTCGGTGCGCCCCCAGCGCGGATCGCGTCCCAGGTCGGCATTCGGCGCGCGCACCACCAGCCCGCCGCGGTGGGTCTTCTCGCTCTGGTAGATGTAGCGCGTTTCGTAGCCTTCCACGCCTCCCGCTTTGCGGATCAACTCCGGATCCCACGTCTCGCCCATTCCGATCGCCTGCGCGAACTGCGTCGTCGGGATCGGCGTCGGCCGGCCCCATCCGCCCGGTCCGCCCAGCGCCAGCCCGTGCAGGCCCTCAACGTGGCTCGTGCCCTTGATGCCCAGCCGCGGCACACTCGGATTGGTGCCCAGGCAGGCGATCTTCTCATCCATCGTCATCAGCGAGACGATGTTGCGCACCCGCGCCTCCGCCGGCAAATTCGGGTTCTGAAATGGATATTGATACTGCGCCGCCGATTGCGCCGCGCCCCACCCCGCAAGCAGACAGATCCCGCCGACCAGATGCATCGCGTTCTTCATGAGCTGGCTCCTCGATTCACTCACCAAGATAGTAGCGCCGTGACGCCAACCTGTGAAAAGCTGTTGTGGGGCGGGTTGCTAACCTGCGGCCGATTGTCAATCGGCCCAGCCGGGCGCGAGTCCGGCCTGTCCGCAGCGCGGCTTCCAAACCCGCTGCGCGCTACAATCCAGGCATGCCCAACCATTGCACGCGCGCCGTGCCGCGCCTTGCCATCGATACTCATCGAGTCCATGCAGCGGCCCTCCTCGTCACGCTTACCGGGCTCTTCCTGTTCGCCGCTCCGGCCGCCGCGCAGTGGATCCCGCAGAATCCCGTGACGCATTTTGAGAAACAGGCCGGCGGCGTAGTCTTCACCATGCAGACCGGAACCCTCCGTGTCCTGGTCTCCACCGACTCCATCTTGCATATCACCTATGCGCCGTCCTCCGGTTTCCCTAGCCGCCCCGACGATGTGATCGTCAAGACCTCCTGGCCGGCCACGCCGTTCACCGTGGCCGACACGCCGCGCGCCATCCTGATTTCGACCGCCCGCATGCGCGTGGCCGTGAACCGCGCCGATGGCGCGCTGGCCTATGCCGACGCCGCCGGCCACCCGCTCGTCCAGCAAGGCCCGAATACGCTGACCCCGGTTACCGTGAACGGCGAGAAGACCTACCACAGCGAAGCGTTCATCGGCCTCTGGGGATCCACTGAAGCGTTCTATGGCCTCGGCCAGCACCAGGCCGGCGTGTGGAACTATCACGGCGAGTCGGTAGACCTGGTACAGGACAACACCAACATTTCCGTGCCGATGTTCCTTTCCAGCAAAGGCTATGGCATCTTCTGGAATAACTCCTCGCGCAGCCGCTTTGACAACCGCTTCGTGCATGCGCTGTACATCACCTCGGAAGTGGCCGACTCGATCGACTATTACTTCTTCTACGGGCCGGACTTCGACAAAATCATCGCGGGTTATCGCGAGCTGACCGGCCAGGTGCCCATGTTCGGCCGTTGGGCCTACGGTTTCTGGCAGTGCAAGAACAAGTACAAGACTCAGGCGGAACTGCTCGCTGTCGCGCATAAGTACCGCCAGATGCACATTCCGGCCGATAACATCGTTCAGGACTGGTTCTGGTGGACCACCATGGGCTCTTTCAAGTTCAGCGATAAGTATCCCGACCCGAAGGGAATGATGGACGACTTACACGCCATTCACTTTCACCTCATGATATCCATATGGCCCTATTTCTATCCCGGCTCCGATGTCTACACCGACATGGACAGCAAGAATTACTTCATTGACCGTACCAAGGTCGCTGCCTATCACCCCAAGGGGACGGCGCTCTACGATGCCACCAATCCCGACGCGCGCCAGTATTACTGGAACCTGATCGACAACTCGTTGTTCAAAATCGGCGCCGACGCCTGGTGGATGGACACCACCGAGCCGGAAACCGAGGCTCGGGAGGACAGCGTGATGGTGACCAACCAGGTCCACGCAGGCAACGGCGCTCGCTTCGCCAACATCTTTCCGCTGCTCACCACCAAGGCGGTTTACGACGGCCAGCGCGCCGCCTCGGACCAGAAGCGCGTCTTCATCCTCTCGCGCTCCGCATTTGCCGGCTCGCAACGTAATGGCGTCACGGCCTGGTCCGGCGACGTCAATTCGGATTGGGAGACGCTGCGCCGCCAGGTACCTGCCGGTCTGAATTTCTCTTTGTCCGGCTTGCCCTACTGGACCACCGATATCGGCGGCTTCACCTCCGGAAATCCCAACGATCCGGCCTACCGCGAGCTCTTCATCCGCTGGTTCCAGTTCGGCACCTTCTGCCCCATCCTCCGCGTTCACGGCACTCGCTCCAACGATCAGAACGAGCTCTGGTCCTACGGCCCGGACGCGCAGAAGATTCTCACCGCCTATGACACCCTGCGTTATGAATTGATGCCGTACATTTATTCGGTAGCGTGGAGGACCACCAGCGACGCCTACACGCCGATGCGCCCGCTGGTGATGGATTTCCGCACCGATCCGCGTGCTGAGAACATCGGCGATCAGTTCCTGTTCGGCCCGTTCATCCTGGTGAGCCCCGTCACCGAGCCGGCCGCCGCCACGCGCCACCTCTATTTGCCGAAGTCGCAGTGGTACGACTTCTGGACCGGCAAAACCATCGATGGTGGCAAAACCATTGACGCCCCGGTCACGCTCGACCGCATCCCGCTCTACGTCCGCGCCGGCTCGATCATCCCCATGGGCCCCGATATGGAATGGGCAGCCGAGAAGCCCGCCGACCCCATCGAGCTTCGCATTTACCGCGGCGCCGACGCTAAGTTCACCTTATACGAAGATGACAACACTACTTACAACTATGAGAAGGGCGCCTACGCGACGATTCCGATCGACTGGAACCAGGCCACTCAAACCCTCACCATCGGCGACCGCCATGGCAGTTACCCCGGCATGCTCAACGCGCGCCATTTCAAGGTGGTTTTCGTCGCTGCGTCCCACGGCGCCGGCATCGGTTCCACGCCAAAGGCCGACCGGGAAGTGGCGTATGAGGGCAAGACTGTGACCGTCAAGCCGTAAGGCGCTCTTGGATCTCGTTCCCGGAAGTACAAGCAGGTTCAAGCAGCAGTGCGGCGAATCCGTCAGCGAAACGCGATTCTGGTTCCTGAGCCCTGCCCGATATCGGACACAGGTTCCCGCGAGCGGACGAGAGATCTGTAACACCGCCTGCAATGTTGAGAAATCCGCGCTTCGCCCTGCGGCCCGGAACGTGCTTGAACCGCGCCATGCGCTTCTCTGGGTTATGCACATTGTTGTGTTTCTTACCCGCGGCCTGGGCCCAATCGGGTCAGTTGAAAACCGCGCAGGAGGTCCTGGAGCGGTACCAGCAAGCTCTCGGCGGCGTCGAAGCCATTCGAAAGGTTCAATCGGAAACCGGGCGCGTGGAAATGCAGAGCGACGGCTTGAACGGGAAGGCCGTTCTCATCAACTACTCCAAGCCGTTCAAGTCCCTGAGCAAGGTCAAACTGCCGGATGGGCGGGAGAATACGTCCGGCTTTGACGGCCACGTGTCGTGGTCGGTCGACGCGAAGGGAGCCAGCATCGATACAGACGCTCCTCTCGAATCCAATCTCAGGGATTCCGACATGCAATACGCGCTCCATCAGCAGGACTACTTCACGAAACTGGAGCTGGCCGGGATCACAGACTTCGAAGGCCGCCGCTGCTACTGGCTTCACGGCACAACACACTGGGGGAAAGACAACAACCAGTTTTATGACGTCGAAACCGGCCTGCTCGCGGGTTACCGGTTTCAATCCGACAGCTCGGCCTCCTCAGACGTCACCACGCTAGTGTTTCAGGAGTACAAAAGCTTTGGCGGACCGCTGGTGGCCACGAAGAACATTTTGCGCACTGCCGGTAAAACCCGAACCTTCACTCTCACTTCACTGAGCTACCAGCCTCTGGACGATTCCCTGTTCGAGCTTCCGGAGGCCGTCAAAGCACTGTTGAAGCAGTCGAAATAGGCCGGGAATTTGACGGACAAGCTGCCAAGATGTTCAGCGGCCTGAGTCGGCAACAAATCTTGCGATAATATCGCCGTATGAAAAAGGTCATTTTCCAGATGTCCCTTTCGATCGACGGCTACGTGGAGGGACCTGGCCGCGAAATCGATTGGCATATTGTGGACGATGAGTTCAATGCCTACGCTGTCGAGACATTGCGCGCCACGGACACACTCATCATGGGCCGCAAAACCTACCAGCTCATGGCGGGCTACTGGCCCACCGCTCCCGGCGATGACCCCGTCAAAGAGAAAATGAACAGCCTGCCGAAGCTGGTGTTTTCGCGAACGCTGCCGCGCGTGGACTGGCACAATTCCCGCCTCGCTACCGGCTCCGTCGCTGACGAGGTTGCTCGCCTGAAGCGGACACCGGGTGACGGGCTGCTCTGGGTGGGTGGAAGCGACCTTGCTTCATCGTTCCTCGAACAGGATCTGATCGACGAGCTGCGCTTCATCTTTACGCCGATCCTGCTGGGGGCCGGTAAGACCGTGTTCGACGCCATCAGCAGGCGCTATCCGCTCAAACTTCTGTCGACGAAGCCCTTCCGTTCGGGCAACGTCCTTCTGACGTTCCAACCCGCTACCCGTTGACCCCTCGCGCCTTGCGACAAGGGAAGAATCACGGGTTTTTCGATTTGCGATCGCCAGCGCAATCGCGCCGCACCGCCGCCCTGCACTATGATCGTTCTTGTGACTCCGATCCAGCCCAAAGCCATCATCTTCGACTACGGTAATGTCCTGTGCTTTCCCCAGCCGCGCGAGGATGTCGAAGCCATGGCAGCCGTCTTCCGGGTTCCGCCCCAGCGGTTCGAGGAAATCTACTGGCCCTACCGCCTCCCCTATGACAAGGCCGCGCTGGACGCCGTTTCCTACTGGCGCACGGTCGCCCGCGACCTGGAATGCCCGCTCACTGAGATGGACATGCAGCGGCTGATTCAGCTCGATATCCGCAGTTGGGCCCACCTGGACGCCCGCATGATGGATTGGGCGCGCCGGCTGCGAGCGGGCGGCATTCGCACTGCGATCCTCTCCAACATGCCACTCGAACTCCGAGACTGGATCGTCCAACAGAGCGGCTGGCTCGCCGACTTCGACTTTGCGACTTTCTCTTGCGACCTGGGCATCGCCAAGCCTGACGCTGCCATCTACCAGCACTGCCTTTCCGGTTTGGGCGTCGAGGCTTCCGAGACCCTCTTCTTTGACGACCGGCAGCCGAACGTGGACGGGGCACGCCTGCTCGGCATCCACGCCATCCACTTCACCACGCCCCAGCAAACCCTCGCTGCGCTGGATGGCATCTATCGCCTACCCGCGCTGCCTCCATCCGAATCGCAACGTGGGTGAACCCGGGGACGGGCCGGTGATCCCTGGGACCGGCGTTCACCACTCCTCTCTTCCCGGCATGCCCGGTTTCTCTCGCCTTTGCTATCCGCTACCATTTTGGGGAAGCCAGTTCATCCCACTACCGACAAGGAGTGTCCCTCATGCGCAGTACCGCGCTCTCCGGCCTGTGGATCGCGGCCGCGGCCATCGCCTCGGCACAGACCGCCGCCAACCCGAGGCCGCCCGTCATCGATATCCACGTTCATACCTTCGGCGGCTTTCCCGGAGCCACGCCGATGTGCCCCTTCAACCCGCAGTTTCTCGCCGCTGACCCGCGCACCAAGGCCGATCCGAGCGGTTGGGCCAAGCAGGACTGCACCGACCTGCTGGACGCGCCGAAGACCCCGGAGGAATACATGAAGGCTGTGCTCGCCGAATACGAGCGGCTGAATGTCACCGCCGTCGTGATGGGCGATCAGGCTTCGGTGAAGAAGTGGCAAGCCGCGGCGCCGGCCGGGCGCATCATTCCCGGCACCTCCTTCGACAACGGCATGATCGCGTCCAAGTACGCCCCGGTAGAAGACATGCGAAAGGCCTTCACTACCGGCGGGTTCAAAGTGATGGGCGAGGTGGGCTTGCAGTATCAGGGCATCTCGCCGAGCGATCCTTCGGTGGACGCCTATTTCGCGCTCGCCGAAGAGCTCGATATTCCCGTCGGCATCCATATGGGCACCGGGGGATCCGGCCACGCCAACATCACCATGCCGAAATTCCGCGGGTCCATGGGCAACCCGCTCCTCCTCGAAGAGGTTCTGGCCCGCCATCCCAAGCTGCGCTTGTGGATCATGCACGCCGGCTACCCGATGATCGACAACCTGCTCACCCTCCTCCAGGCCAACGCTTACGTATACGTCGATGTGGCGGGGCTCATCTGGAGCTACCCGCTGGAAGAGGTCCATGGCTATATTCGGCGCATCGTCGAAGCCGGTTTTGAAGACCGCATAATGTTCGGGACCGACCAGTTGATCTGGCCCAAACTGATGGCCACCTCGATCAGCGTCATCGAAGGCGCCACCTACCTCTCGCCGCAGCAGAAGCGCGACATCCTTTATAACAACGCCGCCCGCTTCCTGCGGCTCGACAAAGCCGAAAAGAAATAGCCGGCGGCGCGGGACGTGGATTTCTATTCACCGCCCCCGCAGATGGATCAAGCCGCTCTCCTCAAAGACCTTGCTGCAGATCCAGGCCCGGAATGCGCCCGCCCCGTGTGGCAAAGTGAAATCGGCAAGCAGTCATTCCGCCGGGACCCCGATGTGGTGCGTGAGCCACGGTCCCGTGGGCACACTCGGCCCACTTTCGCAGGGCATTTTTGATTGTTTTCAATAACTTGACCACGCTGCCGTGGGCCGGATTGTTCCCACTTTTTTCACCTCGGCGGCGCCCCGGCCTTCGGAATCATTTAGCCGCCGTATGGCATGGGAGGCACCTTGCCAAGTTGTCGCGAGTAAACCGTCAGCGCGCCGCGATGATGCGCCGTGTGTTCCACCATCGCCCACACGATTTCGCTGATGGGTTGACCGCCCATCACCGGGCCGGCCGGGAGCGGCTTGGCGAGGTCCTCCGCGCTGCGCGAGCGCAGGAACTGGATCGCGTTGGCGTACGCGGATTCAAGGGCTTTGCGCGCGGCGGCCAGCGACGTCACGCGCTCCAGCGCTGCCGCCTGGCTGGCGAAATCGAGGTCGAACCCCTCTGGCCGGGAAGCTCCCTGGACGAACCAGTCGAGCGTGTGCGCTACGTGCGCAACCTGCTGCGCAGCGGTCATCATGCCGTCTTTCGGGCGGAAGCCTGAGTCGGATTCCTCTAGCACCCGGGTCGAGCGGTCAAAGAAATCCTTGCTGGCAAGTAGTTGGTTGGCAAAGTCGTAATGTTGCGGTTTTGGGCTCATGGCGACACTATATCAGACGGCGAACAAAAAGAGAAGATAGAATTTGTTAAAGCTGCGAGCCGCATCCCGCGACGGGTCTACAGCGAGACGTGCAGCGTCCCTACCGTCCCGGAAGGGATGTCCCGGAATCCCAGGCTGAACCCGGTCGTCCCTGGCGGCGTCTTCACCCGCGCGCCCAGCACTAGGCCTTTGTTCTGAACCTGGCGAAAGGTGGCCTCGGTGAGATTCAGCGGAATCGTCGTAAGTTGTTCCACTTTCCCCACTACGACCAGGAACTGCAGCGAGCCGGCCCACTTCCCATCCTTGGCCTCGAGTGTCATGTTGCGCGGGTCTATGGTCACCGACGCTTTGTACCCGCCCTCCATGGGTTCCAGGTGCACCGTGAAGCCGATGCCGGCCAGCGCCACCGGGTTGGCAATCGCCTCGGCCAGCGAGGGAGTCAAGGCGGCGTCGCGCCTAGCCACATAACCGGGCCGGAATCGCAGCTTCACACCCGGCCGGGTCACCGCCAGTTCCAGCCGGTGATACGAACCATCCAGGCTGTCGGCTGGGGGCGAGAACGCCAGTGAGTAGGTCACGCGCGCATCGCTGGCCGCCTCCTGAATCGCGGAGCTCAGGTCGTTAATGTGGTGGAACGCCTGGCCGCCGGTTTCTTCAGCCAGTGTTTCGAGTGTCTCGTAGTTGAAATCCGCTGGAGGGCCGCCCTTGGCCGGTTTGCTGCGCTTCCCAATCGAGCTTCGGTCCGCTTGGAACGGAGCTGGCGTCGTAATGCCGCGCGCATCGACGGGATAGACAGCCACGTCGGCTTCATTCAGGGCTCGAATCGCGCGCGCCACGTCGCTCTCAAACGACAGGCCGGTTCCCGGCAGCTCCGAGGTTGCAACGCTGGCAGTGGATGAGCTCGATGGTTGGCTGCTCCCGCCAGATCTTCCGCCGGAAGCCGCCCCCTCGCCTGATCTTCCGCCGCCTTGCCGCCCCTGTCCTCCGGACTGCCGCGCGTTGGGATTGCTCTGCGGCATATCGTCCACAGTGCTGTGCAGCCCCAGTTGAATCGGAAACCCGCCCGAGATCCAAATCAGGGTTTTCCGCCCGGGAATACCCTCCAGATGTCCGGCAATCGTCTGCAGCGCCGCCGCCGTGCGCGTCGCCCGCACCGTCTCGGCGTAATTGGCGTAGGGCTGGTTCGAGGATTGGAGGAAGCTGTCCCATAGCGCGGTGGTCGACGCGTCGCCCGTCAGCGAATTGGACGAGGCAGGCGGCGCCGTGGAAGCCTCCACCTCCGGATTCACGCGGCTCGAGTGTTTCGCAACCGCCGCCAGCAGCGAGGCCATGTCTTGCGAAAAATCGTGCAGCAGCGACAGCGAATCGCCCAGTACAAAAACCGCGACCCGGCTGTCCGCCGGCAGTCCGCGCAAATAACGCAGGAAGTCCTTCTTGGCAAGCTGCTGGTCGCTGAGCTGCGTATTTAGCTCGTCGAACAGAAACACGGTCACGGCCCCGGCATTCGGCCCCGGCCGGTTCGTGAACGTCAAGGCGCCCTGTGCGCTGGTAGCCGCCGCGGCAGCGCCGCCGGCCTCTTCCAGCGCGAAAAGCGTGATCTTTTGCGGCCGGCCATTGTCCCGGAGTTCGAAATCGTCGCGGCTCAGGTCTCGCACCGGTTTCCCGCTCTTGTCCTT
>CAZZHN010000022.1:26799-36121 GCA_964654065.1 uncultured Solibacteraceae bacterium
GCGACGACGTTGACCAGGACGACGTGCGTGCCCGCCTGGATGACCACTTGGTTTGCCGCGGCTTGAGGAACCGCCGGTGACGGCAGCCCCAGCAGCAACGTCAACAGTAAGACGTGAGAACCCGCCGCAGTGCTGCTGCGAAAAAAAACCGGGACGGTTGAGCGAAAGCAGCGAATCCGCATGCGGCCTCCGGAGAAAAGCGCTGCTCGGAGTTTAACAAAGCCGGGCCTCCTCGCCAAAGCTGCGTCCGTGCGTATCCGCACGCATGCACGGGCCGCCGCCGTGTGCCCTACCCTAACAGGTCCCGCGCGTCGATCTTCCTCTCCTTCGGCAGCGGAGCGTTCAGGAAGCGCAGGAACGGCATCATAGCGCGGAAGCGGTCCACGATCTCGCCGTAGACCGCGGGCGAAGTCGCGACCTCCGGAGGCAGCACGGCGTACAGGATGAATTGCTTGAATCGCAAAAGGTCGGCCGCGGGATGGTCGCTGGCGAACCCGATCGGCACGCGCGCCAGTTTTTCGCCCTGCAGCTCGCCCAGCAGGCGCCGCACTTTCGGATTCGCCAGGATGCGGCGCAGTTCTTTATGGTTCGCAGCGATGTGATTCCGGATGGCCAGCAGCGCGGCAGGCTCCGGCATGTACATTCCTCCTCCTACCGCCAATTCCTTGTGTGAAACCGAGCAATAGAAGCCGCCGTGTCCGTGCGCCATTCCGCGAACTTGGAAGCTGGCCGCGAGGTGCTCCTTGTATGGCTTTTTGTCTTTGCTAAAGCGCGTGTCCCGGTAAATCCGGAAAATAGCCTTGTCTGGATCGGTGGCATACTCGGGAGCGAATCCCGCCATCGCCTGGTTCAGCGCCGTCACCAGCTCCCGCATCGGTTCCTTCACGCTCTGCTCGAACACGGCCTTGCGCGGCAGAAACCAATCGCGATGGTTATTCCGCGCCAGGCCGCGGAAAAACGCGAAGGCCTCCGGGGGGAAACCCGGAAAGGTGGAACGCGCCATACAGCCTCCCTTTATAATCGAGGTAATGCCGACCACCGAAGAGATGCACGCGCATCTCACCGAGATTCCCAATTTAACCGTTTCGGTGGACGTCCCGCTGGCCCGCTATACCCGCTTCGGCGTCGGCGGTCCGGCCGATCTGTACGCCGAGACGGGCGAGGAAGACGCTTTTCTCGAGGCGCTGCACGCCGCCGAGGCCGGCGGCATTCCGGTGATGGTGATTGGTGGCGGCACCAACCTGATCGTCTCCGACCACGGCTATCGCGGCCTGGTGCTGCGCTACCGCGGCGACGCCCTGCTTGCTGACGGTAACCGGGTCACCGCCGGCGCCGGCGCCGAACTGCAGCGCCTGGTGGATTTCACCGTCGATCTAGGCCTGAAAGGTCTGGAGACGCTGGCGGGCATCCCCGGCTGGACCGGCGCCGCGGTCTACGGCAACGCCGGCGCCTACGGTCATTCCATCTCGGAGCGCGTCGCCTCCGTGCGCTTTTTCGATGGTGTCCAGGTGCGCGCGCTTTCCAACGCCGGGTGCCAGTTTGCCTATCGGGAGAGCATTTTCAAACGGCACAAAGAGTGGATCATTTTCTCCGCCGAACTGCAACTGGAACCGGCGGATCGGGACGAGTTGCGCCGCACCGCCGACGAGATCGTCAAGGTTCGCAACCAGAAGTTCCCAGTGACCATGCAGTGCGCCGGCAGCATCTTCAAGAACCTCTTGCTGCGCGATCTGCCGCCTGCGGTGGCGGCCCTGGTGTCGGCCGAGGCGGTGCGCGAAGGCAAAGTGCCGGCTGCCTGGTTCCTCGAGAAGGTGGGAGCCAAGGGCATGCAACTCGGCGATATCCACGTCGCCGGCTACCACGCCAACCTCATCTACAATGCCGGCCGCGGCACAGCAGCCGACTTGACCGCACTCATTCAGGATCTGAAAACCCGCGTGCACACCCGGTTCGGGTTCGACCTGGAAGAGGAAGTGCAGTACGTAGGATGACCGCATGCACTCTCGCGGCGCGCAATTTGCCCCCGTGGCGCACGCACTTCTGCGTGCCGCGTCGGCACTCGTGCCGACGCCTCAAACGGCTGCGCCCGTGCGTCGAGAAAAGTCTCGACGCGGCACGCACGAGTGCGTGCGCCACGGGCGTCAGGAAATCCGGAAAGGGATGCGATGGGTGCCCTTGCTGGTTCCGTCGAGCAGCGGTATCACCACCCCAAGTTCACGGCCGTCTCTCGCGGGTGCGAACGAACTGTCGACGGCGAACTCCAGCGTGACGCGCGCTCCGGCCGC
The DNA here is from genome assembly GCA_964654065.1 of uncultured Solibacteraceae bacterium. GTDB lineage: Bacteria > Acidobacteriota > Terriglobia > Bryobacterales > Bryobacteraceae > Bog-375. Next base: position 29,085 of record CAZZHN010000022.1, read on the forward strand.
GACTGACTCCGGAAAGCGCCCCCGGAATTCCACCGTCTCTGCCGTCCTGCACGAGATCGATCCCACCTGCCGGCCGTCGATTCGACAGGCCATCCCGACCTCCGCCCCCGCCGCCACCACAACCTCCTCCGGAACGGTGAAGCGTAGCGCGAACTCGGAAGAGCGAACTTGCGGCGGCAGGATTACTTCGATTGAGAAACGCTTGGAGGTCCAGCGCCATCGATCCTCTTCCGGAGCGTGCCAGCCCTCCAGCGGGCGCACCTGCAGTTCCGGATGGCGCGTGCGGCTTTTCAGCAGCACGAACATCCGTTCATCCGCATCGCCCCGCACGGGGCCGGAATCGACCGCGCACCCAATCCGCCTTTCGCTCACCACCAGCCATCCGGTTCTTTCCAAAAGGCGAAGGAGTCCGGCTGGTGAGAATACCCAAAAGTTGGTCGGATCGTTATTCGCCTCCCGAGCGCCCAGCAGGTAAGCCAGGGGCTCATCTTCCATCCGCGTGCGCGAGCCCGGCGTGACCTGTGCGATGCGCGTACTTAAGACGCACCAATCGCTCGCCTTTGCAAGCTCTTGGAGGACGTAGAACGGATTCCGGAGATGGTACAGCGTGCCCAGGAAGAAGGCCAGGCCATAATCGGCGCGCGGCAGGCGAAATGGTTCGTCGATGTCGATATCGAATACGCGCACGCCGGGATCGAGCGTTTCCCGTAGCGTCTCAACGCCGCGCATCTGGTTGAAATTGGCTTCGCGATGATCCACCGCGTCGACGCGAGCGCCGAGGTGCGCCAGCATCATTGCGAAGTCGCCGTCGGCGCAGCCCAAGTCCGCTACGCCGCCTGTGCAGCAGGCTTGCCGCAGATCGCTGTAATGATCCGCAAACAAATCCGCGATCACCGGCAGCGCCGTGAGCGACTCGTAAGGGTACCACCCATAATCGGAAAGCTGCGTACTCGCCTTCACCCCGGACAGGCGGTTGCGAAACTCCTGGCTTACTCGCAGGAATTCCGGGTGGTCTTTGGGGAAAATGGTGTCCACGATGTGCTGAAGTTGCCCTAGAACCATCGTAGCCCAAGTGCTTTGCGGGGCGGGTTGGCAACCTGCGCGCCGAATGATTTTCGGGCAGCCGGGTAACGCCAGGCCCGGCTGGCTTACTGCAGTTGCACCAGGTCCTGGGGTGAGGGCTGGCTCATCTGCGACGGCGCCAGGCGCTGGGGGCCGCGCCAGAAATCGATATAGGAAATCTGGTGCACGCAGGCCACCGTACAGCGTGGAGCGCAGGCTTTGGCAGTGCGGTATTCCCGGCCGATGTCCGCGCGCGTGTACTCCATGAGCGGCTTGGCCGGATAGCCGCGCTGCTGCGAGCAGTAATGGACAAGGCCATCCTCGCAAACGTAGAGATACCGCGCGCCCGCCCGGCAGCGCCAATCGTTTTCCTTGCCGTGAGCGATGTTGTCCTGGAAGTAATTGATCTGCGCGTAACTGGATTTCTCCATGGCGCACATAGCCATGTAAACCTCGCGCTCCTCGCCGCCCAGCGGGCGGAGCTGGCCGGCACCGTCGTGAATGATGCCGATGGTCGAAGTGAATCCCAGCGCGATAGCGCGCCGGCCGATCACGGGAGCGTCCTGCGGGTGGCGGATGCCGCCTCCCACCACCGAGTTAATGTTGACATGAAACTCGGCGTGCTCGGCCAGCAGGCACAGCTTGCGATCGAGCACCTTCAGGCTCTTCTTCGAGACGTCATCCGGCAGCACGTTGTCGATGGAAATCTGCAGGTGCTCCAGGCCGGCGCGGTTGAGACGCTGGATGCGCTCGGCGGTGAGCAGGTAGCCGTTGGTGATGAGCCCGGCGATCATACCGTGCTTGCGGATGCGCGCGATCAACAGGTCCAGGTCTGGATGCAGCAGCGGCTCGCCCCCGCTGATGGTGACGACGCTGGTCCCCAGTTCGGCCAATCGCGCGAGCCGCTGATACATGACTTCAATCGCGACCGGTTTGGAGTGATCGTCGTACTCGTTGCAATAGGTGCAGGACAAATTGCAGCGCCGCATCGGAATGATGTGCGCCATAACAGGATGGCGGGTGGAGGCTAGCCCCCAGGCAATCATCTGCAGCTCCCTGGCGCGCCGGCGCACGCGTTTCCAGGCCCTTCGGAAACGTCTCTTGGTGTCCCGCATAGAGTGCGAAGTGTTTTTATTACAACACATGCCGCCGCCTTTGGGGGATCCTCCGGTAGCCAACGGATGGAAACGGGGGGCGAACGGTAGCGAGGCGGAATCGAGCGCCGGGGAGCTGTCGTCCGGCGCGTCCTAAACCCTTAGCCTTCAAAGCCGCGCTACCGTTGCCAGGTGCCGGCGCGGCGGGATATTCGGACAAGCAGGTACGAATGGCGTACTTCTGCGGCTCCGCTGGCGATTTCACGGCCAAGCCGGTCACCCGCCCGGGCGCATGCGGAGGGGCAAAATCGTACGCCAACGCCTTGCTTTTTCCCGCCAACACCGTGTTTCGCTTTGACTTTTCCACTGCTGCCGGGTACACTATTGAATCCGCGGCGGTCCACCTCCCCCTGAGCACCTGCAACTTTTGGGTACGAGCGTGCGTCTTATCGTGTATCCGGCCAGCCGGCGAGTGCAAGCGAGATGAATACCAATCACAAGAACGGGCCGAAATTGAAGCTTTCGACTTACCGGAAGCTGCTGGAACGGAAGGCCGAAGAGGTCCGCGGGAGCATGTCGGCGCAAAAGGCCGCCCAGGTAGTGGCGCGTCTGGATGTTCCGTCCGATGAAGGCGACTTAAGCCAACAGCACCACGAAGAGTGGATCTTCCTCAACCGCAACACGCTCGACATGAAATTATTGCGTGAGATTTCCGACGCCCTCCGCCGCATGGAAAACGGGACCTACGGTGTGTGCCCGGAGTGCGAGGAGCCGATTTCCTCCAAGCGGCTGGATGCGGTGCCCTGGGCGCGCTTCTGCGTGACTTGCCAGGAGAAGATTGCAGACCGCGTGGCCCACGGCGAAGAGGTCGACGAATACCAGGAAGCTTGATGAAGCTGGCAGACCTGCGCAAGCTTTCCATCAAGCAGAAGACCCGAATCCATTTTGGAGTGACCGGCGGCCTGGAGTGCGTCATCACGGAGCACGGTCTGGCACAGGTCCCAGGACTTCGCGGCGCCCCGGCATTCAATCTCGATAGTGAGCTTGCGGCTGCGCACGAGTTCCGCTTCGAACCGGCCGGTGAGCCGGATCGCAAGCACCCCGCCCCAATCCGTACGCTGACGCGCGACGAAGTGACCCGCCTCCTCGGCCCCGCTTCCGCCACTGCTGCCGCAGAGCACGACGACGATTGACCGCCGGGGCCGGCCCACGCCCTGTCAACCATCGGCAATACTGAACTCCAGCCGGAATTCGGGGTACAATTACTAACGCTGCGGTAACACTGTTCTTACCCGAAGCAGTCTTGTTGGGGGTGCGATGGAAAAACCGGCGCAAAACATTCAAGACAGTTTCTTAAACAACGCGCGCAAGGACAAGATCGTCCTGACGATTTACCTGATGAGTGGAGTCAAGCTTTCGGGCCGGATCAAGAGTTTCGACAAGTACTCTTTAGTCCTGGAGACCAACAATCAGGAACAGCTGATTTTTAAGCACGCCGTTTCCACCGTGGTGGTGCAGAAGCCCTTCCACTCCTCCTACGGCGGCAGTTCACCGGCTGCAGTTGCGAGCGGGGCCACGAGCAACCCGCCGGCCGTGCCGGTGCACGCCGAAACGGAGGCATAACACACGCCGGCGACCGGGCCCTCCTGCGAGCGTGCCATCCTAGTGGGGCTGGAGTGGAAGTCGCGCGCCGCGTCGGCGCGCTGGGGGCCGGCCGGCAGCGAAGAATCGCTCGACGAGTTGGCGGAGCTGGCAGCCAGCGCCGGCGCGGACGTCGTGGAGCGAGTGCTGCAATCGCGGGACGCGCCCGAGGCGGCCACCCTCATCGGTCCGGGCAAGGCAGCCGAAATGGCCGCGACGGTGGCCGCCGGGGCTGCGGACGTTGTCATCTTCGACCGCGAACTCACTCCCACCCAGCAGCGCAACCTGGAGAAATCGATCCGTACCAGGGTCATCGACCGTACTCAGTTGATCCTCGATATCTTCGCAGCGCGCGCCCACACACGCGAGGGGCGCCTCCAGGTGGAACTCGCGCAACTCAATTACCTTTTGCCACGACTGGCCGGGCGCGGTCTGGCGATGTCGCGGCTGGGCGGCGGGATCGGCACTCGCGGGCCGGGCGAGACGCAACTGGAAACCGATCGCCGCCGGATCGCCCGCCGGATTCAGAAGATCAAGCAGGATCTGGAGGGCGTGCGCGCAGGCCGCGCCGTCAACCGGCGCCGCCGCGGCGCGGTCCCGCTGGCTACGCTGGCGCTCGCCGGTTACACCAACGCCGGAAAGTCCACGCTCTTCAACCGCCTCACCCAGGCCGGCGTGCTGGCGGACGCCCGCCTGTTCGCCACTCTCGACCCTACGATCCGCCCGCTGCTGCTGCCGTCGCACCGCCGGGTTCTGATCAGCGACACGGTGGGCTTCATACGCAACCTTCCCACCACCCTGGTGAAAGCCTTCCGCGCCACCCTGGAAGAAATTCAGGAGGCCGCGCTCGTGTTGCATGTGGTCGACATTGCTTCACCCTCCGCCATGGAGCAGGCTGCGCACGTCGGCGAAGTGCTGGGCGAAATTGGCGCTTCCCATGTCCCTCGCATTCTGGTCATGAACAAATTGGACCGGGCCGGCGCCGCGTCAGAATCGATCGAGCGCCGGCTTGCGGCCGCGGCTGCCGGTCAAGCCAGCCGCGCGGTCGCGGTCTCGGCTCTGACCGGAGAAGGCATCGGCCAACTGCTGGCCGCCATCGACCAGGTGCTCCCGGTGGATCCGACCCTGGCCGTGACGATCCGCCTACCGGTCGCGGACGGCGCCACTCTCGCGCTGCTCCACCAGTTCGGACGCGTCATCCAGACCCGCTACTCCGAGAGCCATTGCGTGGTGGAAGCCGAGATCCCGGAATCGCTCGAACGGCGCCTGCGCAGAGCCGGACAATTGTTCTGATTGGGTCGATCCGGGCTTCTGCTGCCACGCTCCCTTGGGGGCATACGCGAGAATCCACAGCCCCTGTGGATAACACTGTGGGAAATGGATTTTCTACCCGCATTAAACTACCGTTAAAAAAGGCACTTACGACGTTTTGACGCAAGGGGCAGCATATCTCGCTAACCGCTTTGGAATAAGCCGCTTGACTGCGAATCTCCGGAAACTCCGGAACCGTTACAAAATGGTTACTGAACTCGTCCCGGCGCTGCCCTGGATTTCCACACGGCTATTCAGGTGAATACCCTATTCCGCGGCTCGCCGCAGAATGCAAAAGTGTTTGATACACTGAACCTTGATGGCGGTGTAGCTCAGCTGGCTAGAGCGACGGTCTCATAATCCGTAGGTCGGGCGTTCGAGTCGCCCCGCCGCCACCATTTCCCTGCAACGACTTACGAAGAATGCTGGCCTCGCACGGCTGGCTTCGGGGTCGGACGCTCCGATTAAGATATTAGGATGGATGCTGGGCTGCGTCTCGCGTGGACGCAGATCGTCACCGGCGAGGACTACGACGACCATATGGCGAGGGTCGGCCAAGCGGAGGCAGGGGCCGACCTCTCCCGCCGGTTGATCCTCTCTGCCAATCCGCCTGCCGGAGGCCGGGTGGTGGTCGCGGGCGCAGGAACCGGGCAGATGCTCGATTTCGTGGACCCCGCCCTTTTGCGGCCGTACCTCCTGACCTTTAGCGATTTGAACCCGGCCTTCCTCGCGCGGCACGGTCTGGCCGCCGCGGTTTTGGTAGATGACATCGAGCAGACGAAACTCGAACCCGCACCGGACTTCCTACTGGCAGCCCTTCTGCTGGAACACATCGATTGGCGGCGCGGCGTTCAGGCCATCGCAGGGCTTCGCCCCGCCGCCTGCGGCATCATCATGCAAGAGAACCCAGAAGGCATGACGTCGGCAATCACACCGGGCCGGCCGCTTCCACCATCGATCGCAAGGGCCGTCGAAATCTCTCATGCCGCGCTGGTGCCGCGCGAGGATCTGGTGGCGGCATTTGCCGCCGGCGGGTATGCGTGCCGAGACACGTGGGTCCGTGAAGTCGCCGATGGCAAGAAGCTCGTCGCCCTGTTGTTTGGAAGGCGACAGCCGCCTATGGGTGAGTGAACTCGTTGGCGTGCGGGACCAGCTCGAAGTAGGTGCTACCGGAGAGATCGGTGCGCCAGTGACCAGTGAGGCGCGCGTAGCCGCAGATGCCGATGAATAGCGCGGCGATTCCGGCGGCCATCACCCATGCCGGCACGCGTTTCGCGCGTGGGGCCGCGAGGAACAGCGCGCCCTCGGCGGGACACTCGGCCACGCACTCCAGGCAGCCGGTGCATTCGGCGGAACGGATGGTAATCAGGCGGTCCACGGGCAGCGCGGCGGGGCAGGCTTTGGCGCACTTCGCGCAATCGATGCAGCGGTCGGGATTGCGCCGGATCCGCAGCGGGCTGGCCAGGGCAGCGAAACCCATCAGCGCCCCGTACGGACAAAGATAGCGGCACCAGAAGTTCTGGATGAAAACCGACGCGATCACCAGCGCAGCGGTGACGATGCCGCCGGTCAGGCCGAGGAAGCGGAAAAAGTTGAGCATCTTCACGTCGTCCACCATGCCATATAAACCGGTGAGGAAGGCGCGAATTGCCGGGACCGGCATGGAACTGACGGCGTAGAGGAACAGGCCCAGCAGGAAGTACTTCAGGCTGCGCAGGGCGATGTCGGGGATCCGCGGCACCCGGAAGTTGCGCCCCAGGACGCGGCGGCCCAGACGCCAAAGGTATTCGGAGCCGGTGCCGACCGGACAGAGCCACCCGCAGAAACTCTTGCGAAAGATCCACGATGCCGCCAGAAAGGCAGCGAGAAGAAACAAGCCGGCCGGATGGAGAGCAGGCAGGCTTCCGGTCATGAGCAGGACCTTGAGGT
>CAZZHN010000023.1:0-35762 GCA_964654065.1 uncultured Solibacteraceae bacterium
CTCAGCCGATCGCGGCGCACACCGCTTGCCCCACCTGTTCGGTGGTGGCGGGCGCGCCGGAAGGTCGTAAATCCGCGGTAACTTTGCCGCTGACGAGGACGGCCTCAATGGCTGCATCCACCGCGCCGGCTTCTTCCTTCAGTCCGAAGCTGTACTGCAACAGGGCGGCCACCGATCCGATCGCCCCGAGGGGGTTGGCCTTATTCTGGCCAGCGATGTCGGGCGCGGAACCATGTACCGGTTCGTACAGCCCCACCCACGCGCCGGAAGGTTTCCGGTCGCCGATCGAAGCCGAGGGCAGCATGCCGATCGATCCCGCCAGCACGGCTCCTTCATCGCTCAAAATGTCGCCGAACATGTTTTCGGTCAGCACGATGTCAAACCGCCGCGGATTCAGAATCAGCTGCATGGCGCAGTTATCCACCAGCAGGTGATCGAGTGCGACGTCGGGGTACTCTTTCGCCACCTCCACCACCACCCGCCGCCAGAGCTGCGAATTCTCGAGCACGTTGGATTTATCGACCGAAGTTACCTTCTTGCGCCGCCCCCGCGCGAGGTGGAAGGCCATGCGGGACACGCGCTCAATTTCCGAGCGCGTGTAGGTCATGGTATTGACCGCACGCGTTTCCCCGCCGTTTTCGGTGATGCCGCGGGGGGTCCCGTAGTAGATCCCGCCCGTCAGTTCGCGGACGATGATCATGTCAGTGCCTTCCACCAGGTGATTCTTCAATGGCGAAGAATCCAATTGCGACGGGTAGGCGCGTACCGGACGCAAATTCGCGTACACGCCTAGAGCCTGGCGAATTCCCAATAATCCTTTTTCCGGGCGGCGTTCGGGCGGAGCATTGTCGAACTCGGGCAACCCGACCGCGCCCATCAGCGTGGCATCGGCCTCGGCCGCCAGACGCGCCGTCTCTTCCGGGAAGGGCGACCCGGTGCGATGAATCGCCACGCCGCCCAATAGTCCTTCCGTGACCCGGAGCTTGTGATGCCACTTCCCAGCCACGTGGCCGAGTACCCGGACGGCTTCGCGCGTAACCTCGGCACCGATGCCGTCGCCGGGCAAAACCAGAACGTGCAGCTCCATGGCTTAGCCCGTTGCCGAAATCCTGGCCGGCGCGTCCTGGATCAGCGCCTCGATTTCCTTATCCATCAGGCCTTTCTTGCGTTGGTCTGCAACCGCGGTGAAACGGTGGTACAGCTCGTCCAGCTGCTGTTTGTTCAGCTCGTAGCCCAAACTGCGGGCACGCTGGTGCAGCGCGTGGCGCCCGCTGTGCTTGCCCAATACGAGCTTGCCCTCGGGGATGCCCACCGTGCGCGGGTCAATGATTTCGTAAGTCGTCTTTTCCTTCAGGTAGCCGTCCTGGTGAATGCCCGCCTCGTGGGCGAAGGCGTTGGCTCCCACAATCGCCTTGTTCGGCTGAGGGCCGAAGGTGATGATCGAACTCAGCAGCTCGCTGGCCGCATACAGGTGCTCGGTGCGGATACCGGTGTGATAGGGGTAGCTGTCGGCGCGGGTCTTGAGGATCATGACCACTTCTTCGAGCGAGCAATTGCCGGCGCGCTCGCCGATGCCGTTGATGGTGCATTCCACCTGGCGCGCGCCCGCCTCAATGGCGGTCAGGGAATTGGCCACTGCCAGGCCCAGATCGTCATGGCAGTGTACGCTGACGATGGCGCTGGAGCCGAGCGCACGGGCCACCTTGCCGATCATTTCGCCGTACTCTTTGGGGGTGGAATAGCCGACGGTATCGGGGATATTGACGGTGCTCGCGCCGGCGGCCACCACCGCCCTGGAAATCCGGATCAGAAAGTCGACATCGGTGCGGGCGCCGTCTTCGGCGGAGAACTCGACGTCATCCACATGCCGCCGCGCCAGCTCCACCGCAGCCACAGCGTCTTCCAGGACCTGCTCCCTGGTCTTGTGCAGCTTGAACTTGAGGTGGATATCGCTGGTGGCGATGAAGGTGTGAACGCGAGGCCGGCGGGCAGGTGTCAGGGCCTGGAGCGCTCGCTCCACGTCCAGCGTGCAGCAGCGAGCCAGGCCGGCTACGCGCGCCTCCGGAAATTCGCGGCTCACCGCCTGGACCGCCTCAAAATCGCCTTCGGATGCGATGGGAAAGCCCGCCTCCAGAATGTCCACGCCCAGTTCCACGAGTTTGCCGGCCATGCGCACCTTCTCCGGCACGGTCATACTGCAGCCGGGAGACTGTTCGCCGTCGCGCAGCGTGGTATCGAAGATGTATACTCGCTCGCTCATGGTTTCCCTCGCCAGTTTGCATTATGCACGCCGGGGCTCGGATTTAGCAAATTTATAATCTTACGGGTGCGTATAAGTAGATGTTATACTGGTTTATTCCATGGAACTGAATCCCCTGCAGGTCTTCCTCATGGTGGCCACAGAGGGCAGCTTTTCGCGCGCTGCCGAAAAAATGCTGCGCACGCAGCCTGCGGTATCGCTGGCGCTGCAGAGGCTCGAGCAGGAACTGGGGGAGAAACTGATCGACCGCTCCGGCAAGGAGCTGCTCCTGACGGACGCGGGCCGCAGCGCGCTCGAATTCGCCCGCCGGTTCGAGAGCCTGGAGAGGGAGTTGGAGAACTCGCTGGCCGAGTTGCGGGACAACTCCGCCGGACGGCTCACGGTCGGCGCCAACGAATCCAGCACGCTGTATTTGCTGCGTCACATTGAGCGGTACCGCTCGCTCCACCCCAAAATCAAAGTGACGGTGCGGCGCAGCCTGGCGAGCCGGATTCCCAACGAACTGCTGGACGGCAATCTGGAGCTGGGCGTGATCAGCTACGACCCCGGCGACGATCGGATCCGCTCCAAGGTCATCTACACCGACGCCGTAGCCCTGGTGGTTTCCCCGCGTCACCGGCTGGCGCGGCGGAAGACGGTTTCGATTACGGACCTGGCTGAGGAGAACTTCATCGCCCACAACGTGATGTCACCCTACCGCGAAGTGGTGACGCACGAGTTCCAGGCGCGTAAGGTGCCGCTCCACATCGAGGTCGACATGCCGACCATCGAGAGCATCCGCAAGATGGTGCAGAACAACGAAGGCGTGTCTTTCCTACCGCGCATGTGCGTGGAGCAGGAACTGGAACAGAAGCTGCTGTGCGAAGTCCGTGTGAAGGAAATGAACATCGAGCGGAAGATTCGGCTGGTTTATCCTACGCGGCGCGCACTCAGCCACGCCGCGCGGGCGTTTCTGGAGATTGTGGGCTAGGGTTCCGCGCCGACCTACACACTGACCGATAATCCGCTAACTCACGCATCGTTCGTGAGATGCGGCTCACTGGGCACTGTTTCTCCCGGCTTTCTTGAGGCTACTGTAGGTGAAAGTGACTTTTGGCGGTCTTAGTAAGGGAATGATCATGGTCAGCCCTACCCACTCGCCTGGCATACCGGCCGCCGCACGATGCGCCGGAAGCTTACTTGGGCTCTGCGCCGTGTTGGTTGCGCAGCCGCCGACACCTCGGATCGATTACGCGACTTACTTAGGCGGCATATATTACGACAGTGCGGTAGCGGTCGCGATCGACTCCTCTGGGTCGGCCTATGTTGCAGGGAATACGAACTCGCCCGACTTTCCGCTGACCTCGACCGCGTTTGGTGAGCCTGACGTTGACTCCCCTTGCGCTTTTCTTACCAAACTTAACCCTACCGGAACGGCGATTGACTTTTCGATCTGTTTTGCAAAGGCCTCGGCCGGGGCTCTGGGACTCGATGCGAAGGGAAGTATCTACTGGCTCCTGAACAATGTGGGCGCGGGCGGATTCGCGAGCAGTTCAAGCGGGAGCGCAGTGGTGAAGCTGGATCCCACCGCGAGCACCATCCTCTCCAATTTGGCGGTGGCCGCCTTGCCCGCAGCCATCGCGGTGGATGGAGCCGGCAATGCTTATCTGACCGGAAGTGCTGACTCGGGGCTTCCAGCAACTGTAGGCGCCTATCAGCCCGAGGTTGCACCCGGGGACTCTTGTCCGGCGGCGGCCCCTAACCCCTCACCAACGATGCCGTGCCCGGACGCGTTCGTGATGAAGCTCTCACCAGCGGGCTCGTTGATCTACAGCACATACCTGGGAGGCTCAGGCTATGACGCCGGGAACTCGGTCGCCTTCGATAGGGCGGGGAACGTATGGATCGCAGGCGAAACCGCCTCGCCGAACTTTCCTATCACGGCGAACGCGCTCTCGAATGCGTTCGGTGGTGAGTTCACCGCGGGGCTGGAGGTATTCGGGGACGGTTTCGTCGCGGAGTTGGACCCTACGGGGGGAAAACGGCTGTACTCGACCTATCTTGGGGGCAACCAGCCGGACGCCGCATCCGGTATTGCCGTCGATGGCGGGGGCGCCGCATACGTTGTGGGTTACACTCAGTCGGCGGATTTCCCAGTGACACAAGGCGCGCTGCAAACGACCTATGGGACGCCGTGCCTCAATTGTCAGGACGGCTTCGTGGCCAAGTTTAGCGCCTCCGGAACCCTGGTGTACTCGACTTATCTAACTGGGGCGGCCAGCGCAGTTGCCGTGGATTCACTGGGGCAAGCGTATGTGAACGCCGCGCAGACGCCCCCGGTGTTGGTACTCACCCCCGGCGGATCGTCTGTTGCCGCAACATCGCCCATCGGCGGAAGCCAACTAGTCCTAGACGGAAAGGGCGGCCTCTATACAGCCGGTCTCACGACCACTCAGATCTTCCTATCAACGCTGCACGCTCAGCAAACGGAGTACGGAGGTGGCGGGGCAGACGCGTTCGCCGCAAAGGTTGATTTCACTCAACCACCACTGCCGGCAGTGACGAGCTTGGTGAACGCCGCTAGCCTGATCGAGGGCAACGCTGCGTACCATCTTCAGGATGGAGAGGTCGCGCCGGGCGAGGTCGTCACTCTCTTCGGCGCGGGTTTCGGAAGTCAACCAACAGTCAGTTTCAACACAAATGACGCCCCGATCCTATTCGCGGACGACACCCAGATCAACGCGGTGGTACCCTTCGGGGTGTCCGAGCCGTTGGTGTTGACCGTCATGGCCGGCAACCAAACGATCGCGATCGAGAAGTTGCCCCTGGTGAAGGCGGTTCCCGCGATATTCACCATTAATGGAAGCGGAGCCGGACAAGGCGCGATTCTGAACCAGGACGGCACGGTGAATTCGGCATCCAACCCAGCGGCGCGCGGGTCCGTGATTTCACTCTGGATGACTGGCGCCGGGAACATGAGCACAATCGTTCTCAGTGGTTCTATCGGTCCGCTGAGCCCGCCTTTTCCGACGCCAGCGCTCGACGTGAGCGCTTGGATCAACGAAATCCAGGCGTCGCTGACTTTCGCCGGCCAGGCGCCCGGGTTGGTCGCCGGGATTATTCAGGTGAACCTGCAGATTCCGCTGAACTCAACCACAGGTAGCGCGGTGCCAATCTGGGTCGATGTCGGAGATTTCGTGGGGCCGCCGGTGACTTTGGCGATCAATTAGAGGGCTAGGTGTGCCTCCACCACAGAACATGCGTGAGATCCACCGTCGAGTGGCGACGCTCGGTCATTCAACTTCCGTCCCATGAGGCACCATGCCAGATGTGAGAAACGTTTTGGGTACCTCGCCTTCACCCACGAGATAGAACCTCGGAAAACGTTTGTACCACTCTCCCACCGGTACTTCGGGGTCGGAGTTCAGCCAGTCCTGCAATGCATCGAAATCAGAAATCGAAATCCGGCCTTCCCGAAAACGGTCAACGAGATGTTTCATGAAGTACGGAGGCGGCTTCCTAATCCTGGGCATTCTGATACTGTTTGTGGAAGACGATGCGCTGTAGTTCTTCGGTCAGGCGACGAACCTCGTTTTCGCTCTCGGCGTCTTTGATGCGCTTCAAACAAAGGTGCAGAGCCTTCTTTGAAGTGTCGAGGAGGGGAGCGGTCGTCGTCATTTCGCCTCTGCCTCTCTTTGCCTTCGCCCATCGTGCCTGAACCGCTTTGCGTGCGCTTTCGCTGCGCTGCCCAGGCGTTAGTTTCGCGGCTCTTGCTGGGCCGCCCTTCTTACCGCCTCTGCGCCCAAGAGCGACGGCGGCTGGATTTTTCTTGGTAACGGCCATACCTTTATTATACGTGAGCGGTCAAGAGCGGTACGTGAGCGCTCTGGTACAACCAAACTGTCAAGCTTGGCGCGGAAAATGGTAGATCCTGTGCTCCGCAATGTAGGCGAGGACCTGCGGGGGCACATCGGCGGGGCTCTCGCCGGCCTGCAGCCGGCGGCGGATGGCGGAGGAGGAGATATCCATCTGTGTCGTATCCAGCCGCTCCGCGCTCACGCTTTCCGGCGATGCAAACGAATATCCGGGCCGGCTGACGACCAGGAAAATCACCTGGCGGGCGACGTCCTGCCACCGGTGCCAGGTTTGAATCTCAGCGAAGGCGTCGGCGCCGATGAGGAAGAACAAATCGTCGCCAGGGGCAAGCGAGGCGCGCACTTTATCGATGGTGTCGATGGAATAGCTGCGGCGGGTGCCTTCTTCCAGCCGGGAAACCTCGAAGCGCGGCTCGCCGGCGCAAGCAAGCTCGGCCATGCGGACGCGATCGTCGAATCCGGCTTCGGTCACTCCGCCCTTGTGCGGCGGATGCGCGGCGGGGACGAAGAGCACTTTGTCCAGGCGAAAATGGGAAAGGGCGGCGTAAGCGATCGCCAGATGAGCGTTGTGAATCGGGTCGAAGGTGCCGCCGAAGATCGCCAGTCGCATGCAGGCCGGCCGCGAGCGGCGCTACTCCCTCTCGATGGTGACGGAGAGGACCTTCACCTCTTTGGAGGGCCGGTCCTGGGCGCCGCGCGGCGTCTTCGAGATCTTTTCCACCACGGAGTAACCCTCGGCCACTTCCCCAAACACGGAATGCTTGCTGTCGAGCCACGGCGTGGCGGCGACGGTGATGAAGAACTGGCTGCCGTTGGTGTTTGGCCCGGCATTGGCCATGGAGAGCACGCCGGGCTTGGTGTGTTTCAGCTCGGGATGGAACTCGTCGGCGAATTTGTAGCCAGGACCGCCGCGGCCGGTGCCCTCCGGATCGCCGCCCTGGATCATGAAGTCCGGGATCACGCGATGAAAAATGGTGCCGTCGTAGAAGGGTTTGCCGGTCTTGGTTCCTTCGGCCAGGGAGATGAAGTTCTCCACGGTCTTGGGGGCATGGGAGGCAAACAGACGGATCTTGAACTTGCCTTCGGTCGTGTCGAAAACGGCGTAGATTTCGTTGGCCATCAGAGCGATTGTACCAAGCCGCGGCGAACAGGCCGGAATGCGGCGTATGCTACACTGTGTTGGCACTGCGCTGCCGCGCGATGATATTTAGCGCCCGGCGCCGCAGGCGACTTCATGCAGGCGATTTCAACCTGTTTGGCCCTGGATACGCCGAAATGCGCCCGGAAGTACCACAACCTCTAACCCGCGACGAACATCTTGAGCTGGGCCGCGAGTTGAGGAATGCCCGGATCAAGCTGAACGAACTGGCTGCGCTGGTGAGCGAGGTTTACGGCCCGCAAAACCAGCCAGTGCTGACGTTACAGAAGATCGTCCAGGCACTCGACACCCTCACGGCGCAAATGCAGGCGCAGGCGGCAGAGGATCTGCGCGGACAGCGGGTCGAAGGGTTTTACAGCTAGCAGGTCCCTGACCCTCGCGCCGCTGCAAACAGCGGTCTCCTCTCCCGGTGCTATCCTCAGAGAGACCCCGATGGCCGAAGTTGCCCAGCCGCGCGGCGGTTTCATGCGCCTGCTGACGGGACTGTGCCTGAGCGCGGTCGCCTCTTCGTTCCCCGCGGGCCAGCAGCCCAGCGGAGCGGCAGCGCCGCAAAACCAGCCGGAGATCAGCGCGCAAGAGGAGAAGCCCACTTTTACGACGCGCGTCAACCTGGTGATGGTGCCGGTGGTGGTGCGGGACAAACAGGGTGCGGTGGTTGCCGGCCTCACCAAGGAGCAGTTCCGCCTGTTCGACAAAGGAAAGCCGCAGGAGATCTCGCGGTTCACGGTGGAAAAGCCGGGCAGCCGGCCGGCAGCGGCGCGGCCGGTGGAGGATCCGCTGGCCGCCGCGGAAGGCGTGGCGGCGCCGGTCTCAGAGGCTGTGGTGGCGGGGCGCTTCATTGGGTATCTGTTCGATGATGTCCACGCGGGGGTAGACGACCTGATGCGCGCACGCGACGCCGCCGGACGTCATATCGAGTCCCAGCTTAAAGCCACGGACCGCGCCGCAATTTTCACTCTCTCGGGGCGGGGAACACTAGATTTCACCGACGACCGCGGCCGGCTGCGCGACGCACTGGCGCGCCTGGCGCCGCATCCGATTGCCCGTTCAGGCGGCCAGACGTGCCCCGACATCAGCTATTACCAGGCCGACATGGTGGTGAACCATCATGACCCAGACGCTGCCGCCGCGGCGTTCGCGGAGGTCGTGAACTGCCAGAACTTGAACCCTAAACAGTATCCCCAGGACGCTAAGACGGCGCAGACGATGGCCATGGTCGAGGCGCAGCGGGTTCTGAGCGCCGGACAGCAGGAAACGCAGGTTTCGCTGGCGACTCTCAAGGACGCGGTGCGGCGCATGTCGGCGATGCCTGGGGAGCGCGTCCTGGTGCTGGTTTCGCCGGGCTTCCTCACCCTGGCGGAAAACCAGCCGGACGAGTTTGAGGTGATCGATCGCGCGCTCCGCGCCAACGTAGTCATCAACGTCCTCAACGCCAGGGGTCTTTATACCACCAACATCGATGCCTCGCGCGTCGTGGTGGACCCTGGCGCCGAGCGGACCAAGCAAAGCATGCTGCGGCAGAGCGAGATCGCGCAAGAGACGCTGTTAGCCGAAATCGCGGCGGATACGGGTGGAGTTTATTTCCATAACAACAACGACCTGGACGAAGGGTTCCGCCAGACGGCCGCGTCTCCCGAAATCTATTACCTGCTGGGCTTTCAACCGCAGAACCTGAAAATGGACGGGAGCTTTCACGCGTTGAAGGTCGCCCTGGAATCGAAACCGGGCTATACGATCGAAGCGCGCCACGGGTATTACGCGCCGGCACATCCGGAGGACGCAGCCGCCACTGCCCGGCGCGAGGTCGAAGACGCCGTGTTCTCGCGCGAGGAGATGAGCGATCTGCCGGTCCAGCTGCACACGCAGTTTTTCAAAGGGCCGGCCGGGACGGCCACAGTTACCGTGCTGGCTCACCTCGATCTGAAGAACATGAAGTTCCGCAAGGCGGATGGCCGCAGTATCGATAACGTGACGGTGGCATCGGTGCTGTTTGACCGCAACGGGAACTACGTGGACGGCGTGGTGAAGCACCTCGACTTTCGCTTTCGGGATGAGTCGCTGCAATACCGGCTGGCGCAGGGAGTCACGGTGCGGATGGGACTGGAGGCGAAGCCGGGTTCGTATGCGGTGCGGCTGGTGGTGCGGGACACCGAGGGCCAGCTGATGTCTGCGGTCAACGGCACGGTGGAAATACCCTAGCGTTTTAAACGTGGAGAGGCGTGGCGCACGGCCTACGGATTCGGATGGGCGGCGCCGGATGGCTCGGAAGAGGCTGGCGGGGAAAAGGGCCCGTCGGTCAGACTGAAGTTGCGCCAGCAACGGCCGTCATACTATAGGAGGAAAGAAAGGCATCGGTATGAGAACTCTTGGACTCGTCGGACTCATTTTCCTGGCGGCGACGGCGGCCTCCTCCCAGCAAGACCAGCCGGCCGCCAATGTCGGCACGGTGATACGAACCGAAACCAAGCAGGTGCTGGTGGATGCGGTGGTGACGGATAAGAAGGGCAACTACGTTCCTGACCTTTCGCAGAAAGATTTCAAAGTGTGGGAGGACGGCAAGGAGCAGCCCATCCGGAGTTTCTCTTACGAAGCCGAAGGGTCTTCACCCAACGGCGCGCAGAAACACTACCTGGTCCTCTTCTTCGACAACTCGACGATGAGTTTCGGCGACCAGGCGGTGGCGCGGCGTGCGGCGGGCAAGTTTGTCGAGGCCAACGCCGGGCCCAACCGCTACATGGCGGTGGTCAACTTTTCCGGCGGCGTTCAGGTGGCGCAGAATTTTACGGCTGACGCCGAGCGATTGAAGCAGGTGGTCAGTGGAGCGAAGTTCGCCAACGTGGATCCGAACGCGGGAACCATGACCGTGGGCGGCGATGCCTCCGCGCCGGTCGTCCCGGCGCTGGGCAGCGGAGTGCCCAGCTTGACGGGGAATATGGAAGCCGAGTTCGGGCAGCGCGATCTACTGCTGGGACTGCGCTCGATCGCCAAGGGACTGGAGTCGGTGCCGGGACGCAAGATCCTGGTCCTGTTCACGGAAGGCTTTCCACTCACGGTGGAGATGCGGTCGGAGCTGACCCTGGTCACGGACACCTGCAGCAAAGCGAATGTGGCGATCTATCCAATCGATGTGCGCGGCCTGGTGGCGACGCCGGCGATAGGGCCTGGAGCAATGCCCGGTATTCCGCACGGTGCTTTGAACCCGACAGCGCCGCGCGGTGGAATCCTGGCGGCATTGGGGCTGGGCGGCAGTTCCGGGCTGGTACGGCCCGCCGCGTTTTTCCAGCGCGGCCCCGGAGGCTCGCCGGGAGGCGGCACGGGCGGCCCGCCGTCGGGCGGCACAGGGTCGCCGTCGCCGGGCGGTTCCAAGCCGGGAGGCGGGACCCCGGCTCCGTCTCCATCGCCGACCCGCGGACCTACGGGCACTACCGGTGGAGGCACCCCAGCGCGCGGGGGCCAGACGAATAGCGGCACCAATCCCAACTACACCACGCCGCCGCGGATTATCGTTCCCCAGCCGCCGTCTTCGGCTTCCACCAATCAGGAGTTCATGTACATGCTGGCCGACGGAACCGGCGGATTCGTGATCGTCAATACCAACGATCTGCTGGGCGGCCTGGAAAAGATCGGCAAGGAGCAGAACCAATACTACCTGCTCGGATACACGCCGCCGGACACCCAGGAGGGAAGCTGCCACCTTCTGAAAGTGAAAGTAGAGCACGGCGGCTATATCGTGCGGGCCCGCACCGGCTATTGCAACGTGCGACAGATGGACCTGCTGGCGGGCAAACCGGCCGAGCGCGACCTGGAGTCGCGAGCGGCAGCAGATGTCGCCGGCACGGTCAAGAACGCCGCCATGCTGACGCCGTTCTTTTATCTTTCCCCCAACGCGGCGCGCCTCGATCTGGCGCTCGAGATTCCGTCGGATTCTATCCAGTTCACCAAGGTGAAAGGACACCAGCACGCCGACGTCAACATCCTGGGGATTGCGTACAGCTCCAGCGGGGCGGTTGGCGCGCGCTTCAGCGACACGGTCAAACTGGACTTCGCCGACAAGAAGGAGCTCGAGGCCTTTCTGCAAAAGCCCTTCCTGCACTATGACAACCAGTTCGACGTGGCGGCCGGCTCCTATGACCTGAAGGTGCTCTTCAGCTCGGGAGGCGACCAGTTCGGCAAGCTGGAGAAGAACCCACTGACGATTGACCCCTATGACGGCAAGGGTTTGTTCATCAGCGGGGTCGCGCTGAGCACCGACTTCCGCAAGGTGAGTGAGTCCGATACGGACATGGACGCTGCCTTGTTAGACGGCCGCGCGCCGCTGGTAGCTCTCGGCATGCAGATCACCCCGGGTGGCACCAACCGCTTTAAGAAGTCGGACAACGCAGTCTGCTATATGGAGGTTTACGAACCGCTCTTGCGGAGCGGAGAGCCGGCCCCGGATGCGCCAGCGCCTGCAGGGGACGCTGCCAAGCCCGCTGCGCCTGCCACCGGGGTGACGATCGAAATCCGCTTGCTGGACGCGAAGACCGGTGATCAGAAGAGCAATTCGGGCGCAATGGAGATCAGCAAGTATGCCAAGCCGGGCAACCCTGTTATCCCGGTAGCATTCCGTTTGCCGGTGCAAGGGCTCCCTCCCGGGTCCTACATCGCCGAATTTCGCGCCGCCGACATTACCCATAAGCCGGTTTCGCGCAAAGTGCCGTTTGACGTGGTGGAGTAGGGCCGCGAGAATCGGATGCGCCGAACGAATTGGAGGAGAGTCACCATGCCGACTTCGACGGCGGCCGGATTCAGAATTTGCCTTGCGGCTGCGTGGGTTGTTGCAGGTTCACTGCCCGCTCTGGCCGAGCAGAGCCCACCGGTGACCGGCGCGGCTCCGGTTCCAGCCCAGATCCTCTCCGCGAAGCGGGTGTTTATCTCCAACGCAGGAGTGGACGGCATCGCTTTTGCAGCCGTTAAACGAGCTGGCGACCCGAACCAGCCGTACGACCAGTTCTATGCGGCGATGAAGAACTGGGGGAGATTTGATATCGTTGGAGCCCCGTCGGACGCGGAGTTGATTTTTGAAATACGGTTCAGCGCCCCTCTTTCCGATTGCGGCGCCGTGGCGAGCTATCAACC
Organism: uncultured Solibacteraceae bacterium; assembly: GCA_964654065.1. Classification (GTDB taxonomy): domain Bacteria; phylum Acidobacteriota; class Terriglobia; order Bryobacterales; family Bryobacteraceae; genus Bog-375. The sequence goes on from CAZZHN010000023.1 coordinate 12,392, forward strand.
TCTGCTGGCCCTGACGATCCTGGACACCAAGACTCGCTTCATCCTCTGGTCGCTCGGTGAACCAGTGGAGGGCGCGATCCTGAAGAAGACCTGGGAAAAGAACTTCGATCAGGGAGTTTCGAACCTGATGGCCGATCTGAAAGCGCTGGCGGCTCCCCAACCCGCCGCCGGCGGCGGCAGCCAATAGGACGAATCGCCATCCGAAAGTCCTGCTACAGCGCCGCTTCGATGGCGGCCCGCAGGTCGGCCTCTTTGGTGTAGCCGTCGAAGCGTTTGGCGAGTTTTCCAGAGCGGTCGAACACGAGGGTCACCGGGAAATTCTCGACTGCGTATTTCCTGCCGGCCTCCGCGGAGCCTAGCGCTACCGGATAATCCATCGGATGCCTGGCCAGAAACGGCTTGACGATCTCCGCGCCTTCCTCGTCCATGGCCACACCAACCAGCGCGAGCCCTTTGGGCGACAAGTCGTGGTACAAGCGGTTGAGTTCGGGCAGCTCCTGAATGCAAGGCACGCACCAGGTGGCCCAGAAATCGAGCACCAGCACTTTGCCGGCGCCGTTGATCGGGCGGCCATCGAGCGCGGTCAGTTCCACCGCGCTTCCCCCGGAGGCGCCCGGGGTGACCGGATCGGCCGGCACGGCCGCTTTGTCTAAGAACGCCAGGAAATCCGGCGCATTGGTGGTGCGGCCCTCAAATGTCGCAACGACGGTTTCATCCGGCCGCACAATGGCATAATACGGTTCGGCAACGGTGCCAAACCTGGTCTCTTCCAGCTTCTCGTTGGCCTCGCTGACGGCGTCGGTGCGGTCGGTGAAAAGCTCGACCAGCACGAATCGTTCGAGGGCGGCGGCGATTTCGGGGCGGCGAAGCATGTTGGCTTCCATCCAGTGGCAATTGGCGCAGGCTACACCGGTGAAGTTGATGAACACCAGTTTGCCTTCGCGGCGGGCCTGCTGGAGCGCGGCCTGATACTGATCCCTGAGCCACTGCGGCCCGCTCCGGGCGCCGGCGGCGGAGGCGCGCTCGGCGGGGGCGGGAACGTACGCATCCAGGTCGCCCAACTTGCCGCCGGACATGCCGGGGACGAGGGTGACCGCGAAAATCAGGAACAATGCGCCGATGGTGAGTCGCCCCAAACCGAGTGGCTCGTCCGGTTTGATCCCTTCCAGGCGCAGCAGTCCTAGAAGGTAAAGGCCGGCCATGGCAAACAGCACGATCCATGCCGCCAGGAAGCGCTCGCGAGTGATCCATCCCCAGCCGAGCGTCTGATCCACCGCGCTGAGGTACTTCAGGCTGGCGGCCAGGATCACGAATCCCATCACGATCTTGACCCGCGCCAGCCAGCCGCCGCTGCGCGGCAGCTTCTTGAGCAGCGGCGGAAACAGCGCCAGCAGGAAGAACGGCAGCGCCAGGCCGGCCGCGAAGGTGACCATGCCGGCCAGCGGCCGCAGGCGACCGCCCGAAACCGATGCCGCCAGCAGAGTTCCCACGAACGGCCCCACGCAAGCGAACGACGCGAGCGAAAAAGTCAGGCCCATGAGCAGCGTTCCAACGAAACTGCCGCTGCCGGAAGCCTGGTTCAGCCGCGTCAGCACGGATGACGGAATGGTGATCTCAAACGCGCCCAGCAGGCTCAGCGAAAAAGCGATAAACAGCGTCGCGATGAAGCCGTTGACCCAGGGACTGGCGCCTAGCTGCACTACTCCTACCGGCCCCAGCACGGCCGCCGTCAGCAGCCCCAAGCCCGAGAAGAGCACGATGATTCCCAGGCAGAAGACCACGGCTTGCAGGACCGCGTCGCTGCGCGCACCCGATTGGCGGTTGAGGAAGTACGACATGGTGATGGGAATCATCGGGAAAACGCACGGCGTGAAGATGGAGGCGAGGCCGAAGCCGAAGGCGGCAAGCAAGAACAGGGTCCAGCTTTGGTTGGAAGCGGAGGATGCCGAGGAGACGGCAGGCGCGGCAACGGGCCTAGGCGGTTTGACCTCGGCTAAACCGGAGAGGACCATGCCACTGACGTTCGCGGTGGGATCGACCGTGAGATTCGCGGTCCCCGACCACTTTCCAGGGACGCACGTGGTGTCGTTGCAGGTTTGGAAGCGGGCGGCGATTTCCAGTGTAGTGTTGCCTGCCGGCGCATCGGGCCGCGTCTCGATTACCAGCCCGAACGTCGCGGCACCCTCAAACGTTTCGGTCTCACTATTGAAGTTGGGATCGAACGCGCGCTTAGGCGCACTCTGATAGAGGCGCGTGCGGGCCACCACGGCGTTTGGCGCCAGAGTAAAAGATGTGGGGATTCCGGCCGGAGAGGACGCGGCGTAAAGATGCCAGCCGGGATCGATGGCGGCGTTGATTCGCAACATGGCGGGGAGTCCGCGCCCAACGGCGGCCGGCGGCTCGGATACGCTCCAGACAACATGCTGCTGGGCGCCGGACGCGGCAGTGGCAAGCAGAAGGAAGAGTGCCAAGCCTGGCGCGAATTGCCGACAGGCAGGACAGATCATCGGTTTCAGTGGTCTGTCATCCGTCGCCGCATCACGCCGCTTCGACAGACGACACAACCCGATCGTCTGTCCTACCTTGCGCCCGCCAATCACGGCACTTTCACAGCGGCCATCTTTTCGGAAGCCGAGGCCCGCAGCTCCTCTTCGATCCGCTGGTTGACCTTGCCTTCGGAAAACTCGGACGCCACGCGAATGGCGTTGCGGATGGCTTTGCCATTGGCCCGGCCGTGGCTGATGATGCAGACGCCACGCACGCCCAGCAGAGGAGCCCCGCCGTATTCGGAGTAATCCAGGCGCTTCTTGAAATCGTTGAGCGCGGTACGCGAAAACACGTAGCCGATTTTGGCGGAGATGGTGGCTTCGAGCGATTCGCGCAGGGTGTGCTTCACCAGGTCGGCCACGCCTTCGCTGACCTTCAGCGCCACGTTGCCGGTGAAGCCGTCGCACACCACCACGTCCACGTCGCCGCCGTAGATATCGCGGCCTTCCACGTTGCCGATGAAGTTCAGGTTCAGCTTCTCGAGCAGCGGCCACGCCGCGCGCGTGAGGTCGTTGCCTTTGTGCTGCTCTTCGCCGATCGAAAGCAGGCCCACCCGCGGCCGGTCGCGCTTGACGATGATGCGCGCGTAGATCTCGCCCATCACGGCAAATTGCGCCAGCATGTGCGGCGAACAATCCACGTTGGCGCCGACGTCCAGCACGATCACCGGATGAGTGGGGCCCTTGGAGGTCGGGAAGAGGCCGGCCAGCGCGGGCCGCTTCACTCCAGGCACCACTCCCTGGATGATTTTCGCCGTGGCCATCACCGCTCCGGTGTTGCCCGCCGACACCAGCCCGGCGGCGCGGCCATCGCGCACCAATCGCGACGCCACCTTCACCGAGCTGTCCCGCTTGGTGCGGACCGCCTGTGTGGGGTCCTCCATGGTGACGTGCTCACTGGCGTGCAGCACTTCGATCGGCAGCTCTTGCCAGTCGTCGTATTTCGAGAGCTCCGGCCGGACCAGGTCCTCCTGGCCGACCAGGATGACCCTTACGCCTAATTGCCGGGCGGCGAGGACCGCGCCCTCGACTTCGGCTTTTGGGGCGTGGTCTCCGCCCATTGCATCCAACGCAACGGTCAGCATTTGTGAACCGGAGTTACTCCTGAGCGACTTCGACTACTTCGCGGCCCTTGTACTGCCCGCAATGCGGGCATGCGCGGTGCGGCAGCTTGGGTTCGTGACAGTTGGGACATTCCGAAAGGCCCGCCGGTTTCAGCGCGTCATGTGCGCGCCGCGTCGCGGTCCGTCTTTGGGAGTGTCTACGTTTGGGATTAGGCATATCTCGTCAACCTTCTATAGTCTTCTCAACACAGAGCCGCGGTCCGGGAAACTCCGGGGGCCGTTTCCGGCTAAGGAATCTCCAGATTCCTGAGTGCGCCCCAGCGGCCCACGGCGTCTTCCATCTTACAATTGCAGGCGGCTTGATTCCGGTTTTGGCCGCATTGCGGGCAAATACCCTTGCAATCTTCGCTGCAGATCCGCTGCATCGGCAATGCTAACAGAATCTGCTCCCGGAGGACATCTTCCAGTTCAATCCCCCCGCCCTCATAAAACCCGATTTCCGACTCGGCTTCGTCGATACCGACTTCTTCCTCGCGCGCAATCGACGCCATCGGCTGGTAATACAAATCGAAGCTGGCATCGAGCGGATAGCGCGTTCGTTCCAGACAGCGATCACAGGCCGCCACCACCTCCACGCTATAACGCCCCTGAATGCGGACTTCGCCCGACGAATTCGGCACCAGCGCCGCCTCGCCTGCCGCGCGCAGCGGCGAATCCTGTTCTAATTCGTCCCCTGCAAAATCGATCTGCCCGGCGCGGAAGGTTTCGTCGAAACGAATCTTCCGCACTTCCATCTCTTTGACGCTCAAAAACATAACCAGACGGAGGTTGCGCGGAAACCACCCCATTATAGCAGCAGGCGGGGCCTTTTCTGCGAAATGGGAGCGGCGATCGACGCGGGCGAGGCGGCTGGCGGATACTGGTGACTCAGGAGGATCTGCGGTGTCGATGCACTTTTTTGTCCGTTTCGAACCAAAGCCGGGGAAGGAGGCGGAATTTCGCGAAGCGATGCTGCGGAACGTCGTGCCCGCGCGGGCCGAAGCGGGTTGTCTGGCGATTCGCACCTTTGAGTCGATCCGGGAGCCGATTACGTTCGCAATTCACTCCGAGTGGGTAGACGAAGCTGCTTTCGAACTGCACGCGCAATTGCCGCACACGATGCGTTTCCTGGAGGCGGCGGGCAGGCTCCTCACCCACCCCGTGCAGGGGCTGCGCACGCGGGAAATCGCCTAACCGGGTATTGTGCAAGCGGGTTAAACTCTGGGGCTGAGGAGACAGACAATGCATCGGCCCTATGCGTGTCCCTGCGAACCGGTTGGTTGTTGCTGTGTGCCGCGGCTGTGGCTGTGGCCGCGGACCAGGTGAAGGTGGAAGGCGGCATTCTCGAAGGGATCACGGCGGCGGATCCGGCCGTGAGGATCTTTGAAGGCGTGCCATATGCCGCGCCTCCGGCGGGCGCATTGCGCTGGCAGGCACCGCAGCCCGCGACTCCGTGGACGGGCGTGCGCAAGGCGGATCAGTTCGGTGCCCGGTGTTACCAGGCACCCGTTTTCTCCGACATGATTTTTCGCGATAAGGGCATCAGCGAAGACTGCCTCTATCTGAACGTCTGGACGCCCGCGCCAGCTCCTAAGAAGCGCCTGGCGGTGCTGGTGTATTTTTACGGCGGCGGTTTCGCAGCCGGAGCCAGCGATGAACCGCGGTACGACGGAACGAACTTCGCCAAGAAGGGGCTGATCGTGGTGACCGCCAATTACCGGCTCGGCGTGTTCGGTTTTGTCGCGCATCCGGCACTCACCGCCGAGTCCGCGCACAGGGCATCAGGCAATTACGGCCTGCTCGACCAGGTGGCGGCGTTGCAGTGGGTGCAGCGCAACATCGCGGCGTTTGGCGGCGACCCGGGCAAGGTGACCATCGGCGGCGAACCTGCGGGGTCGGCGTCGGTGAGCGCTCTGATGGCATCTCCGCTGGCTGCCGGACTGTTCCGCGGGGTCATCGGTGAAAGCGGCGGCATGTTCAATACCGGCGGTGTTCTGGCGGGGCTGCCGCTGGAAAAGGCGGAGAAGATGGGAGTCGAGTTCGCCACCGCGCTGGGGGCCAAAACTCTCGCCGAAATGCGCGCTGCGCCGGCGGAAGACGTTCTGAAGGCGTCCACCAAGAACGTTGCAGTGCGTTTCGGGCCGATCATCGACGGCTATTTCCTACCGGCGGAGCCGAAGGCGATTTTTGCGGCCGGAAAGCAGAACCGCGCGGCGCTACTGGCGGGCTGGAACGCCGACGAGGTGCGCGGCTCGGTGCTGGGAGCAAACAAACCCACCGCCGCATCCTTTCCAGACGTGCTGAAGAAACAGTTCGGCGACAAGGCCGGCGAGGCCGCGAAGGTGTATGCCGCCTCCAACGACGATGAAGCTGTGGCCTCGGCGGGCGATCTGGCCGGGGATACCTTCATTGCGTACTCCACCTGGAAGTGGATGGAAATGGAGGCCGCCACCGGGCAGGAGCCGGTGTACCGGTTCCGCTTCGACCGTCCCGTGCCGCTGCCGGAAGGCATGCCCAGTCCCGGCGGCGTGAAGGGCCTGGCCGGACATTCCTGGGAGCTGGAATATGTGTTTGGAGAGCTGGATTCCAAGAAGGCCGCCTGGGGGCCGGAAGACCGAAAGACGTCCGAGGAGGTGGCCGGCTATTGGGCCAGCTTCATCAGGACCGGCAACCCCAACGGCGGCGGCCTGCCCAAGTGGCCCGCCTTCAACAAGACCCACGAAGTGATGCATCTGGATGCCGCCAGCCACGCTGCCCCCGAAGAGCATCGGGATCGGTATGAGTTTCTGGATAGCTTCTATACGGGCGGGGAAACCAAATAAGCACCCCCAGTGGCGCACGCACTGGTGCGCCATGCCACTTAGTTTTCTCATTGCCTGGCAGCTGCGTAGATTGTGGGGCAGACGCCCTCGTCTGCAGCCGGCCCACTGGCCGGCTCCTGGGTGCGGGGCGCGTGCTTCGATCTTGGAGAAGCAGCGGGACGAGGGCGTCCCGCGCACACCAGGGGGTCTGCCCCACGGGGTTTTGCCGCATTCCCGGTCTTGCGAAAACTAAGTGGCATTTGCGCGATGGTGCATTCGCGTCCGCTCCTGGGGGCGCCAAGTGCGCCACAGGGCTGCGGAGATGGGGCGAGGGCCTTGTCCTCTATTAGTTTCTCAGTGCAAGATCCGGGGGCAACTCGTGGTGGTCACTTCGGCTACTATGATCGTGAGCTTACATGATGCCGGAGGATCACTTTGTCGTGGATCATCTCCCGGTGTCGGTGTACCCGACACGCGGAGCGCTAGGCCGGGCAAGCGCATCGGCGGCGTCAGCCATCCTCCGGGCCGCGATCGAGCGCGAGGGGAGCGCTGCGGTGGTCTTTGCGGCGGCGCCGTCGCAAAATGAGTTCCTCGCCCAGTTGCGCGCGGACTCCTCGATCGAGTGGCGGCGCGTTACGGCATTCCATCTGGACGAATACGCAGGGATCTCCGCCTCACACCCGGCCTCGTTTCGCCGTTTCTTGCGCGAGCGCCTCTTCGACCATGTGCCGGTGGCCGCGTTTCACGAACTGGCAGGCGACGCTGCCGACCTGGAGGCGGAAGCTGATCGCTACCAGCGGCTCCTATTGGCACAGCCGCCCGTCCTGGTCGCGCTGGGAATCGGCGAGAACGGCCACCTGGCATTCATCGACCCAAGCGAATGCGATTTCGAGGATCCAAACAGCGTCCGCATCGTCAACCTGGACGATGTTTGCCGTCTACAGCAGGTCCACGACGGTTCCTTCCAGCGCGTGGAAGACGTGCCGCGGCGCGCTCTATCGCTGACGGTGCCGTTCTTCCTGCGGACGCCGCACGCTGTGGTAACTGTGCCCGGGGCGGCGAAGAGCCGGGCAGTACGAGACGCGCTGGAGGGCCCGGTCGAGCCGAGCTGTCCCGCATCGGCACTGCGGAAGCATCCGGCCGCTCAGCTTTTCCTTGATCGGGATTCCGCCGCCTTACTGCAGCGTTATCACGCCTGAGATTCTGGATGCTTACTACCGGGAAGAGTTCGACACTGCACGCCATCGTAACGGACGTCCACTTCTGGGTACCGGTGGTGGTGCTCGTCTTGGGCACCGCGCTCCTGTTGGTGTTGAGGTGAAGCTGTGAGCGAAGCCATGCAGATTGCGCGGAATCCTTCCAGCCGTTCCCTTCATCGCCTGGGCGTGGTTTGCGGCCTGGCCGCGGGCGCGTGGCTCGGGGGGGCGGAGGCTCCGGTCAAGCTGGTGACGATGGGCTACTCGCCCTTCCTTATTTCGCTTGGCATGGTGGCAGGCGTGTTCGTTGCCCGCTGGACCGTGCCGATGGCGCTCAAAGGCACCAGCTATGTATGGCTGGACCTCAAGGAGAAGCCCCACCTGATCGTGTGGGCCGTGCTGGCGGGGATGTTGTGGGCGGTGGCCAACACGCTGACGGTTTTCGCGATCCGAAACGTGGGGTTGTCTATCGCGTTCCCATTATGGAATATCAACAGCCTGGTGGGGCTGTTCTGGGGCTGGCTGCTGTTCAACGAGCTGCGCGGGTCGAGCGCGCGTGAACGATTCAAGGTGCTGGGCGGGGCGGCGGCGATTGTGGCCGGTGCGTGCCTGCTGGCATACGCCACGGAGCAGCGTTCCGGGACGGCGCCGCAGCGCGCCGCGCTGGGGATTCTGGCGGCGCTGGGCGCCGGCATGCTCTGGGGCACGATGTACATTCCGTATCGCAAAGCGTACCTCAGCGGCATGAACCCGCTCTCGTTCGTCACCGTTTTCACCTTGGGCGAACTGGGGACCACCCTGACATTAGCCACCGTGTACCACGGGGGGTTCGGAGCGCTGGGGGCGGCGCTGGCGAAAGCGGAGCCGGCTTTCTTCTGGCTCTTTCTCGGCGGTTTTTGCTGGGTGCTGGGCGATCTGTTCCAACAATACGCGGCCAAATATATCGGCATAGGCCGCGGCATTCCGCTTTCCAACACCAACCAGCTTTGGGGACTAGCCTGGGGCGCGCTGGTGTTCGGCGAACTGGCTGGATTGGGGTTCGCCGCGCAGGCCCTGGTCATCGCGGGCAGCTTGATCATGATCGCGGGCGCTGCGGCGATCGGCTTCGCCGAGGCACAGGGCGGGGAACAGCTTTCGCGGAGGAATGCGGTAGAGCGCGAATGCAACCGCTATGGCCTGAATTTCGCGCGCGTGGAAGCGACGCTGGAGGGCGCCGATCCGCTTTCCGACGACGGACCCAGGCGTCACTGGTGGGAGGCGGTCGTGGTGCTGGCTGCGGCCGGCGTCTTCGTTTACCTGGCGGCAGGGGCCAAACGGCAGGCAATTCCGTTCCATACCGGCTGGATGGTGGCGCTCGCGGCAGCCTCGCTGGTCATGCTGACTGCCAGCGGCATTCTGCTCTGGAAGCGAACCCGCTTTTCGTAATTCTCCGATCGAGGATTATTGCTCGCGGAGCAGTCTGGCCGGATCGACGCGCAGCGCGCGCCGCACGGGGCCGGCGACCGAAAGCAAGCCGGTCAGCAGCATGGTCAGCGCAACGGCAGCAAGCAGCAGCGGGTCCTGTGCGGAGGCCTGATAGACGATGGCGGAGAGCAGCCGGCTCGCCATGGCGCCCAGCACAATGCCGACCAGAGAGCCGCTCCCGAGCAGGATCAGCATGCGGCCCAGCGCGGTGGAGAGAATCTGTTGTGCCTGCGCGCCGAGCGCGACGCGAAGGCTCAGCTCGCGCAGTCGCTTGGTGACCGTATAGGAGGCGAGGCCGAAGGTGCCGGCGATCGAAAGCAGGAGCCCAAAAGCGCCAAAGAGTCCGAGGGCGACGGTAGCCACCTGGGAGGGAAAGAAGCTCAGCGAAAGCTGGCTGGTCCAGGGGCCCGATTCCCGAATCGGAACGGCCCGGTCAAGATCGCGAACCGCCTTGCGAATGGCGGCGACCATATCGGCCTTGTCGCGCCGCGTCCGGACGATGAGCGCCGTACTTGTGCTGCCATTCTGCGAGATCGGCAGCAGGACGGCGGCTTTCGGATCTTCGCTGATGGTGAACTGCTTTCCATCCGCCATCACGCCCACGATCTGGACTGACTCGCCGGCGCGGTTCTTAAAGTACCGGCCGACAGCGTGTTCGGAATGGAACAGACGCCGGGCGAACTCTTGATTCACAATGGCAACCGCCGGGGTATTCGCAGTATCGGCGATGCTTACATCGCGTCCCGCCAGCAGCGGTATCCCGGCTGCGGCCAGGTATCCCGGCGACACTTCATAGGAAAAGGCATCAAATGCCTTGCCGGAGGGTGTGAAATTCACTGTTTGCTGAGAGAAGACAGCAGACACGGAAGCGTCGAGGCCGAGCGGTGTGGAGTTCGCGTAGCCTGCCGCCTCCACTCCTGGGAATTGCGCGACCTTCTCCAGCAGCTGGCGCTGGAAATGATCGGTGGCGGCAGGGTTGGTATAAGAGGCCTGACTCAGATCGAATTGCGTCCGCACCACGTTTCGCGGTTGGAAACCCAGGTCCATGGTCAAGGTTCTGCCCAAGCCGCGCAGCGAGACAAAGGCAGCCGTCACGGTGACGCAGCAGAGCGCAATCTGTGCCGCCAGCAGAACATCGCGGAGCGCCCAGCGGCGCCCAGCGAAGGATTGGCTTCCGCCGCTCTTGATCGCGTCATTTGGGTCCGTCTTGAAGATCTGCCACAGTGGCATGATCCCAAAGACTACGCCGGCGAAGAGCGTGATCACCAAGGCCATCAGGATCAAGGAAGGCTGCGGCAACACCGGAAATCTCAACTCATACCGGGTCGGCGGATGCCAGTTCGCCAGGCCGGTGAGGGCGATCCACGCCAGGCCGCAGGCGGCCGCGCCGCCGAAGATGGCGATCACAAAGGCCTCGGCAAAGACCTGGCGGAGGATGCGCCACCGGCCGGATCCAATGGCCAAACGGATGGCAATCTCGCGCGTGCGGTCTGCCGTTCTCGCCGCGAACAGGCTACCGAGATTGGCGCAGGCAGCGAGCAAAACGATCCCGGCCAGCCCCATCACGCCGGTCAGAAAGCCGCGCACCGGCCCGCCGATAAAATCGCCCACCAGGCCCGGGCGAGCCAGCTTGAGTGTCAGCCCCCCGTCCTCTTTCGGATGCTGGCGGGCGATGCGGGCAGCCAGCGTGTCCAATTCCGCCTGCACGCGGGGCATGGCGACCCCCTCCTTGAAGCGCACGATCGAAAAGAGATTCTTGTAGGTCCGCGATTCCAGCCAGTCGATCCCGTCCAGCGATGCTTCATTCGCCATCGGAACGAATATGTCCGGCTGGGCAATTTTTTCGGTCCCGTAGAAGCCCTCCGGCGTGACGCCGACGATCGTGTACGGATGCTTGTCGATGCGGACCGTGGTTCCGACAATGTTGGGGTCCGCGCCAAAATCGCTTTTCCAGGCCGACCAGGAAAGCACCGCGGCGTCTGACGCTCCCGGATGATCGTCATCGGCGCGCTGCAGCAGACGTCCCAGGAACGGCTGGATACCGACCACTTCGAAGTACTGCCCGCTCACCTCGCATCCCCAAGCGGGCCGCGTGACGCCGTTGGCTTCCAAGCCGAAATCCTGGATCTCAACAGCGGCGATGGCGGAAAACACCGTATTGCCGTCCCGCACATCGCGCACTTCCGGATACGTCACGAAAGGGCCTCCGTGCTTGGACTGGAGCGTCATCACCCGGTCCGCATGCGGCAGATCAAGGGACCGTAAGACCAGCCCCTGGAGTACGCCGACGACGATCACATTCGCCGCAATGCCCAGCGTAAGGGTGAGGACGGCGGTGGCTGCAAAGCCGGGGGATTTTCGCAGCGCCCGCGCCGCATAGCGCAGGTCCTGATAGAGACGGTCGATCCAGGTCCAGCCCCAGGCGTCGCGCGCTTCCTCGCGCCAGTGAAGGGCGTTGCCGAAATTCTGCTTGCCCGCGCGGGCCGCCATCTCGCGATGGAATTCCATATCCTCGGCCAGTTGCTGATCGAACCGGCGCCGGTGCGCCAGGTATTGCAGGCGGCGAAAAAGCTGTTTCATCGGGTTGCCTCTAGGCAGTGCGCAGGACGGCTTGAATCGCCTCGTTCATGCGCTCATATTCGGACAGGCCGGCTTCGAGCTGTTTGCGGCCCGCGGGTGTTAACCGGTAGAAGCGGACCTTGCGATTGGTCTCCGAGATGCCCCATTCGGCGGTCGCCCAGCCTTTCAGGAGAATCTTCTGCAGAGTAGGATAAAGCGCTCCTTCTTCCACGCGCAGCTCCTCGGAAGACAGCACATGGATGCGCTGGGCGATCGCATAACCGTGCAGGGAGCCGGAACGAAGCACCCTCAGGATCATCAGCACCAGAGCCCCGGAAGGCATTTCTTTGTTAGGCATAAGTTTATTATGGGTATAGTAACAGCGGGTCAGGCGGCCTGTCAAGAGCCTTTTATACAGGCCGCTTCTGTCCGGTACGTGTCTCAGGAGAGCTCCGGCCGACCGCGAATTCTCGCGCCGCATTTCAGGCTTAGAATCAAGACACGGATTGGAGTAACGCGCAGCGATGAGCATGACGAGGCGCTCGGCAATGGCGATACTCGGGGCCGTGGCAGCAGCCCCGGCGCAAGGCCCGAAACCAGTGATCACAGCAGGCCCGTATAGTGCAGCCCCCGAGTCTCTCCAAGCGTACCGGACCCCTGAGTGGTTTCGGGACGCCAAGCTTGGTCTCTGGGCGCACTGGGGGCCGCAGTCAGCCGCCGAATACGGCGACTGGTACGCACGCAACATGTACGTCGAAGGGAGCCGCCAGTACAAGTACCACCTCAAGAAGTACGGCCATCCTTCAGCCTTCGGCTTCAAGGATGTCATTCAAACCTGGAAGGCGGAGCTCTTCGACCCCAGCTACCTGGTCGGGCTCTACAAGAAGGCCGGGGCAAAGTATTTCGTGAGCATGGGTGTGCATTGTGACAACTTCGACCTTTGGAACTCCACCTATCACCGCTGGAATGCGGTGAAAATGGGGCCTGGAAAGGACGTCGTCGGGCTCTTCCGAAATGCGGCCAGGGAGCATGGCCTCCGATTTGGAGTTACGGAGCACGTCTGGGGCAGCTACAACTGGTTTGCGACCAACAAAGGAGCGGACAAGCAGGGTACTTACGCGGGCGTACCCTATGATGGGAATAATCGTGCGAACTGGGATCTTTACCATCCACCACACGAGATCATGCCGGAACCCTGGGCCGAGCAGGGCAACGAGCCTGTCCAGTGGAAGCAGGAGTGGCTCACGCGAATCAAGGATCTGGTGGACCAACACCAACCGGACCTGTTGTACACCGATGGAGGCATCCCGTTCAGCGAATGGGGCCGGAGTCTGGTGGCACACTACTACAACCAGAGTCTGAAGTGGCACCACGGCGCGATGGACGTGGTCTACACCAGCAAACGGAGGTCCGACTGCAAGGTGGGGACATGCGTTCTGGATGTGGAGCGAGGCGTCGTCGATGAAATCTCGCCGGACGCCTGGCAAACCGACACGTGCGTCGGCGACTGGCACTACGATGTCGAGGCGGTGTACAAGCGTCCCAAGATGGTGATCGACCTATTAGTGGATATCGTCAGCCGCAACGGCAATCTACTGCTCAACTTTCCGCTGCGATCGGACGGCACGCTCGACGACCAGGAAATCAACATCGTCTCCGAACTCACTGCCTGGATGGCCGTCAATTCCGAGGCGATTCATGGCACCCGTCCCTGGAAGATATTCGGGGAGGGTCCGGTAGTACAGAAAACCCCGGACGGCGTTGGGATGCTGGGCACAGCAGCGCACTTCAACGAGAAGGGCCGCAGTGACCTTTCCGCCGACGATATCCGGTTTACCACCAAGGGAAAGACGCTGTACGCATTCTCCATGGGGTGGAACCCGCGTGAGACGTTGATCGCCGCACTTGCTCCGAGCCGGAAGCTGTATGAAGGCGAAATTCACAATGTGACACTTCTCGGATATGGGGGCCAGTTGAAGTGGGTGCGTGGTGACGACGGCGTGCGGATTCAGATGCCGGAACAGAAGCTATCCAGCTACGCGGCAGCATTCAAGATTGAGTAAGTCTCGAGTTGGGCCGCGCGGCCATTTTGGGCGAGTGGCTGCCTGGGCTGGAGGGCAGGCTCCGCGCCGAGAGGAGTTGCGGCCATATCGCCGCGAGCGTCTCAGATCTGACTTCCGTAAATCGGGATGGCCGCACCGGTCACTTGCGCGCCGGCGTCCGACGCAAGATAAACCAGCAAGGCGGCCACCTGTGCAGGCTGCACCCATTGCGAGGGATCGGCCTTGGGGTCGCCGGCCCGATTTGCCGGCGTGTCCATCGTGCCTGGGAGCACCGTATTCGCCGAAATCCCGCGGTCCTTGCTCTCCAGCGCAATGGTGCGGATCAAGGCAACCAGCGCGGCTTTTGACGCGCTGTATGCACCCACCATGGCGCCTGGCTCCGCGGCCTGCCGGCTGGCTACTGCCAGGATTCGCCCGCCGCCCTGATGCCTCATGTACGGCAGCACGGCCCGCGCGATGAAGAATGCGGAGCGGTAGTTCTGGTCCAGCATCTTGTTGAGGGTCGCATCGTCCGTCTCGGCGACGCTTTTTCCGCCGGCGAAGCCGCCCACGGCGTGGACCAGGAAGTCGATGCGTCCGAACCGGTCCATCACGCCGCCCGCCACCTTAGCTGCGGCCTCACCGTCCGAAAGGTCCGCCGCAAGGGCGGCGAATCCCAGTTGCGGGAAATCGCTGGCCTGAATGGAGCGCGACACCCCCGCAACCTTCGCCCCGGCTACCAGAAAGGCTTGGGTAATGAAGCTTCCGAGCCCGCCCTTGGCGCCGGTGATGAGCCCGGCTTTTCCTTCCAGTGCGTTCATCGTGCCCTCCTCGCTCGATTTTACTCGCCGGGCGGACCCCAAAAACGCGGAGCTGTGGCGAGAGTGATAGAACCGGGCGTGCAAAGGGGCGGGTTCAGGCAGCGGAGAGCATTCGGCTGCCGGACTGGCCTGTGGATGAGGGGCCGGGAGCCCGTCAGCCAACCGGCAGAGTGTATGCTGCCGGTACGCACAGCTCGCGGCGCTTGCGGGCAGGGAAAGGAGGCTGGCGAGAGCGGCCGGTATTACCCGGTACCGCTCTCCATTGGCTGTCCGGACGGCACCGCTCAGGCGGCGTTGAGTTCGGGTACTCCGAGTTCGTCCGGATCGCGCAGGATCAGGTCGTCCGCAGCGTCGCGCATGCCTTGCGTGACCTGGGCGCGGAACCACGCGTGGACGCGGGTGGTGGCGGCATGAATCTCTTCGTCGTGTTCTATCAGGCAGACCTTGCAATTTCGGCTCATCGGTCGCTCCCGTTCATCCCGACAATAGGCTGGGAGCCTCTCCAGAACAAGACCTGCTATGGTATGCGCCCACCCGCACACTTCGGTTGTGGTACTTTCCTGACCTGTAGACAACTAGCAGCCGGAGCGTCTCCTCGGACGGGAGCCACTAGGGCTGGGATGACCCGGGTCACGGGAGCGGCTTTCGCGGAAGGCGTGCGTCGCTCATGGCCAGACCGTAGATGACCGATGTCGCCACGGCGGCTGCCTGTTTCAGGTCGTCTTCCAGGACGTGGTCATAAGTGTCCATGTTGGTGTGCGCGGCTCGCGTGTTGTTTCCCTCCATGTAATCGCGGATCCACTGGAAGCCCGGCAAACCGATTTCATCAAACGACATGTGATCGCTGGCGTCCACGCCGCCGCTGGACAGAGTAGCCGCGCCGAGGTCCTGGAAGGGCAGCAGCAAGGCGCGAAACATTGGCCGGGAAGCCTCATTGCCCTGCAAGAAGACCCCGCGAATCCGGCCTGTTCCATAGTCGAAATTGAAGTAAGCGTCGAACCTGTCATATTCGGGCCCGAAGGCGAGGCGCGCCGGACCGCCCGGTCCGGCGGATGGCACGATCTTCCGGCCGAGGTGGGCAGCCACGTAAGCGCGCGAACCGAGAGCGCCCTGCTCTTCCGCGCTCCAGAGACCGATACGAATGGTCCGCCTGGGCTTCATCCCCAACGATTGCAGAATGCGGATGACTTCGAGGGCGGTTGCGGCACCCGCGGCGTTGTCGGTGGCGCCGGTGCCCGCGTGCCAGGAGTCTATGCAACCTCCGATCATGACGATTTCATCTTTCAAGTCAGTACCGGGGATTTCTGCGATAACGTTATAGCTCATGGGGTCGTCTGCGTAGAAACGGACGGCGATGCCCACTTCCAGCCGAACGGGAACCCCGCGCTCTGCCAGGCGAACCATGCGGTTATACTGCTCGACGGCAACCACGGCCTGTGGAGTCACCACGGGCTTGCTCGCATCCCAGGCGGGCGTCCGTTTTTCAAAAGGCACATCCGGCGGATACGGAACGGTGGCTGCGGTGGCGTAAATGGTTCCGGCATCGCGGAACGAGGGCTGCAGCACGACGGCGGCGCCTTCACTCTGGATCAATTGCCACTTGCGGTAGCTGAGTTCCTCGGCAGCTCGCTGCTCGGGCGTGAATTGAAACGGCCGCGGGCCGGCGGGAGGCTGCGCATTGGCGAGGCGCAACAGGTCTTCGTCCGTCTGCCGCTGCGCAGGCGGGTAGAAAAGGGGATCCACGTGCCTGGCCGGAGAGAAGAGGACGATTTTCCCTTTGAGCTTGCCTTGGTACCGATCGAGGTCGCTTAGGTTCTTTACGTCGAGATACACGACTTCACCGCGGACTGTCCCCTCCGTACCCGGACTCCAGGCCTTGGGATAGGCCGCGAGCGGGCTAAAGCCGGGCGACAGCATGTTCGCGGTAAAGCCTTCCAGGGACCAGCCGCGGCCAAAGGGCCCCCACGCCTCGAGATGTGCGTTGGCGACGCCCCACCCGCGAAGTTTGTCGCGGGCGTATTCTTCCGCCATTTTGAGGTTGGGGGAGCCGGTTAAGCGCGAACCGGTTACGTCGGTGAGGTATCCGATCATGTCCATGATTTGGGAGTGGTTCAAGGCCGCATCGCGAATGCGGTTCACGGCATTGGCGTCTGCTTCCCCCTGTGCGAAGACGAGCCTGCAAGGAATGAGAAGGCCGGCAAAGACCAGCTTCGCGAGAGTTACGCGTGGGCAGAGGAAGGGACCATCGCGGCGCAGGGTTGACATGGGGATCTCCAGTCCTCAGGACGGGATGCAAACCGGAAGTGTTAACCATCCGTGAGATTATGGCGACGTTCTCTGATGAAAAGCCTCGAAAACGAGCATTGCCAGTCCTGCGCGCGCTGGCGCCGGCGGATTCTGTCTCCGGCTGAGCTCATTCCGAATTTATCGGTTCGAAGACCTCTTCGGCGCGGGGGGCGATCTCTTTGTGCCGCTCCAGGTAGCGGACACATGCATTCCAACGGAGCACCGCGTCGTCATTTCCGGGCGGCCGGAGGCGCTCCGCGTCCTCGAAGAGATGCAGGGCCTGGACAAGCCATTCGTAGACGTGCGACGGAACGCCATGGCCGCCGCGGCGGTGATGATACTTGGCCCGGCGCTCCCAGCAGATGCCCGCGTAATACGCGCGATCGTAAGCGCTCTGCAGCTGCGGGATCACGGCCAGAGCTTCGCTGAATGCGTGGCTGTCCTGTGGAATCTCATCGGTGAGCGCCAGAACGAGATTCACCAGCGCGTGCTCGTTGCCGGGCTCGACGTCCAGAATGTCGCGGCAGATACTCACTGCCTCGGTAGGTTCATTGAGCAGACGGTAGCGCTCCGCTTTGGCCAGCGCGCCGGGCACGCTGTCCATGGAAATCGGTTTTCGAGCGAACATGGCGCCTCCTTCTTTCTAGAGAATGTGCAGCAGTTTCTTCAGCGGGTCAAAGAACTGGTCCACCACCCGTTCTTTGAGCGGGATGATGGCGTTCTCCGTGATGGTAATCGACTCTGGACATACCTGCCGGCAGCAGGTGGTGATGTTGCAATAGCCGATATTGGATTTTTCTTTCAGGTCGCGGACGCGATCTTCCACGTCCAGCGGGTGCATCTCCAGCGCGGCGGCGTACACCAGCAGGCGCGGCCCGATGAATTCCTCTTGCTTGTGATGCTCCCTCAGAACGTGGCAGACGTCCTGGCACAGAAAGCACTCGATGCACTTGCGAAACTCCTGCACGCGATCGACGTCTTCCTGTTTCATGCGCCACGTGCCATCGGCGGCATCGGGCGAGCGGGGCCGGAACCGGCGGATGGTTTTCTTGGCGCGGAAGTTCCAGGAGACGTCCGTCACCAGGTCGCGAATGGGGGGGAACGTCCGCATGGGTTCGACAATCACCGGCATTTCCAGGTTCAGGTCGCTGAGGCGGGTCATGCACATCAGTTTTGGCATGCCATTGATCTCGGCAGAGCATGAACCGCATTTGCCGGCTTTGCAGTTCCAGCGCACCGCCAGGTCGGGAGCCTGCTGGGCCTGGATCTGATGGATGGCGTCCAGCACCACCATGCCCTCGTCCACCACCGTCGTGTAATCCCGGAATCCCCCGCCGCTGCCGTCCCCGCGCCAGACGCGAAACATAGCCTGCTGCCCCATCTCACTTCATCTCCTCGATGACGGCTTTCAGCTCGTCCGGCATGGCGGGGACCGGCCGCTTGTCCACCGTCACCTCACCCGCGCTGCCGCGCCGGACGACGATGTTATAGCGCCCCCATTCAGGGTCCTTTTGCGGGAAGTCCTCGCGAAACTGGGCGCCGCGGCTTTCCTTGCGCAGAATGGCGGCGCGGGTAATCGCTTCGGAGACATCGAGCAGATTCGGCAGGTCCATCGCGGTGTGCCAGCCGTTGTTGTACTGTCGATTTCCCGCTACCGCCACCTCGGCGGCGCGCCGGCGCAGCTGCGCGATCACCTCGAGCGCCTCCAGCATTTCGGTTTCGGTCCGCACGATTCCCACCAGGTCCTGCATACGCTCCTGCAGTTCCTGCTGGATCTGATACGGGTTGGATCCCGACGGTCCGCGCTCGAATACTGCTAGCGCGGCCGCGGCACTCGATTGAATCTGTGCGTCATCGACCGCGGCTTCGCTGTTCTGCCTGGCGAATTCCGCCGCGAACTGGCCGGCGCGCTTGCCGAACACCACCAGGTCGGAAAGGGAATTGCCGCCCAGCCGGTTGGCGCCGTGCAGACCCGCCGCGGCCTCGCCTGCCGCGAAAAGGCCAGGAACGGTGGACATCTGCGAATCGCCGTCCACCCTCACACCGCCCATCATGTAGTGGGTGGTCGGTCCGACTTCCATCGGCTCGGTCGTGATGTCGATGTCGGCAAGCTGCTTGAACTGGTGATACATGCTGGGCAGTTTGCGTTTGATATGCTCGGCGGCTTTGGGCAGCCGCTGCTTGATCCAGGCGATGTCCAGGAAGACGCCGCCGTGCGGGCTGCCGCGGCCCGCTTTCACTTCGCGATTGATGCAACGGGCGACGTGATCGCGGGTCAGCAATTCCGGCGGGCGGCGGGCCTGTTTGTCGCCCTGCGTGTATCGCCACCCTTCCTCTTCGCTCTCGGCTGTCTGCGCCTTGTAGAGGTCGGGGATATCGTCGAACATGAAGCGGCGGCCCTCTTTATTTCGCAGCACGCCGCCTTCGCCGCGAACTCCCTCGGTAACCAGAATGCCCCG
Organism: uncultured Solibacteraceae bacterium; assembly: GCA_964654065.1. Lineage (GTDB taxonomy): Bacteria > Acidobacteriota > Terriglobia > Bryobacterales > Bryobacteraceae > Bog-375. The sequence continues at coordinate 31,669 of CAZZHN010000023.1, forward strand.
CACGCTGACGGGCCACACCATGCCCGTGGGGTGGAACTGCACGAACTCCATGTCCATCAGTTCGGCGCCCGCGCGGAAGGCAAGCGCGTGGCCGTCGCCGGTATATTCCCAACTGTTGCTGGTGATCTTGAACGCCCGCCCGATTCCGCCGGTCGCGACCACCACGGCCTTCGCGGACCAGGTGATGAAGTGGCCCTTCTCGCGGTCATAGCCGAACGCACCGGCAATGCGGCCGGAATCCACCAGCAGGGTGAGGACGGTGCACTCCATGTGCACTTCCATCCCGGAGTGGATGCCGTGGTCCTGCAGGGTGCGAATCATCTCCAGGCCGGTGCGGTCGCCGACATGCGCGAGGCGCGGGTAGCGGTGGCCGCCGAAGTTCCGCTGGAGAATCCGTCCGTCTTTGGTGCGATCGAAGACCGCGCCCCAGGCCTCCAGTTCGCGAACGCGCTCGGGCGCCTCCTTCGCGTGCAGTTCGGCCATGCGCCACTGGTTGATGTACTGCCCGCCGCGCATGGTGTCCGCAAAATGGACGCGCCAGTTGTCGCGGTCGTCCACGTTGGCCATGGCGGCGGCGATGCCGCCCTCCGCCATCACCGTGTGCGCTTTACCGAGTAGCGACTTGCACACCACGCCGACTTTTGCGCCCGAAGCCGCCGCTTCTATCGCGGCCCGAAGGCCTGCACCGCCTGCGCCGATCACCAGCACATCGTAGGCGTACCGCTGGTATTCGGCCACTAAAGGATTCTCCAGTCCGTCCAGATGCCCATCGCGCAGAGGCGAACGTAAAGATCCGCGAAACCAACCGAACACAGACTCGCCCAGGCCCATTTCTTGTGGTTGCCATTGAGGCAGCTCACGCAGTTGTATAACCGGAAGCGCACCGGATGTTCCGACACCCGGTCAAGGCCGCCGCCGGCGAGATGCCGGAACGCATGGCAGCCGAAGATGTAGCCGCCCAACAGAACCACGTTTACCACCAGGACAATCGTGCCCACGCCGATGCCAAAGCGGTGGTCGAACCAGAACGCCTTCCAGGCGTCGTACACCAGGAAGCCCCATACCGGGTAAGCGAGGCGCAGAAAGTAGCGGTGCAGGTTCTGCAGAATCAGGGGAAAGCTGCGCTCGCCGAGGTACGATTTGCGCGGTTCGCTCACGGCGCAAGCGGGAGGATCCGCCCAGAAGGCCTTGTAATAGGCGCCGCGATAGTAGTAGCAGGTGAACCGGAACAGGCCGGGTATCCAGAGGATGAGGAGCGCCGGCGAAAACGGCAGGAAGCCGGGATACCACGATGGCTTGGGGCCGAACAGTGCGTGCGGCGAAGAACCGAACAGCTCCGGCGAGTAGAACGGCGAAATATAAGGTCCGAAGGTGTAGTACGCATTCTGAAAGGCGGCCCAGTTCGCGTACACAAGAAACGTCCCGAACCCGAGAAAGACCAGCAGCGGCGAACTCCACCAGCGGTCTCGCCGCGTGGTCTGGCCGAAGCGGCCGTTCTTCCAAGAAACGTCGGGTGGCGCCGGAGCCAAATCGCCGATTCCGGCTGGCACTGCCATAGTGTCCCTCCTGCTACTGGGATTGCAGTATACACCAATCTTCGGCAGTGCTTAATTCGCGCGGTTCAGTTTCCAGTTGGTGATGGAGCTGCCGCGGAACGCCCGGAGGAGGCAGGTCCGCGGCCATCACGCGTTCGAATCGGGAGCTGCCGTCCTCAACGTTCCATCTGTGAAGAAGACGGTCCGGCTGAGGGCGGGGAGATCAGCCCGCCGCGAGAATCGAGCCATGAGTCGACCACATTCTTTTGGCCGCTGAGTTTCGATTGCCAGAAGCGACGAAAATCCGGGGTCCCTGTGGGCTTGCCTTTGTAGGTCTGAAAGAACGCGCGGCAGGTCCAGAAGAACTTTTCATCGCCGACAGCCTCCCGCAGGGTATCCAGCATCATCGAGCCTTTGTAATAACGAACGACGAAGCTGGATGGCTGCATCAGAGGCACCGTGCTCAGGGAAGGAGCATCGGCTGGCAGCTCACCGGCCTGTTTGGCGAAATCGGCCATGACGGCTCGGAACTCGGCTTCCGACGACAGCTTTTGCAGGGCGATAGCGGAGTAGTATTCGGCGAACGCCTCGTTGATCCAATCACCCTGGCCGGCGCCAAAATTCCACCAGTAGTGTGCGATCTCATGGGCGATGCCCTGGAACAGAGAGAACTTGGGATCGCGAGCCAGTGCATCCAGGGTCAGGCCTTCCGAAGTGACGATCAATCCTGGCCGGGCGACGCCCGCCTTTCCTTGGCCCTTGCGCTTCGGAGAATAAACGTGCTTGATGGTTCCACCGGGTATGACGGTCTCTCCCAGAAGGGAAGTGTACAGCTTAGCCACGGCCGCGATCTGCTCGCCCTCGTGTTCAATGAACTGCTCGGGCATTTGCGTGTAGTAGACCTCGACGTTCACGCCGGGGTAGCGGAAACTCTTCATCTTGTAGTTGGGCGAGGCAAGGATCATGATGTCGGTGTCGTTGGGGGATGATCAGCGGGTGAAGGTACGGCCCCCGTTGACGCGATCCTCGAGTCTTCTGCCGGAACAAATGGGAATCCAGTGCGGCGGGAGGGACAGCGCAAGCTCCAGCCGCAGCGGCCGCCCGAAGGCGAACTGGGGATACCAGGAAGCGAAACCAGTAAGTTCGATCATGCGGGCGTTCACCTGATCGTCGAGCGAATGACGCATGTCCGGCGAGGCGCCGAACTCAGGCAGGGCTTTCAATCGGCCGCCGTATGCAATGTCCATGCGGATCCGGCTCTGATCCATTCCCGGAGGAAGAGTTACGACAACGCTGCGCGAAGCCGGCAGTGGGATTTGGGCATCCGGCGGAGCATAGGTGAACGCGGCCTGTTTTCCGTCCACCAGAAGCTTCGAGATGGCAAAGGTTTCATGGAGACTGAACCGGAAGGTTTTTGCCGCGGGCTCCGCCAGCGGAACCTCCACGCTTCCCCGAACCGCAATGTTGCCCGACACCGGTTCGATGCTGACCGTCAGGTCATAAGCAGGCGTTTGGTCCTTTTCCTCCTTACCGGCAGCCAAGAGATTCAGGGCTGTCAGGAGCAGAAATGGAACGATGGTCTTCGAGCGTAGCATTCGGAAGTCTCCTATTTAGTCGAGCGCGGCGAATAGAACCGCGCTAAGCGCCAAGCGTAGCCCGTTCGGAGCGATGTATCTTGTGCGCGACCGCACAGTCCTGTTTCCGGGCGCTGTGGATGGCTTCTGCGTTCTCTTTCGCAGTGAGGCAGGATCCGCGCCTGGTCTTCCTGACTCGCCTCGATTGTAGCGCCAATCACGCCTATGGGAGCTGTTTATCCGGATTTGACGGTTGCAGAACGTGGAGCCAGCTACGCAGCGCCCGGTGGACGCCGGGCATTCTTCTGCACACAACTACGCACAACGTTTTCTGTAAACTGGTGAGCCGGGCGGGACTCGAACCCGCGACCCTGTGCTTAAAAGGCACATGCTCTACCACCTGAGCTACCGGCCCTGACTGGATTGCGCTTTCCAAAGTGTATCAGACGGCGCCGCGCGGATTCACCTGCGGCGCGCAGCCCGCTATACTTATCTGCGATGCGCATGCACCGGTTAGCCAGGCGATTTCTGTTCACCGTTCTGGCTCTGGCCGGCACTCTGGCGATCGGCACGGCCGGCTTCACGGTCATCGACCATTACCCGCCGTTCGATGCCTTTTACATGACCCTGACCACCATGACGACGGTGGGCTATGGGGAACTGCATCCGCTTTCGCAGGCGGGCCGCATTTTCAATTCGTTTCTCATCATTTTCGGCGTCACGACGATCCTGATCGCGATCGGCGCCATGACGCAGACGGTCATCGAAATGGAGTTCGGCGACCGCCTCAACCAGCGGCGGAATAAACGCATGATCGACAAGCTCAAAAACCATTTCATTGTGTGCGGATTCGGGCGCGTGGGACGCGGCGCGGCCGCGGAGCTGCTGCACTCCGGGGCGCCCTTCGTGGTGGTGGACCAGGACCCCGAACGCACCGAGCGCGCCATGCTGGAAGGCATGCTGGCGGTGGCGGCCGACGCCACGC
>CAZZHN010000024.1:0-35244 GCA_964654065.1 uncultured Solibacteraceae bacterium
TGTCGTTGCCCTTGAAGCGCACGTTGACGCTCTTGTTGGGGAAGATCATGGGCGACACGTCCTCGACGGACTTGCAGCGTTCCTTGATATCCAGGGCGTTTTCGTAGGTCAGGTCCTTGCGGGTTCTCTCCTCCGGGCTCAGGTTGCCGACGCGCGGGCCAACCGGGAACTTGAAGACGATGATCGAATTGGGGCCGAAGCTGCGGAGCACGCCCGCGATGGAGGCATCGAAACCGGTGAGGATGGCGCTGACGCCGATGATGGTGCCGGTGCCGATAATGACGCCCAGGACGGTAAGAAACGCGCGCAATTTGTGGCCGCGAATGGTATCGAGCGCCAGCTTCAGGCCGTTGATGAAGGCAAGTTTCGTCACGGTCAGCGCTCCGCTCGCAACGCTTCAATCGGGTCCAGCTTGGACGCTTTACGCGCCGGGTAAATGCCGAAGAACAATCCCACCACCGACGACAGGCCTACGCCGATGACGATGGAGGACGCAGGCAGGGACATGGGCACCGATGTAAAGCTGCGGACCGCGACCGCGATCAGCCACGCGGCTCCGACCCCCGCAAGCCCGCCCGAGCCCGCCAGGACGGCAGATTCCACCAGGTATTGATTCAGGATGTCGCGCCGGCGCGCGCCCAGCGACTTGCGAATGCCGATTTCGCGCGTGCGCTCCGTCACCACGGCCAGCATGATGTTCATGATCACGATTCCGCCCACCACCATGAACACGGATACGACGCCCACCGCCATCGCCGAGATCGTTTTGGTGAGCTGCTCCCAGAGGGTCACAAAGGTCTCCGAGGCGAAGACCACGAAATTGTCGTCCTGCGCCGGACCCAGGTGACGGTAGGAGCGCAGCAACACGCGCGCCTCGTCCTGCGCCTGGCCCAGGTGCTGCTGGTCCATGGCTTTGGCCACCAGCCGGATTCCGTTGCGCGCCCCGTAAGTCTTGAAATAGCTCTCGATCGGAATCATGACGAAGTTGTCCTGCGACTGGCCGAAGACGCTGCCCAGTGCCTGCGCCACGCCGACTACTTCATAGGGATTACCTTCGATCCCGATGGTTTTTCCCACCGGGTCCTGTCCTTCGAAGAAGCGGGTGAAAATGTCGTTGCCGATGAAGGCCACGGGCATGTGACGCCGCACTTCGTCGTAGGTGATTCCGCGCCCGATCCCGACCTGCACATGATTGATGGCCGGAATGTTGTCGGTGATGCCGTTGACGGTCACGCCCTCCACCGAGTTGCCTTTGAAAGCCACCCGGGCCTGCCGCGAAGTCATCATGCCGATGTCCTTCACCAGGGTCGCCTTACTGCGAATGAATTCGTACTCGTCCACCTGGATCTGCGGGTTCCGCTTGTCCATTTCAAAGAACTTCTTGGGGTCCCAAGGTCCGAACCACGCCATACGGACGATGCGAAAGCCGTCGGCCCCCATATTGGAGACCTTGTCGGCGATATAGCGGTCCATGCCGTGAATCAGCGCTGTGACGGCGATCAGCGTGGTGGTGGCCAGAATGATTCCGAGCAACGTCAGAAAGCTGCGCAACTTGTTCTTGCGCAATGAATCGAGAGCAATGCGGGCGGCCTCCCAAAGGGACGCGCTCCACTGCTGTTTGCTCCGCGGCACATAGATAAGACGGGCGATACCCCCCTATTGTTCCGGGGCGCCCGGCATTATTACCCGGAAAATCTTCGAAATCCTCGTGCAATCGCCTCGCGGGAGCGATTCGGGCGGGGGCGCGGACGGGAACCGCGGCCAAGAGCATCCGTCCGGCCCTCGATGTCATGCGTGAGGCATAATGGTTTGGGCGGATGAATCTTCCAAACGCGCTGACCATTCTGCGAATCTTCTTCGTACCGCTGCTGGTGGCGGTGCTGTTGGAAGAGAACGTCGGCATCCGACTCGGGCCCTGGCAGTTCACCAACGAATGGCTGGCGCTGGCGATTTTCCTGTCGGCCGCCGCCACTGACTTGCTGGACGGTTACCTGGCCCGCCGCTGGAAACAGGAGACGACCATCGGGACTCTGCTTGACCCCATCGCCGACAAATTACTCGTATCTGCGGCGCTCATCTCGCTGGTGCAGGTGCGGGTTCTGCCGGGCTGGATGGCGATTCTGGTGATCGGCCGCGAGTTCGCGGTTTCCGGCCTGCGTGCCATCGCAGCAGCCGAAAGCTACACCATCAAAGCAAGCGATCTCGGCAAGACCAAGATGCTGGCCCAGGTCGCGGCCGTTTCCTGCCTGCTGGTGAGCACCCGCCATCCGGCGCTCCATCAGCCAGGCATCTGGATGATGTGGGGAGTGATTTTCTTCGCGCTGCTGTCCGCCGTCAGTTATTTCCGCAAGTTCTGGCGCAAGATAGACGAGCGCGTCAAGCTGCGGCGGCGCCGCGAGCTACTGCTGCTGGAAAGAAAACGCCAGCGGGAAGCGATGCGTCAGAGAGGATCGAGAAGGGCCGGCGCCCGCGGGCCCGCAGGCGCGGCCGGCGCCACGATCTGGAAACCGCCCGAAGTCAGCTGAACCGTACGCACCTGGCCTTTCGGCCCGGGGGACGGAATCGGCTTGCCGTTCAGCAGAATCGTCAGGCCTCCGGCGTTGCCCAGCTTCAAAGTGACCTCGGTGTTGGCCGCCACGGTGCGAATTTCGTTTGGCTTGAGCTCACCTTGATAGATGGAGCGGCCGTCGCGCCGTACGCTCACCCAGACCGGCTCGGCGACCACCAGTTCCACCTGCACAGCGCCGGTGCCGGCGGCCCCGGCATCCGGCACCAGCGGCTGCGGAACGCCTGGCTGGGACTCAGTCTGGGGAGCGGGCGTTTGAGGCGCCGGCGGCGCGGCGGCAGCGGCAGTCTCAGCGGGCTGCTGCTGGGGTTGGGGCGCGGCCGGTTGTGCTTTCCCGGCCGGCTTCGGCGCGGCGGCGCGCCGGGTATCGGACGGCGGAGACGGTTCCGGGCGGGCGGCGGCGAGCTGGCGATTCCGCTGCCACCACGCGTAGATCCCGGAGCAGATCAGCATCACCACCACCACCGCAATCAGCGATGGCAGCACGCTCCGCTGGCGGCCGGCGCTGAACCGCGGCTCATCCATTCTGGGGAGCGAAATCCCTGCATGGGGCTGCCTGAGCTCGGTCAAACGCGCCAGCTCGGGCGATTGCACGGCGCGCTCGAACTGGGCAGCTATCTCGTCCCCGTCGAGGCCCAGCAGGGACGCATATTGGCGCACGAAGCTCTTGGCAAAGACGCCGCCGGGCAGCTTGCCGTACTCATCGGCCTCGATCGCCTCCAGCATGCGCGACGAGATCTTGAGTTCCTCGGAGACCTGCTGTAGGTCCACATTGCGGCGCATTCGCTCCTGGCGCAATGTGTCGCCGACGGACGTCATACTAAGATACCTGGCACTTATTCTTCATGATACAACGCGGTGCATTGGCGGAGTGGGATTTCGATCCACGCGCGCGGCAACGGGCCTGGGCCGATGGATCGGTTTTGCGCGGCCCTGCTAGCATAGTCGGTTGATCTCCGTCGTTGTGGTGAACTGGAACCGCAAGGAACTGCTACGCGCCTGTCTCCACTCGCTGGAGCGGCAGGGCGGAGTGGAATGCGAGGTCATCGTGGTGGACAACGGCTCGACGGACGGCTCGGCGGAGCTCGCGGATGGGGAGCCGGGAGTTCGTGTCATCCGCAACCGCGAGAACCGGGGCTTCTGCGCGGCTAACAACCAGGGCATCGCGGCGGCGCAGGGCGATTTCGTGGCGCTACTCAATAACGATGCGGAGGCTGCCCCGGGATGGCTGACCGCGCTCCACCGGGCCTGCGGCAGCGCGCCCGAGGTCGGCATGGCCGCCAGCAAGGTGCTGGTGTGGGAAGAACCCAGCCGCATCGATAAAGTGGGCCACCTGATTTTCCCCGACGGCCAGAATCGCGGCCGCGGCAGCGGCGCAGCCGACCACGGCCAGTACGATCGCGAGGAAGAGGTGCTCTGGCCGGACGGGTGCGCCGCCATGTACCGGAAGGCCATGCTGGACGAAATTGGCGGCTTCGACGAGGACTTCTTCGCCTACGGGGACGATGCCGAGCTCGGCCTCCGCGCCCGTATCGCAGGCTGGAAATGCATCTACACTCCCGAGGCCGTAGTGCGCCACCACCGCGGTTCCACTTTGGGCAAAGACTCGGTACGGCGCCTCCAGCTGATCGAGCGGAACCGCCTGCTGCTGGCGATGAAGCTATTCCCGTGGAGCCTGCTGCTGTTGAATCCGCTGTTCTTCGCAGCGCGTCTGGCCGCGGGCGTGGTGGCGGCGTGCCGTGGCGCGGGCGACACCGCGTATTTCCCCGGGCTCGCGGGCAAATGGCGTTTGGCCCGCGCTCTGGCGGCCGGCCAGATGCAGGCGCTGCTGGCTGCGCCCCACGCGCTGCGCAAACGCGCGGCCCTGCGCCGCATACGCCGCCTCACGCCCGGCCAGGTGCGCCGGCTCATCTGGGACAACCGGCTGCGCCTGAAGGAAGTGGCATGAGCGGCTGCCTGCTATGCGGCTCGGAGAGCACGGCAGCTTTATTCCAGGCCACCGACCGGCTGCACCGCACCACGGCACGGAGTTTCACCATCCTGCGCTGCGGTCAATGCGGCCTGATACGGCTCGACCCGCAGCCGGACCCAGCCGAATCGCGCCGGTATCATCCCGAAAACTACTGGTTTGCGCCCGACCGAAGCACCGCCGGCCGCCTGGAAGAGGCATACCGCCGCCTGGTGCTGCGCGATCATGTGAGCTTCGTGAAGCGAGCTTTGGGCGACTCCGGCTTGCGCGGCCCGCTGTTGGACGTAGGCTGCGGCGGCGGGCTGTTTCTGGGAATGATGCGCAAGCTGGGGTTTCGCGTGGTGGGGCTGGACAATTCTCCGGCGGCCGCTGCGATCGCCTGGCGACGGCAGGGCGCGCCGGCGGTGTGCGGCGAGCTGGAGCACGCCCCGCTGCGCGCCGGTGGATTTGCCGCGATCACCATGTTTCACGTTCTCGAGCACGTCCACGACCCGCGGGCCTATGTCGCCGCCGCGCATCATCTACTGGCGCCGGGCGGACGGTTGATTGCGCAGACGCCTGACGCCGCGTGCTGGCAGCTGCGGCTGTTTGGCCGCGCGTGGAGCGGCCTGGACGTGCCGCGCCACCTCTTCGACTTTCGCTCGAACGACCTGGAGCGGCTGCTCGAATCCTGCGGCTTCACGGTTACGCGGCGCAAGCATTTCTCCCTGCGGGACAACCCGGCTGCTCTGGCCAGCAGCTTAGCGCCCGGCCTGGACCCGATGGGGCGCCGCACGCGGCGCGTGCCCGAAAGCGCCCTTTCGCGCATCGCTAAGGACCTGGCGTACTTTGCGCTGGCGGCGGCCGCCCTGCCCTTCACGCTGCTGGAAGCCGCGTCCGGTGCGGGTTCGACGATCATGATTGAGGCTCGCAAGCCATGAGATATCAGGACATCGCGTACCGCCTGCCGGGCCCGCTGCGGCGCCACGTTCTGATCGTAGAGGCCGAAATTGAAGATGCCGTGGCGGCTTTGGCGCACAGCCTTCCGGCCGGAGCACGCGTCCTCGATGCGGGCGCCGGCGAAAACAGGTACAAGCACCACTTCACCGCCCAGCGTTATTGCGGCGTGGACCTGGCAGTGGGAGACGCCAGCTGGGATTACAGCCGCCTGGACGCGCTTGCCGACCTTGCGGCGCTGCCGTTTCGCGACGGCGCGTTTGAGGCCGCGTTGCACATCGTCACGCTTGAACACCTGGCCGAACCCGCCCGCGCGCTGGCCGAAATCGGGCGGGTGCTGGCTCGCGGAGCGCCGCTGCTGGTGGCCGCGCCGCAGGACTGGGAGACGCACCAGATGCCGCATGATTACTACCGCTATACCCGCTATGGCCTGCGTCATCTGCTGGAACAGGCCGGTTTCGAGGTGGTCGAGATACGCGCCCACGGTGGATATTTCCGGCTGCTCGCGCGGCGGCTGCTCAACGGCTTACAATTCTTTGCAGGGGGCATTCGCTGGCTCGGCTTCCTTCCGGCGGCGATACTCGTGGTCCCTCCCGCGCTGATACTGCCATTTCTGGACGGTCTCGACCGCGACCGGAATTTTACGCTGGGGCACGTGTGCACGGCGCGCAAGCGCTAGCGCGGCGCGGGCTCTGGAAGGCGAAAGGATCATCTTGGACGGAGCCATCGTCATCGACAAACCGGGGGGCTGGACCTCGCACGACGTAGTGGGCAAGGCGCGCCGGATTACCGGCGAAAAAAAGATCGGCCACCTGGGCACTCTCGATCCGATCGCCACTGGGGTGCTGCCGCTGGTCCTGGGGCGCGCCACTCGGCTGGCGCAGTTCTACACGCGCAGCAACAAGATCTACGAGGGCGTCATCCGGTTCGGCTGGTCGACGGTGAGCTACGACCGCGCCAGCGAACCCACCAGCGAAAAGACCGAGCCTCAAATCGATGCGGCGGACCTCGAACGGGCGCTGGAACACTTCCGCGGGGAGTTTCTGCAGACCCCACCGCCGGTTTCCGCCAAGAAAGTGGACGGCCGGCGCGCTTACGAACTGGCACGCCAGGCGGTCGCGGTAGAACTGGCGCCGGTGCCGGTGGAGGTTTACGAGTTGACCCTGCTCGATCTGGCAGGTCCCCTGGCTAAGGTGCGCGCGCACTGTTCCGGCGGCACATATCTGCGCTCCATCGCGCACGATTTGGGTCAACTGCTCGGCTGCGGAGCCCATCTGGAAGACTTGCGCCGGCTGTCCAGCGGCGAATTCGAAATCGCGCAGGCCCGCACGATTTCGCAACTGGAGGCGCTGGCCGCCGGCGAGCGCCTGATTGACGCGCTGGTTCCCGCCGCGCAGCTTCTGCCCGGCATGGCAGCGGTGTTTGTCGACGATCCGACCGCCAGCCAGATCCGCAACGGCCGCAATTTTCCCGCCTCGCCCTTCCGCTCGCAGCCGGCGTCGCGCTACGTGCGGGCGATCACGCGCGACAACCATCTGGTAGCCATCGGCGAAGCCGTGCTGCCGAATCTCTACCATCCGGTGGTGGTGTTGTGAACGGCCGGCAATTCGTTCGCATAGAGTAGCGGTAGGCCACGAACAGCGGGACGAGGGCGTCCCGCGCGGACCGGGGGGTCCACCCCACGGGCGAGTCTGTTTCGCCGTCCCCTGCAACCCTGAATGGTCTTCAACGTCTCTAGTGTTGGGTAACGGAGGGGAATTCGTGTTGAAAACGTGTCGAATCGCACTCATATCAGCTCTGGCAGCCGGCTGCCTTGCGGCGCAGGACGCACCGGCTCAATCTCCATCACCATCGCCGATCCAGCAGAGGCTGCAGGAGCGGATGGCGCAGCTCAAAGACCAGCTGCAAATCACACCTGAGCAAGCGAGCCAGATCAGGCCGGTATTTGTCGATGAGCTAAGGCAATTCAAAGCCATGCTGGACAAATACGGCGATCCGCGCGACGCCTCGCTGCTGACCAAGAGGAAGATGCGTCTGGAAGCCAAGTCCATTCGGGACAAAACCGATGACCAGGTCAAGACGATTCTGAGTAAGCGGCAAATGAAGGATTTCGAGAAGCTCCGCGAGCAATGGCGCCAGGAGACGCGTGCCGAGTTCATGAACGCCGCGCAACGCTAGCCGCAGGAGCGATACCGAGCGTGATTCGCCGGCTGGCAATATCGGCGCCACTCTACTTTACTTTCTCATCCGTACGCAATGTTCAGCCCGCGCCGGGGGTATTTCAACCCCTTTCGCTTTCTCTCCCAAGCTGATTTTGCCGAGGTGAGCACTTTTGAACAGAAAACAAAGCGCTAGAAGACTAGGCTGATCGTTGGGGTTGCCCCGGCCATTGGCGAAGCACTGCCTTCCCGCCCGTCTCGCGGAGTCGCGTGTGAGGAGGGAATGACGAATGGAATTCGGACCCCAGCGATCCTGACCGGCGGACCGCACGCGTGTGCAGCGGCGGTAGCAGTCAGATTAGTAGATCGCAAGCTTGCTGTCTGCCCCATACTGCACACTCGCGGTCAGAAGTCGGAAGGCTCGAACGTTTCCAGTGAGGGTTCATGAAAAAACTGCGGATCGGGATCATCGACATCGTCTCCAGGGGTCCCACCCGCGCTTTGTACGCACGCATCATGAACGCCAGCCTCGCCAGCATCATGCCCCAGGTGATTGGGGTGTGGTGCCAGCAGGAGGGACACGAAGTCACATTCGTGTGTTACACCGGCTTTGAAGACCTGCTGACGGAGCTGCCGGAGAACGTCGATGTGGTCTTCATCGGCGCATTCACCGAAGCGGCACACACGGCGTACGCTCTGAGTAATCTCTTTCGCAGCCGAGGGGCGATTACGGTGATCGGCGGGCCGCATGCGCGCTGTTACCCGGAAGATGCCGCACGCTACTTCGACTACGTGCTGGGCTTCACGGATCAGGATACGCTGCGCGACGTGCTGCGCGATCGCTCGCAGCACCGGCCGGCGGGCGTCCAGTTGGCGGCCTCGCAGCAGCCCAGAACACTCCCCGGGGTGCGCGAGCGATGGCAGTTTATCGATTCGACGCTGAAAAAAGCGCCCCTCCTGAAGATGGTTCCGATGCTCGGCAGCATGGGGTGCCCGTACACGTGCGCCTTTTGTATTGATGCCACGGTGCCCTATCAACCGATGGATTTCGACGTGCTCCGCGACGATCTCCGTTTTCTGTTGACCAAGTTCAAACGGCCGCTGGTAGCCTGGCACGATCCCAATTTTGGAGTCCGCTTCGACGACATATTGGGCGTGATCGAGGACGCGATCCCGGCAGGCAGTATCGACTTCGTTGCCGAAAGCAGTCTCTCCCTGCTCTCGGAGCCGCATCTCAAGCGGCTCAAGCGCAACTCGTTTAAGGGCGTCCTTCCAGGGATTGAATCCTGGTTCGCGCTGGGCGGCAAATCGAAGACCGGCGCGCTCGTCGGGATGGCCAAAGTTCGCCAGGTGTCCGAACACGTCAATCTGATCCTGCGCTACATACCCTACATCCAAACGAACTTCGTGCTGGGGCTCGATACCGACGAAGGGCCCGATCCTTTTGAGCTCACCAAACGCTTCCTCGACCTGTCTCCAGGCGCCTTTCCGGCCTATTCGCTGCTTTCCGCTTTTGGACGGGCCGCGCCGCGGAACCTGGATTACCAGCGATCCAACCGCGTACTGCCGTTCCCCTTCCACTTCCTCAATAACAATGGCGCCATGAACGTCAGGCCGGCCCATTATTCCTGGCAGACCTTTTACGACCGGATTATCGACCTGACCCGGTACTCCTTCTCTTCACGAGCGATCTTCCGCCGCTTCCTGGCAACGGAGGGGGTTACATCACGCTGGATGAACGTAGTGCGGGCAGTCTCGACGGAGGGTTTCGGAAGGGCCCGGTACCATGGGGAGATTCGAAACCGGCTGGATTACGACCCGCAGTTTCCGCCCTATTTCACCCAGGAGAGCAACGCACTGCCGCAGTTCTACAAGAACATCGTGCGCCAGGACCTAGGGTCGCTGATGGAATGGCTCCCGGAGGATGCTCTCTATCACGATCCCAACGCTTACCTGAAGGCCGAGCGATCAAAGGATGTGGTTGCTCTGGTCTGATGGAGCAGCGCGGAGATTCAGGGATCGCCGTAGGACGGCGAGAATCCGAGCCGCCTTACTTCTTTTCGCCTTCCGCCTGATGGCGGCGGCGAGCAGCTTCATGTTCGGCGCGCAGCTGATCATAAAGGGGCTGTTGATCGGGCCGTAGAATGGCTCTGACCTCGGCCACCTGTTTGTCCCAAACAGCGTGACCGCGGTCATTCATTTCCTTGTGGATCTGGTCAAACTGCACCCGAGTGTCGTCAAAAATCCGATTGAGCTTCGCCAGTTGGGCATCGTCCAGCTTGACGCGCTGGCGCATTTCCTCGACCAGGCGCTTGCGAACCTCTTCCGGATCCATTCCGGGACCCTTATGGCTGCCGGCCATGCCGGGCGGCAGATTGCGGCTGAAAACGGGCGAGACCATGTAGAGCCGGTAGCCCAGCGCGCCAGATACCGCGCCGCTCACGAAAATTGCCAGGAGGCCGAGAAATGCAAGAAAGCGAGACTTGGGCATAGGAGTCAGCTCATCGCCCCGGTTCGTTCCAATCCAGCCGGACCGGCCCGACGATTTCCGGGGTATCGAGGCTGTTGGCCTCCGCCAGGGCCTCCAGGTAGCTCACTCCGGAAGCGGGAGTGGTGCGCGGCAGAGAGACGTAGACGCCGATCGCGATGGTGACCGCAGCCGCGGCGGTCACAAATCCCCGCACCATGCGCTGAATGGAAAAACTGACGTTCTGCCGCGACTCGATCCGCCGCCACAGATTGGGCATGAAATTGGCGCCGGGTTCCCGGTCCGGGCACGCCGCCCGGTATGCCCGCCATAGGGAATCCAGTTTGTCTTCGCCACTGCCCCGCGTTGGGTACATTGTTTGCTGTCTCCAACGGCCTCAGCCGTTCTGACCCTTTTGCTCTTCCGTCTCGAACGCCTTCAAGACCCGCTGCCGCGCCCGGAATAAGCGGACCTTAAGAGCATTCTCCTTAACCCGATAAACCTTTTCAAGCTCCCGTAAGGAGAGCCCTTCCACTTCTTTCATCAGCAGCAGCACCCGGTCGGCTTCGGAAACCGCCCCGAGTAGCGAATCCACTGTCTCGCGTAGCTTCTTCTGCTGCTGCTCGTCGTGCTCCACCTTGCCGCCGGCCGCTGCATCCGCCATCATAACCTGCTGCTCGGAGAGGTCGGACATGCGGAACTCCGGCCGCCGCCGCTGCTTGCGCAGGTAATCGTAGGCCGCGTTGACCGTCAGCCGGTACAGCCATGGTTCAAAGACCTCGGGTGCACGCAACTGGTCGAGCGAAAAATACAGCCGCAAGAACACTTCCTGTGCGACGTCCTCGACATCTTCGGTACGGGCGATCAAGCGGTTGATCGTCCCCATCGTGCGCTTCCGGTACGCCAGGACAATATCGTTAAATGCCTTGCTATCACCCTGTTGCGCGCGCCGGATCAGCTCGAACTCTACCAGCATGCCGCACCGTGGCCGGCAGCCGGCTCATTCTTCTGCTTCGTCAGCATAGGCGTAAAGGCTTATTCACAGGTTACAAGGCCGCCACTCGCCTGGTCCATGCTTGAGGGCCGACAGAGTCCGAAAGGGAATACGCACCTGAGGAACCAAGGGACACCAATAAGCCAAGTCTTTTCAATCAGCGTTGATCCCGGTGCATCGGTGGCTCCAACCAATTCCTTTGGTATCTCCCGGCAACCTCTTGAGCTGGCCCGTTTTGCTGCCATTCCCCGCACCGCGATGATAGCCTAAAGACATGCGCTTTTCCGAGTCCATTTTTTCAAACCGCTTCCAGATCACGCGACACGACCTGGAAAGCCACCTGGCCGAAGTGCTCTCAGCCGGCGGCGATTACGCCGACCTTTACTTCGAATACCTGCTCACCAGCTCCATCAGTATTGACGAATCCATGGTCAAAAGCGCCGCTCAGGGAGTTTCGGTGGGGGTTGGCGTGAGGGTGATCGCCGGCGAGCGGACCGGATATGCCTACTCGGACGACCTTTCGCCGGAGAAGATCCGCAAAGCGGCGCGGGTGGCGGCTCACATCGCCCGCGGCCCGAGCCACGTGGACAAAGTCGGCTTGAACGAAGGCCGGCCGCATAATCTCTACCCGGTGCTGGTCGCGCCCACCGAAACCGCGTTCAGCGAGCGTGTGGAACTGGTGAAACGCGCCGACCGCGCCGCGCGCGCCTACGATTCCCGGATCTTCCAGGTGCAAGCGGTTTACGCCGACAATCTGCGCGAGGTGATGGTGGCGACCAGCGAGGGAGTGTTGACGCTGGACAGGCAGCCACTGGCGCGTCTCAGTGTTTCCGCGCTGGCGCGGGTGGACGGGGGCGCACCGCAGCGCGGCCACGCCGGGGGAGGGGGGCGCGTCGAACTGGACTTCTTCCGCGACAAGACGCCGGAGCACTTCGCTGGGGAAGCTGCACGGGAAGCGATCGCGATGCTGGATTCGGTGGCCGCTCCAGCCGGCGAAATGACCGTCGTCCTGGGGCCCGGCTGGCCGGGCATTCTGCTGCATGAAGCCGTGGGGCATGGCCTGGAAGCGGATTTCAACCGTAAGGGAGTCTCCGCCTTCAGCGGCCGGATGGGGCAGCTGGTGGCGAGCGAATTGTGCACTGTGATCGACGATGGAACCATATCCAACCGGCGCGGCTCGCTCAACGTGGATGATGAAGGCCATCCTACTCGCCGCAACGTGCTGATCGAGAAGGGTGTGCTCACCGGCTACCTGCAGGACAAGCTATCCAGCCGGCTGATGAAGTCTTGTTCGACCGGCAGCGGACGCCGCGAAAGCTATGCCCACATCCCCATGCCGCGCATGACCAACACCTTCATGCTGGCAGGCGAGAGCGATCCCGCCGACATCATCCGCTCCGTGCCCAAGGGCCTCTACTGCGCCAATTTCGGCGGAGGCCAGGTGGACATCACCAGCGGCAACTTCGTGTTTTCCGCCTCGGAAAGTTATCTGATCGAAGACGGCAAGTTGACGCGGCCGGTGCGCAACGCCACCCTCATCGGGAACGGGCCGGAGGCGCTGAAATACGTCAGTATGGTCGGCAACGATCTGCGCCTCGACGAGGGCATCGGCATCTGCGGCAAGGAAGGGCAGAGCGTCCCGGTAGGCGTCGGCATCCCGACGTTGAAGATCGACAGGATGACGGTGGGCGGAACGGCATAGTGGCCGCAAGAATAGACCCAGCTGCCCCCGTGGCGGTCGCACTCGTGCGCCGGACAACATGCGTCGGCAGGAGTGCCGACGCGGCACGCAGAGTGCGTGCGCCACGATGTTAGCCTGTGAATATGCCTTCCGGTGACAACCATTTGGGCGAGATGGCGCAGGACATCGTGCGGCGCGCGCTGGCCGCGGGCGCGGGCGACGCGGAGTGCACCATCGAAGAAGGCGACGAGTTTTCGGCCAATGTGCGCATGCGGGAGCTGGAAAACCTGAAAGAGGCCGGGTCGCGCGCGGCCGGGCTGCGGATTCTGATCGGCAAGCGGACCGGCTCGTCTTACACTTCCGACCTTTCCGCGGAGGGGCTGGAGCGCCTGGTGAAATCAGCCATCGAATTGGCGGAGGTGACCACCGACGATCCACACGCCGATCTGCCGGAGCAGGAAGAATTGGGAGCGCTCACCGGGGGGCTGGATCTTTATTCGGCGGATGTTGACGGGCTGGAGACCGACGCCAGGATTGCCCTGGCCCGCCGCGCGGAAGAGGCCGCGCTCGACGCGGATCCGCGCATCACCAATTCCGAAGGCGCTTCGTTTGACAGCTACGCCGGGCGGCACATTTTCGCCAACTCGCGCGGATTTGAGGGCGAATACCGGACCAGTTCCTGTTCTCTGGCGGCGGTGCCGGTGGCGCGAGATGGGGAATCGATGGAGCGCGATTTCTGGCACCATTCCGCGCGCTCGCTGGCCCTTCTCGAGCCGCCGGAGCAAATCGGACGCACCGCCGCCGCGCGCGCTTTGCGCCGCCTGAACCCGGTCAAAGTGGCCACGCAAAAGGTGCCGGTAGTCTTCGAGCCGCGCACCGCCGCGTCGCTGGTGGAGAACATGTTTGAAGCCGTGCACGGCATGATGATCTACCGGCACGAGTCATTTCTGGCGGGCAAGCTGGGTGAAAGGGTGGCGAGCGAAAAGCTCACGCTGATTGACGACGCCACGATTCCAGGCCTGTTCGGCACCTCGCCGTTTGACGACGAAGGCGTGGCTTCGCGGCGGACAGTGGTTCTGGAGCGCGGCGTGCTCAAGAGCTACCTGCTGAATACGTATGCGGCGCGCAAACTGGGGATGAAGACCACGGGTAACGCGTCGCGCGGGCTGGCCGGCAATGCGGGCATCGGCCACGGGAACTTTTTCGTCGAAAACGGAGTCGAAACGCCGGAGCGGATTATTGCGGGAATCGCCGACGGGTTCTATGTCACGGAACTGATCGGCATGGGGGTCAACATCGTCACCGGCGACTACTCGCGCGGCGCGGCGGGGCTGTGGATTCGTAACGGCGAGCTGGCATTTGCGGTCTCCGAAGTTACCATAGCCGGCAAGCTGCAGGATATGCTGTTAGGCGTCGAAGAGGTCGGCAACGACCTCGAGTTTCGCGGCTCCGTGGCCGCGCCCACGCTCAAGATTGGAGAGATGACCGTTGGCGGTAAATAAAACTGCGGGCGCAGACCAGGCGGCCAGCCCACAACCGAAACAGTTCTCGATTCACCCGGCGGCGGTTGTGATCGCGCTGGTGCTGGCCGCGGGCGTGGCCGGCTTTGTCTACCTGAACCGGGCCGCGCGGCAAGCCCCCCCGGCGCCGCCGCCCCTGACCGGCGTAGCGCGCGCTTACATCCGCGACGGTTTCCTGAAGATCACCGATTCCGACCTGCGAGCGCATGAGAGCTACCTCAAGCAGGAGGTAGTCGAAATCACCGGCAACATCACCAATGCCGGCAACCGCGTGCTCGACTCCGTGGAGATCGTCTGCGTATTCTACGATCCGTACGGGCAGGTGATCCTGCGCGAACGGGTGGCGATCGTCAGCCGCAAGATGGGGAAACTGGCGCCCGGCGAATCGAAGCCGTTCCGGCTGGCCTTCGACAGCGTTCCGGAAAGCTGGAATCAGGCCATGCCGCAGATGGTCATCGCCGCGATCGACTTCGCGTGATGCTTATTCCGGTAAGTGACTCAGGTTGTCGGATCGTAACCGATCCGAACCGCTTCTAAGAGTTGCCGGCGAACATCGGCGTAATTGGCGTAGGCATTGTTTTCGCGAACTCGTTGCTCCACTATGTCCGAGCGAATGTGGATAGTTGATGGTTCGGGGAGGCATTGGCCGAACAACTCGCACATCCTATCGGCCTCGTGCACATAGTGCTTAAGCGTTTCCCAACACTTCGCGTGCAGTTCTGCAAATTGTTTCGGATCCATTCCGCTCGCCCACCTATTTCTGGCGCTTGATGGTCATCGCCGGGAAATCCATGTCGGCGCCTTCTGCCTTGGTTTTGAGAACGATTTCATCCCCGTTGATGGTGCCTTCGCTCGAAAAGACGGCGCCGGTGCCGTTCATATCCACTTTCACGGAAAACGAGATCTTGTCTCCTTCCACCTTGCCGTTGTCGAGCGGAAGGGTATCGCCTTGCGGCGACAGAACCGTGCCGGTCAGCTTGGCGCCATCCTGCTTAAACGTATAAGTCAGGGAAAAGCTATTGCCGTCCGGCGTGGCTACATCGCCCTTCCAGGTGCCGGTCACATCCGCCGCCCAGGCGGCGGCGGCAAAAAGCAGGAACAGGACTCCCATTCCCAGTCTGCGTGTCATCATGCTCCAGATTGTACCGTCTGTCTTTCGGGTAAGCTAGTCTGGAAAGATGGAGCAAGGCGGGCGTATATCGTGGCGGAGCCTTGGGCGACTGGAAAAGGCCTTCGTGCTGCTCCTGCTGGTCTACGTCATCCTGCGGGTCACCGGCGCCGTGCCGGACGCGCAATGGCTGCTTGCGTTTCTGGTCTTTCTGCTGGGCATAGCCGTGGCATTCCGCCTGGCGCGCCGCGGGCTGCGCAAAGCCATCTGGCGTCTCCGCAACCGGCTGATCGCCGCTTACATCTTTATTGCGGTGGTGCCGGTGGTGTTGATTCTGCTGCTTGTCGGTATCGCCAGTTATGTGGTGATCGGGCAGATGGCGGTCTACCTGGTGAACACCGAATTGCGCCACCGGGAGGCGGTACTACTGCGATCGGCGGAAGCTTTGGCGATCGTGCCGGTAAGGTCGGCAGATCCCACCGCTGCGCTGCGTCGCTTCGAATCCGTCACCCGCAATGCATTTCCGGAGTCTGCCCTGCTCATCACCGGGCAGCGCGAGCTACGCTTTCCGCCTGACAATGCGATTTCGCATCCGCCTTCCGAATGGCAGCGGGCGTCCGGGTTGATCCTCAAGCAAGAAGGCAGCGAGGATCGGCTCTTCGCCTGGGCGCATGTCCTCGAAAACGGTGAGGAAGTGACCGTCCTGGCGCCGGTGACGTTCGCGGTGCTCGGCGGCCTGGTGCCTGGCCTGGGAGACGTAGCCTTTGCGCCCTTGGGACACCCACACGCCTCGCTGGTGCCGCAGGCGCGCAACGCCTTCGATTTCCCGCTACTCAGCTGGTTCCAGGTGGATGTGCGGCGTTGGCACTCGCCGCACGAGCATCGCACTCTTTACCTGCGCGTCGACACGCGCGCTTTTGCTGTCCTCAGCGCCGTCTTTCAATCGCTCGATCGAGCTGAATTTGCCTTAGGGTTTTTTATCGCCGTGGCCATCTTGTTCTTGCTGGTGGAACTCGTCTCGCTCGTCGCCGGCGTGCAACTGAGCCGCAGCATCACCGGCGCTGTACATGAGCTGTACCTCGGCACGCGCCGCATCCAGCAGGGCGATTTCGGTCATCGGATCCCCGTCAAAGGCAAAGACCAGCTTGCCGAGCTGGCAACGTCGTTCAACACCATGACGGCCAACCTGGGCCAGCTGATGGTGGTGGCCAAGGAGAAGGAGCGCCTCGAATCGGAGCTCACCATCGCGCGCGAAGTGCAGAAGCAGCTCTTTCCGAGAGACGTGCCGTACACCAGGACACTCGAGCTCAAGGGCGTCTGCAGCCCGGCTCGCATGGTATCCGGCGACTACTACGATTTCATGGCCCTCGGCGATCAGTCGCTGGCGTTCGCCATCGGTGACGTCGCCGGCAAGGGAATCTCAGCCGCGCTGCTGATGGCCACCATTCAATCCACCATGCGCACCCAGCTGGGCGCGACGAACGGGGCATCGCCGCAGCTGCTTTCCACCGCCAAGCTGGTGGCCACTCTCAACCGCCAGCTCTACGCCAACACCAGCCTCGAGAAGTACGCCACGTTTTATTTTGCGCTGTATCACGAAGAAACACATTCGCTCACGTATACCAATGCCGGCCACCTTTCGCCCATCCTGCTGCGCTCGGGCGAAGTGCAGATGCTCGAGTCGACCGGCACCGTGGTAGGCGCCTTCCCGACGGCGCATTATGAGGAGCGCACCGTCCCGCTCGAGCACGGCGACCTGCTGGTGGCTTACACCGATGGCATCGTGGAGCCGGAGAATGCCTACGGCGAGATGTTCGGAGAGGCGCAATTGAAAGAACTAGTGTCCAAATACGCGCACGCAGATTCCTCCGAGCTGATCGCGCGCACAATGGAGGCCGTGACGGAATGGACCGGCTCCTCGGAATTGCAGGATGACATGACCATGGTGGTGGCTCGGCGAATATGAAAGCCAGGCGGATATGAAAGTTCTCACCGCGTCAGAGATGCGCGAAGTGGACCGGCGCACCATCGAAAAAGGCATCCCCGGCATCGTCCTGATGGAGAATGCCGGCCTTCGGGTGGTGGAGTTTCTGGTGGAGCGCTTTGCGCCGCTGGAAGTGCAACGCATCTTGGTGTTGTGCGGCAAGGGAAACAATGGCGGCGACGGGATGGTGGTCGCGCGCCAAATCCATACCCGCTTCCCGCGGTGCGGCCTGACCGTGGTGCTGTTCGCCCCACCTGCCGACCTGCGCGGCGAGGCGCTGGAAAACTACCGGATGCTGTGCGCCAGCGGCTGCCCGGTTCACACCGCGATTCCGCCGGAAGCTTGCCGGGCTACGCTGGTGATCGACGCATTGCTCGGCACCGGCGTCAGCGGGCCTGCGAGCGGCGTCGTAAGCGAAATCATCCACCGGATCAACCGTGACTTTCCGTTGGCCAAGGTGGTAGCGGTCGACATTCCCTCCGGGATGTCGAGCGATGCGGCGGAATCGGCGGGCGAAGTGGCGCGCGCCGACTACACGGTGACCTTTACCGCGCCCAAACTGGGGCAGGTGCTGCCGCCGAACTGCGATACGACGGGCGAGTTGGTGGTGCGGCCGATCGGCACGCCGGCGGAGTTCTATCCAGCTGCGAAGGTCGAGCTGATCGAGCCCGCGATGTTCGGCCGCTTGCTGGCGCCGCGCCCGCCGGGCGGGCACAAAGGCACGTTCGGCCATGCGCTCGTGGTAGCCGGCTCGCGCGGCAAGACCGGCGCGGCTGCGTTGTGCGGGCTGGGCGCGCTGCGCGCCGGAGCCGGCCTGGTGACCGTCGCTTCGGCGGAATCGGCAACTCCGCTCATCGCGGCTCACGCACCCGAATTGATGACCGAGCCGCTGACCGAGACGCCGCACGGTTCTATCGGACTCAACGCCGCGCTGGCCAGCGTCGCGGAAGGCAAGACAGTGGTCGCCATGGGCCCCGGACTGGGCCGCCAACCGGAGATCTCGATCCTGGCGGCTAACTTCATGGAGAGCCTGGAACAGCCCTTGGTGCTGGACGCCGACGCGCTGGTCAACACCGGTAAAGTTGCACCCGCCGGCCGCGTCCGCGTACTCACGCCGCATCCCGGCGAGATGGCCCGCCTTACCGGGACTACAATTGCTGCGGTGCAGGCCGACCGCATGGGCACGGCGCGCGCCTTCGCCGAATCGCATCGCGTAACGCTGGTGCTGAAGGGCCAGCGCACGCTGATCGCGTTTCCCGATGGCCGTGTCTGGATCAACCCGACCGGCACGCCGGCCATGGGCACGGGCGGCACAGGCGATGTGCTGACCGGCGTGATCGCCGGTTTCCTGGCGCAGTTTCCGCAGCACCCGGACCAGGCGGTCGCGGCCGCCGTCTATCTGCATGGCTTGGCGGGCGAGATCGCCGCGCGCGAACTCGGAGAGCGGAGCCTGATCGCTTCTGACCTGCTTCGCTATCTGCCCGCTGCGATGGAGGAGTGTGCCTCTGTTCCGCACGGCGAGTGAAGCCGAGACCATCGCCCTCGGCCAGCGCCTTGCCACTGAACTGCCGCGCGGTGTGGTGCTGTTGGTCGGCAATCTCGGGGCGGGCAAGACGACGCTCGCCAAAGGTATCGCCTCAGGTCTCGGCGCCGCGTCACCGGACGATGTTTCCAGCCCCACCTTCACCCTGATCCACGAATACGGCCGCGGGAAGGTGTATCACGTCGATCTCTACCGTCTCGAGGAAGCCCGCGAGATCGAAGGCCTGGGCCTGGACGAACTGATCGATAGCGGCGCGCTGGTGCTGATTGAATGGGGTGAACGCTTCCCCCAGTTGTTACCTGCGCAGCGCACCGAAATCCACCTGCGCGCTCTGCCCGACGACACGCGGGAGATCGAGCTTCGGCACGTGGGGTAACCCGTGGCGCCGTTCCGGCTCCGTCCACGGCGTCCCTGTTAGTGAGGTTCCTTACATGAAGGTTCCTGCGCCGCCAGTTGCAGTATAGTTTTGACAAGGTTCCCGACTCAGTCCGTGTTTGTCAGAACCCGCCAGCCGGCGGGAAGGAGCGGCCATGAAAGTCGAACAGCTTGGATCGTTTGGTAAATTGGCGAGCGCGGCGGCCATCGCTCTGGCGACGTGCCTGCTCATGTCCGGCCAGGGTGGGCCGACGGACCCGGGCGTGCGCGCGGGCGCAGCGGGCGCGGGCCAATCCCTCAGCGGCATGGTGGCGGACGAGACCGCTTTCTTTCAGGACGGCCGCGGCCGGTTTGCGGAGGTGGAGTCCGTTACCGGAGGGAGCAACAACGGCCTTGGACCCCGCTTCAACTCAAACTCATGCGCATCCTGCCATTCGCAGCCGGCGATGGGAGGAACCAGCCCGGCGATGAACCCCGAGATTGCGGTGGCCACGCTCAATGGCGCGACGAACTCCATCCCGTGGTTTGTCACGGCTGGCGGCCCCACCCGCGAGTCCCGTTTCCAGCGCAAGCCCGACGGGACACCCGATGGCGGAGTGCACAACCTGTTCGTGATCACCGGCCGGAAGGACGCCGCCGGCTGCAACATCGCCCAGCCCGACTTCGGGCGAAAGGGCGACCCGGTGACCGGCAAGAGCGGCAATCCCAATGTGATTTTTCGCATCCCGACGCCGGTCTTCGGTGCCGGCCTGATCGAAGCGATTCCGGATTCGGCGATCCTGGCCAACCTGAATGCCGAGCAGTCCAGCAAGCAGACGATGGGCATCCGCGGGCGCCCCAACGCATACATCGCGGGCAATGCGAACCGCTCGACCGGCGCCAAGGTTGCAGCCGCCAGCCCCAACACCAGCGGCAACGATGGCACCATTACCCGCTTCGGGTGGAAGGCGCAGAACAAATCTCTGCTGCTTTTCGCGGCCGAAGCCTACAACGTGGAAATGGGCGTCACCAACCAGTTGTTTCCCCAGGAGCGCGACGAAACGGCCGGTTGTCTGTTGAACCCCACGCCGGAAGACACGGTGAATTTCACGGTAACTACTACCGGGGCCTCAAACCCGGCCGTACTTTCCGACATCGAGGGGTTCTCCGTTTTCATGCGGATGCTGGCTCCGCCAGCGCCTGCCCCCGATACGACGTCGATCGTCAATGGGCGTTCCCAATTTTCGAAGATCGGGTGCGCGCTGTGCCACACGCCCTCCTTCACCACGGGCCAGATGATTGCGAGCGGTTCCGCCACCAACCCGAGTGCGGCCCTTTCCAACCAGAAGGTGAATCTGTACTCCGACCTCCTGCTGCACCACATGGGCGAAGGTCTGGCTGACGGCATCAGCCAGGGAGCTGCGGGACCGGACGAGTTCCGCTCAGCGCCACTTTGGGGAGTCGGCCAGCGGATCTTCTTCCTGCACGATGGGCGGACAAGCAATCTGCTGGAGGCCATCAGGGCGCATTCCAGCAAGAAGGGGCATGGCTACCCCGCCAGTGAGGCCAACCAGGTTGTCGCCAACTTCTTTAAGTTGAGCGTGCAGGATCAGCAAGACATCATCAACTTCCTGCGGGCGTTGTAAGCCTTCGTGTTGCCGACGGGCCGAGACCAATTCCCGGCCCGGCAGGCGCGATCGCTGCGCTACGATGGACGGGAATCAAGCGGCCGCGGCAGGCTGCGGTTCAAATCGGCCGGCGTCATTTTGATAACATCTCTGGCATGGCGGAAGCGAGCGTTTACCCACCGAGCCGTGAGTTTGCCAGCCGCGCCCATGTGCAGGGCATGGACGGATATCGCGCTCTGTATCAGAGGGCGGCGGAGAAGCCGGAAGAATTCTGGGGCGAACTGGCGGTGAAGGAGCTCTTCTGGTTTCAGAAGTGGTCGCACGTGTTTGAGTGGCATCCGCCGTTTGCCAAGTGGTTCGTTGGCGGGAAGACGAACGTCTCCTACAACTGCCTGGACCGGCACCTGGCGACCCACCGGAAGAACAAAGTCGCCATCCTCTGGGAAGGCGAGCCGGGCGACCAGCGGCAGATCTCCTACCAGGAATTGCACCGGCTGGTCTGCCGCTTCGCCAACGTGTTGAAGGGTCGCGGGCTGAAGGCCGGCGACCGCGCCGTCATTTATATGGGGATGGTTCCGGAGTTGCCGGTGGCGCTGCTTGCCTGCGCGCGGCTGGGCGTGACGCACAGCGTGGTGTTCGGTGGTTTCTCGGCAGAGGCGCTGAAGGCCCGCATTCAGGACCTGGAAGCACAGGTGGTGATCACCGGCGACGGCGCATGGCGGCGCGGCAAGGAAGTGCGCCTCAAAGATGCGGTGGACGAAGCGCTCACCGAGTGCCCGAGCGTCACCAGCGTCATCGCCCTGAAGCGTACTGGCAGCGCCACCACGATGAAGGAGGGCCGCGATCATTGGTGGCACGACCTGGACCAGGGCGCTAGCGAAGTCTGCCCTGCCGAGGAACTGGATAGCGAGCATCCCCTCTATGTGCTCTACACTTCGGGCACGACCGGCAAACCGAAGGGCATCGTGCATACTACGGCGGGCTACCTGCTACAGGTCACGGCGACCATGAAGTGGGTCTTCGACCTGCGCGACGAGGACACGTACTGGTGCACCGCCGACATCGGCTGGGTGACCGGGCACAGCTACATCGTCTACGGTCCGCTTTCGGCGGGCGCCACCACGATGATGTACGAGGGTGCGCCCGATTTCCCGCAGCCGGACCGATTCTGGCGGCTGATTGAAAAGTACCGCGTCAACATCTTCTATACTTCGCCCACCGCGATCCGCTCCTTCATCCGGCAAGGCGACCAGTGGCCCAATGCGCACGACATGTCGAGCCTGCGCCTGCTCGGCTCGGTCGGCGAACCGATCAATCCAGCGGCGTGGGAATGGTATTACAAAGTGATCGGCAAGGAGCGCTGCCCCATTGTCGACACGTGGTGGCAGACCGAGACAGGCTCCATCATGATCTCGGCGATGCCGGGCGCGGTTCCGCTCAAACCCGGGTCGGGCTCGCTGCCGCAGCCGGGCATTGTCTGCGATGTGGTGGACCTGATGGGGAAGCCGGTAGGCGACAATGCGGAAGGTTTTCTGATTATCAAGCGGCCCTGGCCGAGCATCGCGCGCACGCTGTGGGGCGATCCGGACCGCTACCGGCAGCAGTATTGGGAGCGCATCGAGGGCGTTTACATGACCGGCGACGCAGCGCGCCGCGACACAGACGGCTACTACTGGATTCTGGGCCGCGTGGACGACGTGATGAACGTTAGCGGCCACCGGCTGAGCACGATGGAGATCGAATCCGCGCTGGTGCGGCATCCGGCGGTGGCGGAAGCTGCGGTAGTGGGCAAGCCGCACGAGATCACAGGCCAGGCCGTGGCCTGCTTCGTCACCCTGAAGAAAGGCAATTGGGATCACCACGAACTGGGCGAGGAACTGCGCAAGTGGGTGGCGCACGAAATCGGCAGTTTCGCCAAGCCGGAGCAGATCCGCTTCACCGATGCGCTGCCGAAAACCCGCAGCGGCAAGATCATGCGCCGCCTGCTACGCGAGATTGTGACCTCGAACACCGTCGCCGGCGATGTCACCACGCTGGAGGATCTTTCCGTAGTGACGCGCCTGGCCGCGCAGCACGACGAAGACTAAGATTGCCCCTCGTGGCGCAGGCAGTCTTGCCAGCTGCGTCGAGAGTCGTCTCGACATTTCATTATTTGCGAAAAGGTACCGGCGGCAAGACCGGCGGCGCTACCAAGCAGCCTGGAGCGCGCTTCAGCGCGAACAGCAGGGGCTGGTGATGAGGATTTCCGGCATGCCGGGAATGTGGCCGGGGCCACTAGCGCCGTTGGCGCTGAAATAACGCTGGCCTGAGAGGTTGCGGTAGAGGTTGCCAGCCACGGCGGAAGCCAGCGGACCATTCACGCCTCGGTAAGGACTGGCCAGCATCACCACCACTACCAGCTTATGAAAACCAACTTCATTGAATGAGCCGAACCAGCCCATGAAGTTGCCCACGCGATAATCCGTGCAGGTGCCGGTCTTGCCGAGAATCGGCTCATTCGGATCATAGGCCGCGCTCCGTGCGGTGCCGTAATCCACCGCGCCGCGCATGCCCATTTTGATGTCGTCAATACCGTTGGGAGCCACATCCAGCTGGCGCTTCACCTGCGGCGTGAGGTGCACCGCGTCCTCCTGGCTGTGCGGGTATTGCAGATAATACAACGTGCCGCCGTTGGCGATGGCCGACAGGAGCCCCGCTAGTTCCAGCGGCGTCATCTGGAACCCTTCCCCGTAGGCAGTCATCAGGATCATGCCGCCCTTGGGTTGCTCGGCGGCCACTTCGCCCGGCTGCTCGCCGGAAATATCCAGGCCTGCCTTTTCGCCAAGACCCATCATGCGCGCATAGTGAGTTACGCGCTCAAAGCCCAGGCGGGCACCCAGCGCGCCAAAATACTCGTTGTTGGAGCGCGCCAGCGCGGTCGTGAGGTTATAACTCGTGTAGCGGCCGATGCGAACGAAGGTGTCGCGCTCCACAACGTGCTCGGTGAGCGCTGCCAGCGCTGTTACCAGTTTGATGGTGGAACAGGGAATGAAGCCGCTCTGCAGGGCCAGTTTCTGGCCCACCATGGTGAGAACGCGCCCGTTGCTGGGATCCACGACGACGATCGAACCGCGGCGCGTCCCCAACGCCTCGACTGCGGCGGCGCGCACCGTCGGGTCGTCGCCTTCGATGTCATCCCCGACGGTCGGATCCACCGGCTGCGCCCGCTGGCGCACCGCCGGCTTTCTCCTCGATGCCGTCGACGCAGCAGATGCAACTCCCGCGCATTGCACGAAAGCCGCCGCAACCACCCATCCCAGTATTAGCCTGCTCATGTTCAGCGCGAACGGCTGCCGCGGCGGTCGAAAAGGCTAACCGCAAAAGCTCAAAGTCCGGCAGGACGTTGTAGCCATTATCAGCTACTCCGCCTCAGGAATCAACCTGAGGAATCCCCCCACATCTCCAGTTAGCGCCAGCCTTACTACTACAGGAAACTCGATGACGGGAGGGCACTTGCGCCGCCCACCGCGCGGAGGGGACGCAGGAGCACATGAGCGCGCTGGATCAACCAGTTGGGAACCTCCCGCGGCCCGGAACGCGCTCACTGGCACACTTCGCGCCTAGTGGAGTTTGTCCAGCTTCTTGCGGATGTCGGCGGAGTTCTTGGCGTCCGAGGCGAGTTCCAGGTACTTCTTGTAGGCGTCGCGGGCCGCGTTCCTGTCTTTGAGCCTTTCGTCGGCCTCGCCGAGCAGGAGCCAAGCCTCGCTGTTGCTGTCATCCCACTTGGTGGCGGTAAGGTAACGGCGGGCCGCGGCGCGATAGTTTCCCTTCTTGGCGTATTCCCTGCCGACCAGGACGTCTTTTTTCGATTGCAGCGGGTTAAAGGAATACGAGGTGGTCACCAGCGAAGAGTCTTCCTCCGGCGGCACTTCTTCCTTGTCGGAGGTGGCGGGCTGGGGGCGCTCCGTTTTCAATTGGCCCGGCGCCGGATCGGTTGGCGCCGGCGGGCTGCCGGAGCTTTGCGCTGCCAGCGAAGCTGCGCCCAGTGCCAGCAGGGCCAGAAGGCGGCGTGACATAATTTAATTATAGCGTTCCCTCCGATGGATCTCCGTGAAAAGGCTGCGCAGCTTCCGCTCTCGCCCGGCGTGTATCTATACAAGGACGCCGCCGGCGGCGTCATTTACGTCGGCAAAGCCAAGGTCCTGCGGCACCGCGTGCGCAGTTACTTTTCCGAGGACAAGCTGGCCGATGTCAAGACGGGGAGCCTGATCGCGGAAGCGCGCGATATCGACTATATTCTGGTCGACAACGAAAAAGAAGCACTGGCGCTCGAGAACAACCTCATCAAGCAATACCAGCCGCGCTTTAATGTGCTGCTGCGCGATGATAAGACGTACCCTTACGTCAAGCTGACCAGCGAGCGCTACCCGCGGGTGTACGTCACCCGCCGCCTGCGCAAGGATGGCGCAACCTATTTTGGCCCTTATTTTCCGGCCAACCTGGCGCACAGGCTGGTGCATTTTATCCACCGTCATTTTCTGGTGCCATCGTGCAAGGTGGACCTGACGCGCTATCACCCCAAACCGTGCCTGCAATATCACATTCACCGCTGCCTGGGCCCGTGCGTGGAGGGCCTGGTGGCGGACGATACGTACGAAACCGCGGTGCGCAACGTGCGGCAGTTCCTGGAGGGCCGGCACACGGATCTGGCGCGCGATCTGCGTGCGCGGATGGAAACGGCGTCGGGCGAGATGCGGTTCGAGGAAGCGGCCTCGCTGCGCGACCTGCTGGCCACGGTGGAGGAGATCGAGCAGCGGCAGAAGATGGCGGCCGCCAAGGGCGACGACGTCGACATCTTCGGTTGTTACGCCGAACCGCCGCTGGTGGCGCTGAACCTGTTCCACTTGAGAAACGGCCAGATCGTCGACCGCCGCGAGTTCTTCTGGGAGGACCAGGAGGAATTCGACGAGCCGCAGTTCTTCTCGTCCCTTCTGAAGCAGCTCTATCTCGACCAGCAGGTCATACCGGCGGAGATTCACGTGCCAGTGGATTTCGAAGATCGGGAGACGCTGGAGGAGTTGCTGGCGGAAAAGCGGGGAGCGCCGCGCGGGGGACGCGTCGAGATCCGGACGCCGCAGCGCGGGCAGAAGAAGGCGCTGATGGACCTGGTAGCGACCAACGCCAAACACAGCTTCCACGCCCGCTTCCGCGTGCTGAAGCCTTCCTCGAAAGCCATCCAGCAGGCTCTGCAGGACGCGCTCAACCTGCCCGCCGCGCCGTCCCGCATTGAATGCTTCGATATTTCGCACATTCAGGGCACCGATAAGGTGGCCAGCATGGTGGTGTGGGAAGACGGGCGGATGAAGAAATCCGATTACCGCAAGTTCATCATCAAGACGGTGATCGGCAACGACGATTTCGCCAGCATGCGCGAAGTGGTGACGCGCCGCTACGCGCGGCTGCAGGAAGAAAAGACACCTCTGCCCGGGCTGGTGCTGATCGATGGCGGGCTGGGTCAGTTGCACGCGGCGGCGGAATCGCTGGAAGCGCTGGGCATCGTCGACCAGCCGCTGGCTTCGATCGCCAAGCGAGAGGAAATCATTTACGTTTACTGGCAGGAAGACGAGCCGGTGGTGCTCGACCGGTTTTCGCCCATTCTGCACCTGGTGCAATCCATCCGCGATGAAGCGCACCGCTTCGCGGTGACCTTCCACCGTTCGCGCCGCGCGGCCCGCCAGTTGACCAGTGAGCTTGACGACATCGCCGGCGTGGGCGAGAAGACGGTGCAGAAGCTGCTGAAGCAGTTCGGCAGTTCGGAGCTGGTGCGGGCGGCGACGGAGGACGACCTCGCCAAAGCCGTCGGCCGCTCCGCCGCGCGAAAGGTGAGAGCGCACTACGCGCCTGGATAGGGCGCACGGCTCGCCACCGGACGCCGAAGCGTGGCGCGGGCAGTCGTGCCTGGAGCGTCGCTAGTCGTGGCGACGGCCCAAAGAAGAAATGTCGAGATGGCTCTCGACACAGCAGGCAGGACTGCCGGGGCCACGGGCGGCGTGCGGCTGGAAGCTATGGCGGTGGAGCTCCGTTCGGCTATGCTGGCTGCATGCGAACACTGTTCCTGCTTCTCACTTTCCTTGCGACCGCGGCGGCGCAGCAGACACGGCTGGTCACGAACCATTCGGCCGGTGACGGCAAGGCGAACGATCCGAAGGTGCCCGATGTTTATGCTCTGGATGCCGGCACTTTCGAGCGCGTCCTCATCTTCCGCTTCAAATACCAGACCGATCTGCTGGCCGGGCTGGAGCAGATGGTGAAGGAGAACCACGTCAAAAACGGCGTGATCCTGGCAGCGGCCGGGTCGGTGACCGGCTTCCAGGTGCACCAGGTGGTCAACGGAACGTTCCCCTCGCAGATCCGGTTCGAGACGATGGCGCACCTGCCCGCCGATCTGATCAGTATGAACGGCTACATCATGAACGGCCGGCTGCACCCGCACATGACGCTCGCCACGCCGCAGGGTGCGCTGGGCGGCCACCTGGAGCCTGGGACCAAGGTCTTCACGTTTGCGATTGTGACGGTGGGTGTGCTGCGGGACGATCTCGACTTGAGCAAGCTGGACGACAAGGACTACAGGTGAACGCCGGGGCGAGGTGGAACTCCGCCGCTCTCGCTATGGGTGAAACTGTTCGTGCCGGGCTAGCATGGCCACGAACTGCGCGATGCGCCGGCAGCGCGTTTCGGGCCTGCGGACGGTTTGAACCCGATACAGCACTGCGTAACGGTTGCGCGAGTTGAGGGTCGCGAAAAAAGCTTTGGCCTGCGGGTTGGCATCCAGAGCCGCCTGCAGGTCCTCCGGCACGGTAGCCGTAGCGGGTGAATCGTAAGCGGCCTCCCAGCTCCCATTCGCTTTAGCCCGCTCAATCGCTGACAAACCCGCCGGCGTCATGCGGCCGGCGGCAACCAGGGCCAGCGCCTTCTGGCGATTCACCCTGGACCAGGAGCTTCTGTCGGTCCGTGGAATGAACTTCTGCAGCCAGGCATCCTCGCCGTCACTCTTCTTGCGGCCGTCGATCCAGCCATAACAAAGGGCTGTGTCCAGCGCCTCGGGATAAGACACGGATCGAACGCCCGATGCCTTCTTCGCCAGGCGCATCCACAAGCCAGCCGACCGGCGGTGGTTCTTCCCGAGCCAGTTCTGCCAGAGCTGGTCGCTGCCGAATTCCAGGACCGGCGCATCACCGCCTGGCTGGGCGGGGGGCTGAGTCTTCCGAGCCGCGGGCTTCACTGTATGTCGACTGACCCATTCGCCGCCGACATCATTTCGCCTTGCGCATCGCGCACCACCAGCCGGACCAGGTAAGCGCCTGGCTTGGTCTGCAGGGTGGAACGGACGGTGATGCCGGACTCCAGATGGCGCTGGAGGGTTTCCTCACGGAGATGAAAGTCGATGTGTTTGGTGATCGCGGCGACAAAGTTTCCATTGTGGTCGAACAGGGCCGAGACCACGGTGAGCGAATCCACGTTACGGCCGCCGGCCTTCAGGAATCGCACGTTTTTCAGATCGAGGTGCGCCAGCACGGAAACCGTAGCGGAAGCGCCGGCGCCCCTGGAGAACTGGGTGTGCAGCTCCACCGGCAGGTCGCTCATTTCTTCGCGCGAAAACACGGCGTCTTCAATCTCGCGCATGGCGGTGGCGGCGGCGTCCTGGAGGTGGGTGGGCGCGAAGTAGCCGCGGCGCGCTTCGAGGAGACTGTCGGACTTCGCCGCGAGCGTAACGCGGAGCCCGTGAAAGCTGCCGTCCAGCTTCAGATTTTGCGGCTGGAAACCGAGCAGATAATACAGCTCCGGAGTCGAAGAGGTGCGGCGGAGTCCTTCCGACATGTCATTGTTGTTATGAAAATACGAACCGCCGGTCCCCGCCGTGAACTCCATCAGGATCTCTTCGTCGGCGGAGAAGGCCTGGCGCTCGATCATGCTCTTGAGCGTTTGCGCCTGAGGAGAAACAGGCCGCTGTGAGGCGTCAAAAGAAAGCGTGTAGAGTCCTCTGGCGTTGAGCGAGTTGATCACGACGTTAGCGCGCAGCGCCCGCTCGATGATGTCAGACCGTTCCGTCTGCTGTTCGGTCAGGGCGAAGAATCCGGGAGAGACCACATCCAGCACGCGCTCTCCAGGCATGACGGACATGCGGCGCACCATGTCGCGGATTACGGAAAGCGAGACCGAGGTTTCGTGCTCCCCGGCTGAAAGCGCGCGCTGCGCCTCTGCCTGCACCATCTGCGGCGCCGAGGAAGCGGCATCCGTGCCGGTCTGACAAAAAACTGTTTCGATAACCGCGGCTTGCAGAGCGGTCGGGTCGTGCTGGTTGACGATCATGTCGGCCTGAAAGAAGCTGATGTCGGGACATTGCTGCCCGGTGTTGCGCGCAATCGGATGCGGCAGGAGGCGCATCAGGCCCTGGTGCAGTTTGCCGAGGTCGTCAGTGAAATCCACCGTGTCCTGTCCCGAGGTGGTGAAAATGGCGGCGCGATCGGTGGGCGTCAGCTCCGTATCCATGTGGCGCTGGGCAGCCTCGCGCACACGCGCCAGATCTCCAATTTCCAGATGCACGTCATCGAACAGGTAACCAATGAAACGCCGCGGCATGGATGCCAGCACGGCGCTGCGGGCAGGCGCGGGCGCCCCATCTTCACCGCGCGGAGCCGGTTCGGGGGCAATGGGAGTGCCCGCCGCGGCGCCGGGCCGTTCCACGGTGAACCGCGCGATCTCCTGGAGCTTTCCTTTATCGAAGACGCGGAAGGACTCCTTGGTCAGGCCGGCAACCACGCGGCCCTTCCGGTCGCGCACCACCACCGGCACCATCACCAGGTCCACGCGGGTCCGGAATGTGGCCGGCTCGTCGTGGGTACTGATCTCCGGCTGGTTAGGAGCCGCGCCGGCGGGGCTGCTTTGCGCCAGCGCGATGCGCGCCGGCGCCGCACCCAGACACGCCATCAATATCAGGAGCGCCCGGATCGGATGGGGCCTGGCAGGATGGGGCATAAGAAAGTGGCACCATCATATCACCGGGCCGCGGCCGACCGCCGCCCCGGTGCGCGCTGGTGTATGCCGCCGCACTGCGCCGGGGACGGGCAGCGTGAGAGGCGCAGCGCCCTTATTTACACCGCGCTCGCCGGTTTTGGTGTACACTGGGACTGACGTTACTTGCGCTTGCATCCTATTTCTCACAACCCGCGGTTCGCTGCAGGCGAATTGAAACCCCCGGCTGCGGCACCTTCCGCCACTCCGCAATCAGCCAGTCACCGATAACGAATGTATCCAAGAAATTTCCCTCCCCGCAGGCAAAATCGCAGAGAAAATGTGAACGAGTTCATCCGGGCGCGTGAAGTGCGCGCGGTCTTCCCGGACGGCACGAGCGAGATTATGCCCACGGCGGCGGCTCTACGCAAGGCTCAGGAACTGGGCCTCGACCTGGTGCTGATTGCACCCACGGCAGTCCCTCCCGTGGCGAAGGCCGTCGATTTCGGCCACTATCAGTACGAACAGAAGAAGAAGCAGCACGACGCCAAGAAGAAACAGCACGTGGTGCTGGTGAAGGAGCTGAAATTCCGCCCCAACACCGACGATCACGACTACGATTTCAAGATGAAGCATGCGATCCGCTTCCTGCAGGACGGGAACCGGGTCAAAGCAGTGGTGCAGTTCCGGGGCCGCGAAATCGCGCACGCCGACTTAGGCAAGAAGCTGCTGATGCGGTTCGCCGGCGACCTGACGGCGTATGGCTCCGTCGAAGGAATGCCGAGGCTGGAAGGCCGGAACGCGCATATTCTCATCAGTCCGGTGAAATCCGCCGGAAAAGCAGCTCCGGCCGGCGCGCCGCCCGCGCATCTTCCGCCAGCACAGTCCCCGCCGTCGGCGCCGGCGCAGCCGTAGAACCGGGCTAGGCAGAAAACTTTCGTGATGGTCTGTTCCAGGCTCCACCTGGAACTCCCATCCCCGCCCTTCTGGTACCGCGCGTGCAAGAGCAGAAGGTCGGTTCCATGCTAAGATTCTAGCTGCCCGGCCCAGCTGGAGCGCCTTATGTACCACGCTTTTTTCGGCTTCTCGAAGAACCCGTTTAACATGAGCCCGGACCCTTCGTTCCTGTTTCGTAGTGAACAGCACGAAGAAGCGCTGGCCAGCCTGATTTATGGGGTCCAGAGCCGGAAGGGTTTCATTGTCCTCACCGGCGAGGTGGGGACCGGCAAAACCACCATGCTGGAGTGCCTGCGCGATTTCCTGAACGCGCAGCGGATCGCGTTTGCTTCCCTGTTCAACTCGCGGCTGACCGTGGAGCAGTTCTTCGAGCTGGTGGCTTACGATCTGGACTTACGCTGCAACCGGAGCTCGAAGACGGAAGTGCTGCTTTCTTTAAACCATCTGCTGCTCGAGCGCGCTGCCGCCGGACGGACCACTGCTCTGATCGTGGATGAGGCGCACAACCTCGGTTGGGACGTACTGGAAGAAATACGACTGCTGGGAAACCTGGAGACGCGCCACGGCAAACTGTTGCAGATCATCCTGGCGGGACAGCAGGAGCTGGATCAAAAGCTGGAGGATCCGGCCTACCGCCAGCTCAAACAAAGAATAGCTCTCCGTTGTGCCCTGGGTGGCTTCGACTTAAACGAAACCGTCGCCTACATCAACACGCGCTGCGAGCGCGCCGGGGTCGCTGAACAGGACATCATCGGACCGGACGTGCTTGACGAGATCTACCGCCGGACGAGTGGTATGCCCCGTCTTATCAATGCGGTGTGCGACAATCTGTTGCTCACCGCTTTCGCCCTGGGAAGCCACGCCTGCACCATGGCGATGCTGGACGAAGTGTCTGCGGACATGCGATTAGCCAGCCCCCGCCAGGTAACCTTCCGCTCAGCGCCAGGCTATACGGCGTAGGCATTCCACCATACCAGCCTTCCAAATCGGGATCGGGACGAATAGCCCATAGATCAGGTGTTAACCTGATGTCCCAGTT
This sequence comes from uncultured Solibacteraceae bacterium, assembly GCA_964654065.1. GTDB lineage: Bacteria > Acidobacteriota > Terriglobia > Bryobacterales > Bryobacteraceae > Bog-375. The sequence goes on from CAZZHN010000024.1 coordinate 31,897, forward strand.
TACTTATACCTTCTAAAGGTACTAGATTTGCCCTCACTATTCATGGCACTTTAGGAGGGTGCTAGGGTAGACTGCGAAAGAGTACGTAGTCTTGGTATCTCTAGACCATTGCCTTGTTATGGCCAGCGTTAGAGCCAAGAATGTGGCCCGGTGACGGCCACAAAGACAAAAAAAGGAGCTTTTGGGCAAATGCGGACACGACAGATCCAGTTAGTGCGTTTCACAACTATGACCTTGTTGACAGCCGTTGCGTGGAGCAACTGCCAGGGCAAGACGGTTTCTATGACGGCAGCGGTGCCGGCAACGGGTCACTATGCCACTGCGAAGACTGGCCCGCTGGTGCCGCCCGATCCCTGGGAATCGCGCCTCACCAAGACTGGCCCGCTGGTGCCGCCCGATCCGTGGGAATCGCGCCTCACCAAGACTGGTCCGCTGGTGCCGCCCGATCCGTGGGAATCGCGCCTCACCAAGACTGGTCCGCTGGTGCCACCCGATCCGTGGGAATCGCGCCTCACCAAGACCGGCCCGCTGGTGCCACCCGATCCGTGGGAATCGTAAGCAGCCCGAAGGTCTCCGTTCCGGCCCACCCCGGCCGTGCGCAAGCGCGCGTGCCATTTTCTGCAAAACCAACAAGGAGAATCCTGCGCCGTGGCGGACGTGCGCTTGCGCATCCTGATCACAATCCTGATCATAATGCCCGCGAGGCTTCGGCAGGTGTCATTTTCCGATACAGAATTTTGAAAAAATGCGGTTCAAGATGTCGTCGGCCGTGGTGCCTCCGGTGATAGCGTCGAGGGGTTGGAGGGCCGCATAAAGGTCGAGCAGCAGCATTTCATGCGGGATCCCGGCGCCGACGGCTCCACGCGATTTCTCCAGCCAGCGCCCACACTCGCGCAGCAGTTGTTCGTGGCGGAGGCTGGTGATGAAGCCGGTCTCGGGCTCGAAGACGCCCGCCGGGGCCACCGCATTAAGGATGGCCTGGCGCAGGCGCTCGATGCCATCGCCGGTCACGGCGGAAACCAGAATCGCGTCTGTGAACGGCGCGGCAGCGTCTGGGAGATCGCTCTTATTGGCCACCACGATTGCCGGCGCGGCAGAACGTGCCCGCTCAATCAGGCGTTGGTCTTCTGCTTCGGGCGCGGATGAAGCATCCAGCACCACCAGAGTCAGGTCCGCATCGGCCATCAATTGAAAGCTACGCTCGATTCCCAGCGCTTCGACCGTCCCGGCGGGCGCGCGGATGCCGGCGGTGTCGTGCAGTTTTATCGGGATTCCGGCAATGGCCGCGGTTTCCGACACCACGTCGCGGGTGGTGCCGGGGATATCCGTCACGATGGCGCGGTCCTGCTCCAGCAGCCGGTTGAACAAGCTGCTCTTGCCCACGTTGGGCCGGCCGACGATAGCCAGCGAGAGGCCTTCGCGCACCAGCGCGCCGAACTGAAAGCTTTGGGCCAGTTCGCTGACGCCGGCTTCGACCGCAGCCAGGCGGCTGAGCACCGCTTCGTCCGGCGCCACAGAGACATCGTCGTCGGCAAAATCGATGCCGGCCTCAAGCAGGGCGATCAGTTCCAGCAGCTTTTCTTTGATGGGCGCGAGGCGGCGCGAAACCGAACCGGAGGACTGCTGCGCCGCCACGCGAGCCTGGTACATAGTGGTGGCTTCGATCAAATCGCGCACGGCCTCGGCCTGCGGCAGATCGATGCGGCCTCGCAGAAAAGCGCGCAGGGTGAACTCGCCGGGCTCGGCCAGGCGCGCCCCCGATTCCACGGACCGTTCGACCGCGTGGCGCAGCACCACGGGGGAGCCGTGGCAGCAGATCTCCACCACATCTTCGGCCGTGTAGGAGTGCGGGGCCTCGAAGAAGGTGGCGACCGTGTGGTCGATGACCTTGCCCTGCGCGTCGGTCAGTTCCGCCGGGCGTGCCTGCCAGGTTCGCCAGGCGCCGGCGCCGGGAAAACGCAGAATGCGCTCGGCGATGGCGCGCGCCTGGCCGCCGGACAGGCGCACCATGCCCAGTCCCCCGCGTGCCAACGGGGTGGCGATAGCGACGATGGTGTCGTCCAGCTGCATGGATGCCGCGCAAGCGAAGACTGTGCGAAAACCGGTTGACAGGCGAAAGCGCCTGTCCCACTGATCTCATGTGCCCGGCGGTGTGGGGGACAGACGCTTTCGTCTGTCAACTCTTACCGGCGCCCACGCGGTCTCGGCGCTCCGCGGCGCGAATCGGGCCCGCTGCGACGCTCGCCCGGTCCGTCGCGGCGCGGCGGCAGGACGTACGGCACATCGGGAAGACTGGCCATTCCGGCCGGGTAGACCACCACCTGCCTGCCCGGACCAGCGCCGGCGCTTTCGCTGCGCACTGCCGTCTCCCCGCGCAAAGCGAGATGGATGACGCGCCTCTCGCGGCTGTTCATCGGGTTGAAGCGGAACGGCGCGCCGGTACGTTTCACTCTCTCGGCTGCCGTTTGCGCGCTGAGCCGGAGCTCCTCGATGCGCAGCAGGCGGTAGTCGTTGGCGTCGAAGGATAGCAGCGAGTGCTCGTCGGAGCCGAACCGGAGCATCTCCATGGTCACCTGCTCCAATGCCAGCAGCAGCTCGGCGCGGTTGGCGAGCAATGCGTCCACGTCCGGCCCGCTGAAGTTCACCATCACATCGGGAGTTTCGAAATCGCCTTCCACCGCATCCGCGTCTGAAATCTTGTATCGCAACTCGAGGCCGGCGTTGGCGAGCAGGGGGCGGAGGAACCCGTCAATGCGGGCTCCAATCGATGCGACCGAGTGTTTTCGCTGTGTCACGGCTTACTTCCTGTTGTTCTTTTTCTTGGGCGGCTCGACGCTGCGCGCTGCGTCTTCGGCCGTTGCCGTACGGTTGAAAAACGATTGCAGGCCCATCCCAACGAGATTGCTGGTCAAGTAGTATAACACCAGGCCGCTGGGCAAGTTGTAGAACATGACACCGAAGATCAACGGCATCATGAACATCATCATCTTCTGCTGACTGGGATCGCCGGCGGCAGCGGTGGGCGTCATTTTCTGCATCCAAAACTGGCTGGCAATCATAACCAGGGGCAGGATGTGGAGGGGGAGAGTCTCGGGTTGCGACAAGTCGGTGACCCACAGCCAGCTGGCCCCTCGCATCTCGACTGAGACGGTAAAGACCTTGTAGAAAGCGATGAAAAAAGGGAGCTGGATCAGCATCGGCACGCACCCGCCCATCGGGTTCACGCCGTTCTGCTTGTACAGCGCCATCACTTCCTGGTTCTGGTCGGCCTTGCGCGGATCGGTCAAGCCGATTTTCTTGTACTTGGCGTTGATGGCGTCGATCTGCGGCTTCAGCGCCTGCATCTTG